>SICT01000052.1 GCA_009691315.1 Candidatus Uhrbacteria bacterium | reverse complement strand
CATTTGTTCCAGAAAATGAGGCCAGCTCACACGTACTTACAAGATGATGTAGGAGATGTCCGAATTCGTGAAAAAAAGTCGTCACTTCTTCGTGACTCAACAACGCCGGAGATGCGCCGGGTTTTGAAAAATTACACACCAAGGCAGCGATGGGGAGAACGCGTGCTCCATCCGCTTGTCTCAACGTGTCACGTAATCCAAACACCGCGGCGTGTTTATATTTTTGATCGCGCGGATACAGATCAAGATAGGCCCGTCCGATGATCTCTCCTGAAGTCTCCTGCACATCAAACGCCTGAACGTCCTGGTGCCAAGTTGTTATCTGCGTGCGTTCGAAAGAAAGACCGTAGAGTCGTTTTGTCATCTCAAAAATTCCTTTTAACACATTTAAAATTTCAAAATACTCGCTCACCCTTTGTGAATCGAGTTGAAATTGTTTTTTGCAAATGATCTCTTCAAGATAGGAAGTATCCGATGAAAACATTGGTTCACCGTTTGGAATACCCATAGACACACCCGCTTCACGAAATAAAATAAATTCCTCTTCGCGTTTTTGTTTGATCGCGATGTGCAAATCCTCAAGAAAACGCTTCACATTTATGGCGCTCTTCGCCATGCGTGTCTCAAGCACATAATCCGCCCACGTGGGATATCCGAGAAGCTTGGCTTTCTTATGGCGTAATTCAATGAGTTGATCCAATAAAGGCAAATTTTCTTTTGCCGTTCGATTGTGCGATTCTACGTGAAGAGCGCGCGCGGCTTGACGATCATGAGCGTAACGCATGAATGGCACAAAATCAGGATAATCTGTCGTGATACGAATCTTTCCCTGTTCATTCGTAGGATGATTCGCCACATAAAAGACAGGAAGCCCCGCAAGCTGTTCTGGAACGATCTCAATCCATCTAGTATTTTCAGCCAAATGTTTTTCAAATTGCTGACCAACCATCGTGATCCTCTCATTTAAAAGCCGCAACTCTTCTCGCCCGTTCGGATCTAGTGACAATCCATTACGCCGATAATCGCGTAGAACGTGCTCCATAAAACGAAGATGCACGGGTGATGTTTCCGTCGCGCGGTCGGCGAAATGTTTTAAAGTGACCTCAATCTGGTCATCCATAAAAAGCGCGGAAGTAAAGGCGTTCACTTTCGGTTCACAGGCCATGGCCGCTTGACGCACATCAGCATCCGGATGCGCGACCATCATTAATTGAGGCACTTGTAATGCTTCGCCCACTGCACGAGCGATCTCATCAAATGCCCCGAATGTGGTCTCCCATGTGAGAGCACTCTTTTCCGCGCTGGCAAGCTCTCGAATCTCATCCTGAAGTTGGCGCGCGCGAGTCAGAGCTTTATCACACATGCTGGTGACACCCTCAGGTGTCTGCGCTTGCGCGATAGGATTCTCCGAAAACATATGCACTCCTTAATATCTTTTTTCTCAGCTTAAGCCTTAATCATTTAATGCTTCTATAATTGCATCTAATTTTTCATTCAGGACTTTGAATTGTTCATTAAAATTTGCTGTGCCTGACGACTCCTGTTTCGTGGCATATTCTGGTTTAGAGTAAGCTCGGCGGTCTTCAAAAGCATGAGACTCGCCGCGCTCATTTTTTCTAAAACAACTGGCGCAATACACTGGTTTCTTGCCGTTTGGCATAAATGGCACTTCGCAGGGCTTATGACACATGCCACAAATAGCTCCATGCATGGCGGCTCTCCCTCCACCACCTCGGCCATACGATCCCCCACGAGATCCTTTATCCCACAAATTTCCCCCACCAATTTTTTTGCTACCACCTCTGCGGTCTGATCCACTATCGCGATTGGATTTATACATAAGGTTTTTGATTGACATTGTTATTTAGAGTTCCCGCACCATACGCTTATTTTTGAAAAAAAGCAAGGGGTGATGAAAAAAAATCCGCCGAGATGACTCGAGCGGGTGAAGAAGCAAGGAACCTGAGGCCAGGGGGCTATGGCGCGCAGTTCATGACTGCGAAGAGAACATTCCCTGCGGGAGTCGGCCAGGCGGCTGCGCAATGTTTGGGATCCACGCAAGCGATCGTTGGAAGATCGATAGCAATCGTTTTGTTGTGAGGATAAGGAGGGTCTGGATCAAGATCAATCGACTCCATCTCCCCCATCCCGGTCAACGTAGCGTCGTAACCCATGAATCCGATCCGTAATTCCTGGATCGGATTATAGATCACCCCGACGAAACCGAGACCGATCTGCGCCAGCTCGATACGCTGGGCCTCCGGGATCGACCGTGGATCGGGCTGGATGTGATGCGCTTCCAGCTCGAACTTCGCGTTCATCTCGTGAACCGAGATCAGGCACGCAAGCTCGTTCCCGCGGAGGATGCAGTACGCCGGGGTGGTCTCGTCGAACGAGTAGTCACTCGGCTTGTCGCCCCACGCCTTCGCGACGATCGTGAAGGTGTACTCCTTGGGGTCGAGGTTGCCGATGATCGCCTTCGGCGCCTTGACGACGAGTCGGTACTCCGGCCGGTGTGGGACGGTCGTTGCGTGCATGGTGCCGGCGCATCCGATGGTGCAGAGTGCGAACAGGGACAGGATCGGGAGCAGTCGCGTGCGCATGAGGGGCCTCCTGAGTTGAGTGGACGAACGGGTTGGGTGTGATGGGTGAAAGAACCCAGGAATAAAACTCCTGGGGTGAGCCGATGGATTCGGCTAACCAGGTAGGGTTTTATTCCAGAAACAGCTTACGATACCAGAAAATTGGCTGTTTGTCAATAGTATCATCTCGCCACATTCTACTATTTTATTATTTAATCTTTAAATTATTTGATCTGATCTAAATCTTTTTGATACTGCGTGGCTGTGGCTATAACATTGTCTCCATAAAAACGATAGGCAGGATTTGTCCCGCCAGAAAAATATCTCATGGCCGCAGCCCACTCCCCACTCTCGCTCCCCGCTCCATCGGCTTTTAATTTTAAGGCAGCTGCAATAAAGGCATCCCGAATGTCCCAAGGGTTCGCCGTGGTCTTACCGGAAAAAGCTGCGACTCGAGCCTTGTAGCCCATCCAGGTCGACGGAATAAATTGTGCCGGACCCATAGCCCCGCCCCAGCCAAGTTGTTTGCCATTTTTGTCACGCATGGGACAAGAGACGGCTGTCGTATCGATATCCAATCCAAGTTCATTTGTGATCGTTTCAAACGGCGCGTGATCCCGCTCAGGTTTCATGATCGCTCGCCAATGTTTTTCTGGCGGATCAGAGGCACGATTGCAGGTCCCGACATTTCTCCCTAAATTGGACTCTTGCGTGAGAACGGCGAGAAGAAACGCCGCCCGCACACCGGTTTGGACAGAAATGGATTGCGCGATTTTTGCGGCATCACCAAAGGTAATTTTCTTAGCTGTTCCAAGCAGATCATACAACCGTCCGCGAATGGTGGCTGCTTGTTTTGCGGCATCTGCGAGCTGTGACTGATATGCGCTCTCCTGCCCCTTGGTTTCTTGCAGCAAGGTTTTTTGCTGACCAAGAGAATTTAACAATTTCTGTTGAGCCTCCTGCTGAATAGACAGATGATGCGTCGCTTCTTCCTGTTCATCTGCCAGTTGTACTTGCTGTTGTGACAGTTGATGCTGAATCTGATGGGTACTGCTGGTAATCACTCCAAGTTCAGAGATAATATTTTCATACGCCTGTTGTTCCGCAAAAAAATCCGACAGGGTGTGATCAGAAAATAACATCAAGATCGGTGATTGGTGGTCAGCAGATTCCAAAATTTGAATGAGCTGCGCTAAATGATCCTGGAGTTCCCCAAGCTTTGTCGTATTTTTCTGCAAAGAAGCCTTGGTCACAACCAATTGTTCGTTCACCCGCGCAACCTGCAAGGAGGCGGCCTTAATCTGAAGCACCAGCGTTGCTTGTTGTTTTTTCAGCGCATCAATTTTATTCTGCAATGTATTTTTCCGCCCGCCAATCACCTTCAGCTCTGTTTGATATTGAACGATCTGTGTCTCAATATCTTTTAACTGCTGTTGGAGGGAGGCCTGTTCATCTTGAACGGCGGCAAAAGAAAAAAATGCTGGGAGCAGAATCAAACAAGCTACGGCCAAACCCCATAGTTTCTTCATGTAAAAAGTATACCATCCTAGCCCTGCTTTGAAACCGATGGATGAAAAATTAGCTTTATTATAGATTACCGCTTACAATCACAGAGCAACATACCCCTTAATTAACTCTAAAGAACGAAACGACTATATGGAAAAACCACCAAAGCCAGAAAGTAGAATAATGACGAGAGAGGAATGTGTTCCTTTAGCCAAGGAACTAAGTGAAAAACGTGAAGGGTTTCCATTCAAAGGTTTGGACGAAAAATATTACGCAGAAATAAAAGCGACAGAAGATGGAAATCCTTTTGTCACTCCCATAGATGAATTGATTGAAAAATTTGAGGCTCAAGGGATTAAGGTAAATTCAGGATCTCATCCAGAAGCTGGGAATGTTTTTATTTTACCTCTCAACAGTGACGATGTGTACAGTGACAGTGTTCATCCCAGACATCTCAAAGTGACTGACGATATGGACCCTCGATTAAAACAATTGATCTTATCCGATCGGGCCGACAGAGAAACGAAAAAATCTGGAGCCTAAATAAAATGAAGATTGCGGTGGTCGGTGGGGGCGCGGCTGGGCTCATGGCCGCAGAAATGGCGCGGGAGACGAATCCGTCTGAGGAAATTTTTTTGCTAGAAAAAAATGATGGGCTGGGGAAAAAGGTGATCATTTCCGGGGGCGGTCGATGCAATGTCGTGACCGGTGTTCGTGATGTGCGGACCGTACTGACCAAGTATCCGCGCGGAGGAAAATTTCTCTCCTCGGCCATGTATGCCTTTCCGCCAGAAGCTATTTTTGAATGGTTTGAAGATCACGGCGTTCCGTTAAAAACAGAGGATGACTTGCGTGTCTTCCCCTGCTCTGATGACGGGAATGATGTCGTTCGTGTGTTTGCAGACCTGTTTCGATCTTCAAGCATCCATATTTTATTACGTGCCAATGTCCAACGCATAGAAAAAACAGAATCAGGTTTCTTCATTCAGATCAAGAACCATCCGCAACCATTAACGGTTGATCGAGTGATTTTAACGACGGGCGGTCAAGCCTATCGACAAACAGGTTCGACCGGAGACGGGTATGCATTTGCCATTTCTCTTGGTCACACCATCACGGCGCTTGCCCCAAGTCTCAGCTCATTTACTACACGCGAAACCTGGCCAGCCGAAGTGAGCGGATTGAGCTTCACGAGTGCACAGATCTCCGCGAATACATCGTCCAAAGCACATTTCACCGGACCATTTTTATTTACTCATAAAGGTATCAGCGGTCCAGCAACGTTTGCTCTTTCCTCACTGATTGCATTTGAAAAGTTTGACCCCGCGCATCCCATAAAAATTTCCATTGATCTTTTTCCTGAAGGCACTCTGGAAGATCTGCGAACACGTTTAGCGGACGCGACATTACAAGCGCCAAAAAAACAATCGGAAAATGTTCTTTCATTTCTTATTCCTAAATCACTCGCTCAAATTGCCGTACGAGAATTGAAAATAAAAGAAAAACGCGCCAACGAACTTTCCAAAACAGAATTACTTAGTATCGCGACGTGGCTCAAACATATTCCCCTGCAAGTGATTGGTCGTGGAGCAGGTGATGAATTTGTCACCGCTGGTGGAATCAATCTCAAAGAAGTCGATCCAAAAACCATGGAATCACTCATCTGCCCCGGACTCTTTTTCGCGGGAGAAATCCTCGATATCGATGGCTTTACCGGTGGCTACAATCTCTCCTCTTCGTGGGCCACAGGACGATTGGCCGGAATATCTGCCGCCGCAAACTAACCAAGCCTCTCAAGATCCAAATACTGGGTAAAAGAAATTTTTTGAATAAATTCTGGCATGTGACTCACCATGATGATGCCGCCCTTATACTCCTGTAAGGCGCGGGCAATGACGGGAAGATGGCGAAAGTTAATATGATTGGTTGGTTCGTCGAGGATGAGCAGTCCTGGACATTGAAGAACAAAACGGGCAAAACATAAAAGTCCTTTCTGTCCTTCAGATAATGAACCGACTTTATTTTTCAGCAAATCAGAGGTGAGTAAAAATTCAGAAGCTGCGGCACGCAAACCTTCATTCGAGGGTTTTTCCATCACCTTTTCCAGTTCGTCATAAACAGTGGCATCAAAATCCAGACCACTAAAATCCTGACGATAATAACCCACGCGCACATCCTCACCGATCGTTGCTCCGGGATTTTTTCCCTCTGCAAGCGAGCGAAGCAGAGTGCTCTTCCCAATCCCATTTGGACCAGACACCAGCAAGCGATCGCGTTTTCGAATAACAAAATCAACGTCTGCCTCCTGCGGAGCATGATCACGAATCACCCGTACAGAAGAAATTTTAACGAGTGCATCGCTATATTCCTGGGCCGGAATCGAAAAATCACGAATCGTTTTATCATCCCGACGCACCTCCACCATATTCTCCTCCGCATCCTCCACCTGTTCGCGCAACTTACTGGCAAGCTTACGCATCTTTCCTCCTTTATTCGCAAAAAAATTCACTTTATCCTTGCGATCTTGAATTTCTTTTAAGAGCCGGGCATTTTTCATCCGATCACGTTCGAGTTTTGCCGCGACTTCTTCCACCACATCAAAATAATTTCCAACGTATTGCTCAACTTTACGCGTGTACGCATCCAGATGCAAAACGCCCTCGGTAAACGCGTTTAAAAAATCCGCATCATGAGAAATAACCAACACCGTTTTTGGATACATCACTAAAAATCCGGTCAGATGCTCAATCCCCTCCTTATCCAAATTATTTGTCGGTTCATCCAATAATAAAATATCGGGTTCTTGAATCAACGCGTAAGCCAACAACAATCGCGCCTGTTGGCCACCAGAAAATTCACCGATTTTTTTATCCAATGGCGCCTGCAAATGAACCGCCTCAAGAACCATGGCAATGCGATGATCTAAATCATATTTCTTTTCAAAAAAAGCCCGCTCAAAAAATTCGCAGACGGTATCGTTCATCCGTTCACGCGCAAGAACCTGAAGACCCGTGGCAATACTCGCGCCCTGTTGAATACTGATCTGTCCTTCCGTGGGTTTAAGAACACCGGTCAGCAATTTAAAAATCGTACTCTTCCCCGCTCCATTCTGTCCCATGACCGTTATTTTAGAATTTTCCCGAACCGAAAAATCCACTTCCTCAAGGAGTGGTTTTTCTTCATCGTACCCATAGGTGACACCGCTAAAGCGGATAATGACATTCCCGTGATCCATGCGATTAAAAAATGTGTATCGAGGATACGGGATTTTCCCTATTCTGGCAAGGAACGATAGCCGATCCCTTCCGCGGGCTGATCATCAAACTTTATAGATGGACATGCTGTTGAGAACATTGGCAGTATTCGAGAAAGGATCCACAGTCATGTTTGGACTTATTAAAACTGTATAGCTATGAATGACAGCCGCAACTCGTGGAGTTTAAGATGACGCAGATATTCATAT
>SICT01000051.1 GCA_009691315.1 Candidatus Uhrbacteria bacterium | reverse complement strand
CCATGAATTTGGGGCGATACAAATTCGCATGGCTCTCAAAAAGGAGGTTGCCATGAACGGATACACTGGTGGCCTTCTTGAGGCCGACACTTTCCCCAAGGTTGGGGAAGGCGCCAGGGCACGCCAGTATGTGCCTTACTCTCAAGCCATGATGGCTTGGAGTCTTGTGAGGAATCACCAGCCCTGGAATCCGGCGGAGCCGGAGGGATGGGCGGGCGACCTCCATTCGGAGGTTGCTATAGCTCTCGGCTTGGAAAATTGGGCCGAGTTGTGCCTCTTCAGCGCGGCAGGATCCGCACTGGACTGGCACGGCATGGATGCCTGGTTTGAATTCTACGGAGTTCGCGTGACATTAGATGTCACGGCGAATCCGTCAAAATTCAATGGCTACAAGGCTGACGTTATCGTCACGCCGGTGGCCATTGAAAACGCTGACGAGCGGCGCGATTTGGCGGCAACGATTGCCGAAGAACTTATGAGCAAGCGGCAGGAAGCCGCGGCTCATCAGCGCCAACAGCGCCGGACAATGCGAGCCATGACGGCTTGCGCTTAAAAAAAATAAGGGCAAGGATGCCCGGTTTAGAAAGAGGATGCGGACGGTTTTCCGGACTCCTCTTATCTTTTGAGCTCTGCATTATATAATGGAGAGTTCAAAGAGATAAAAAATTCCCCGCAAGCACAAAGGCCTACGGGGATAAGAGTTAGACTAACGTTTCAAGTTCGTCTTGGGCAGTTGCCAATAGGCGATCTCTGAACGACGGTCTTGTTGCGACTTTCTCCGCTTCTGTGCGGATATGACTTTCAAGTCGGATTCCTTCTTGGTGAGGTAGCCAGTTAATGTCATAACTTGCAAGTTTTGGCGCACGAACTGTAAGGTATCGGCGCACCGCCAAAGTTGCGGTGGCAAGATCATCAAGATCAGTGCTCACCGGAATTTTACAAAAATGCGCGTCACGCACTATTGTTTCCGAGTTTGTTTCTCCAAGTCTTTGGGCAAGACTAGGATTGATGAGCGACAAACGGCTTATCTCCAAGATTTTATCAAGGCGATAGGCAGTTGCGTCAAACATCGTTCCCAAGTAGGCGACTTTACGGTTTACCCCAAGAAAGAAAAGGTTGACTACAGCGCCATCTGAATCGTCCGGGAACATGTAATATTTCCCAGCAAAACAGGTGATCGGTAAAGTGGCATTTAATGCCATTTCATTCAAAAGATCTTGCGTGGGTTGCCAGACGAGTTCGGCTCTAGATTGATTGGTATGAGCCTCCAGACATAGAACTTTCCAGCCTGTGATGGCCAGAGAAAAATCCAAATCATCATTTTGGGCATTCATAATACATACATCTGCCTTTCGAAAAAGTGTAAAGAGCTGGGTGGATTAAAACTATAACATATATTTGTAGAAAAATCAAATATTTCGTTAATACCGCAGAGCATTGAAAAATTTCAATGTTGCGCGGTATTCGCGAATGGCAGTCTCATGATTATAGTGCGGGATTTCCGCACTAATCAGACGATTGTCTTCGTATAAGGAGGATACCACATGAACAATTTCATCAGCACCGTTGTCGCACCGGTCCAGAATGACTCCGCCATCGTGGCGGCGTACGAGGCGCTTCAGGGCGCCGGGCACGTCCTCGAAATTTTCGAGGAAGCGGCCTGGATGGCAGCGGTGCTCCGCATCGAGGAGAGGCAGCACTCTGCCGCAGTCCAGGCCGACCCCGCAGTTATTGCGGTGGCGGCCGAGCGGACCGCCGCGGCAATAGCGGAGGTCGAGGCTAGGATGGCCGACCGCAAGGAAGAGGCCTTCCAGAACGACCGCAAGAAAGAGGCCGTCGAACTCTTTCGTAGGGAAGAGTTCGACGTGGCCATCGCCATTCGTGGCGAGGTCAAGGGGGCTCCGGTTTCGCCACGGTGGGCGGCCGGAATTCTCCGCGTGTTCCTCGCGCGCATTACGCGCGTGAGCCGTTTCCACGACGTCGTCGTGGAAACCCTCAAGCGCGCGACCACTTCGGTCGCGCAGGAGGACGCGGAAGTCGCCAAGGCCGAAAGTATTCGGCAAGAGGCGAAAAAACGGCAAGAGGCGAATCGCCGCGATCGCGCGGCGTGTCAGAGCCGCTTTGCCAAAGGCGGAAAGAAGTCGTAGGCACGATGCCTACGCGCCGAAAAGCACACCGGTTTGTGTGTGCTGAAACGAATTTGGGTTGAGTCTTGACCCAATGCTCGACAGGCAAAGTGCAAAAACTTTGCGGTCGGCGCAAAAGACTCTGGGCGAGTGCACGCCCAATTCTAAAGCCAATCGGCTTGCACAATGGGTTTGGTGAATACCTTTCAAATTCACTAAAAATTTTGGATCGACGCACACTATGTCGTCGATCCTCTTCTCTCAGAACATAATATTCTATTGTGCCTTGAGAGAAGAAAATTTGAGGTAATTTTTTTTCAAGGGTCAGCCATGACCCGCAACAAAAGGAGCAAACATGGCAAAAAAGATTAATTCGGTTGATGGTAATTTGGGGGACTACGATGGTCTCCTGAAGTTGGAGGCCATCGCGCCTCCCGCGCGGGGCAATGCCCGAAGCGGGAGGGTCTATGATGGCGTCCGCATCGGACGCCATCCCAAGCACGGGGCGAAAACGCCCCGCGGCAAGACCGCGCACCGCGGACGGATCCGCGATTAGCACGGTTTTTTATCAAGCAGGCCCGGTTTTTAACCGAGTCTGCTTGATCTCTTCTTTCAAATCATTAGTTTATTTAGGGACGAGTCTACCCATCACTGACTACTAATTTATTTTATAGTAGATCTTCAGAATGGTAAAATGCACAGTTTAGTGATTTGAAAGAAGGGAACCGCACAGAGAGAATTGCTTATAAACTATTGTAAGTAGTTTTCTCTGTACGATTACAGAGATCCAAGCCGTGGGTTGCCCATGGTAAGGGACAAACAAGAAATTGCTTGCCCCTTCCAGGGCAAGCCTAATCCAAGACCCAACAATCGGGTCAAGGAGGTTTGCAATGTTTCAGAAGATTATGTCGGCTCTATCCGCGATGTTCGTTTTCACGGAAGAGATCGCTCGTGTGTTGGCTTTGGGCTTCACGGGGAAGAAGAACATCATCATCTTCGGACCGGCCGGTCACGGAAAGTCTGAGATGGTCAAAAGTGTGGTGGACGGACTTGGCATGGATGCCGAGGCCTTCTACCAGTTCTTTGGGGAAGGAATGGACGAGTCGCGCCTTTTTGGCGGACTTAACTTCCGGAAACTCGAGGAAGAGAAAATTCTCGAGTACTATCCGGAAAAGAGTTTCCTCAATCACCGCGTCGCGGTGTTTGAGGAACTGTTCGACGCACCTGCGTCGGTTCTCCTCGCCCTCAAAGACGTCCTGACCGCCAAGGAGCTAAGGAATGGCTCACAGCGGTTCAAAATGAGGACCGAGATTATCATTTGTCTCACGAACAAAGAGCCAAATGAGATTTCGGATCTCGGGCCCGCCGCCCACGCGCTCATCGAGCGCTTCCCGCTACAACTGAATCTCAAGTGGAAAGATTACTCTGCAAAGAGCTATTTGTCCATGTTCGAGAAGGTTGCCCGGCGGTTGGACGGACCAGCTTTGAACGGTTTCAAAGCCGTTCTGGCCGAGATCTTGGCTAGCGCCACATCTCAGGGGAATTTCGTCTCCCCTCGAACGGCAGTGCACGCTTTCCAAGTATGCCAGGCATCAGCGATGATGCGTGGCGCCAAGGAGGTGGAAAAGCAGGATCTCACCGATCTTCGCTTTCTACCCGGGTTAGAAGGTCTCGCTGAGACCATTCAAAAGGATTTGGACGCCGCGATGGAACGGGCGACCGCTGAGCAGAAGCTCACCATCGCAGAGGAAAAGCTAGCAACGGTGCTGGCCGAGCTCAACGGGACTGCTACGCCGATCAAGGCGTTGCAGGTGGCCAAGAAACTCGTGGCATTTCAAGATGAAATAGCCTCGTTGAAGGTCACGGACGGCCTGGCTGATCGCCGCAAGCGTTTGCGCGACAGTGCGGGCGAAAACATCACCAAGGCGCAAAAGTTGGCCTTGGATAATACCCGCTTTTAGCGGAAAAACTCTCTCCACCGAGAGTCACTCATTGACTGATAAGGAGTGGATAATCAGTCACAAAGGTTAAACGAGTTTTTTCTGAAGGTTTTCTTGATAAAAAAACCTTCTCTGTATCAGAGTGTGTGCTCTGACTGATGAGTCCGAAAGGACGAAACAGAAGCAAATCATTTGATGGTTCAATTGAAAGGAACCGACCATGCAATTTACTTTTCGCACATCGCCACCCGCTACTTACCTCAGCCCTTCGGCTCAGGAGATGCGGGATATGGCGAACAAGGTCGGACAGAAGTCCTTTTCAAGGGACCTCGTGGCTGACATCTGCAATCTCGCGGCAGGCGGAGCAATCTGCTCGCCGTCGAGTTATCGTCAATTGGTGGCGGATCGCGTGGAAGCCACGCTCCCTGCCGCTGATAAAGATGGCGATTGGAAGTTGGCTAAAGGTGGCTACACCAAGGATCGTCAAGCAATTATCGCAGAGAAACTGGAAGCGGCTCTGCGATACCATCAAAACGTCTGCGATTTTCTGCAGACGATTGATTTGGAAAAGTACCCCGGCGCTTCGCCGCTCGAGCAGGCCATGAATCTGCTCAAGCTCCTTGCCAAAAAGCAAGGCGGTGAAGGTGGCGGGGAGTCTGGGGAGCCTCTTCCGATTTTCGCGGATAACGAAAATTCGGAGAAGGTCGCAGAGAGTCTCAACAATCTCATGGATGAGATTGACAGCCTTTCTCAGGACGAGAAAGAATTGCTCGACCCGGACCATGACGCTGGTGCCGGAAAGGACAAGGGTGGAGATGACGATCTCCAGAAAATGAAGCTGGCCGAAGACTTCCTCAAAGGCAAGGAGCTCATGCTCCAAATCTCGAGGAACCTCGACAAGCTGACTCGGATGCAAGTTCGTCGGAGCCGGAAACAAGAACCGGATCCCGCGGGCGACAGCGTTCGAGCCAGGCCCATCGCGCATATGGGCGAGATGCATCGCCTCGTGAAGACCGAGTGGGCACTTCCAAGTGCTTACCGAAACTTCAGGATGGTGACGCACGCCTCGCAGGTGCGTGAGCGGGTCACGACAATCGAAAAGAAGCAACTGCTGTACATCATCATTGATTGCAGTGGGTCGATGGGCTCCGGCCAAAGGATTTTTAAGGCCGGTGGAATCATCATGAACCGCCTCAAAGCGGTCATCGAGGGTGAGGCGGAACTGTACGTTCGCCTGTTCGATACGTCGCTCAAGGAGGAACACCACGCTGGTACTTCTGCCGAAGCGAAAGAGCTGATCAAGCACTTCACCGAGAAAAATTATTCGGGCGGAAGCACGGATATCTCGGGCTGCTCGAGGGCAGCCCAAAAGCGTATCGACGAAATCATCGCCGATGGTGCGACCTACAAGCCTGAGCTTGTGGTTATTACCGATGGCGATGACAAGATCGATCTGACTCTGAAGGATTTTCAGGGTACGAAGGTTCATGCCTTCGTGGTCGACTGTTCCAACAAGGCCTTAATTGACCTCGCGGTCAAGACAGGAGGAGTTGGAATTGAGAAGCTCTAAAAGTATAACTCTCTCCACCGAGAGTTACTCATCGACTGATTAGGAGTGGATAGTCAGTCACAAGGTTTATAGTTTTTTTTGAAGGTTTTTTTAGCAATAATTAAAAACAACCTTCTCACTTCTTTGCTTATAAGTTTTTACTTTTAAGTAAAGAAGTGAGGATGTGTTTCCTCCGTGTTTACTATCAGAGGCACGTAAAAATTTCTGAGTATTGGCTCAATTGAAAGGATCTAGCGATGAAGAAGGTGTTGTGGGTTTCGAGGCACAAATTCACGAAGTCCCAAGAAATTGGGCTTCGGAAATTTCTCGACAGCGATGTCGAGGTGGTGTCCGACCCTCGTCCGTTCGATGATGCGCGGGAGATCGCGTGTCGTTTCAAAAGCGGTGGCTATGACGACATGGTGGTCGTCGCCCCGTTGTCCGTGATCGCGGTGCTCTGCCAGGAAGGCATGAAGCCACTTTATTCCGAGGCCATTGAGGAAAACGATCTGTCAAAGATCGAATTCCGCGGCGCTCGCGGTCAGGGATTCCGTTTCCTGAGATTCCGCCGTGTGGTGGAACTGCGACTCGTCTTCGCAGACGAGTAGTAGTGAGTTTTATAAACCTCAACAATGAAAGGAGGTGGCGAATGGTATTCATTCGCGGTCCGCCGATGGTAAGCAAAACCAAACATGGAGAACTAACGTATCCTCCGCGGCAAAAAAAGTACGTTTGGTGGTTTGCCTACTTTGTAAGTCCACCATTCCAATTTCGGGTTGGAAAGGGCAAAAGGGATTGGCTATCCCCAAAAAATAGCTAACTTCTGGAGAGACTTTTCGTTTTTCTTTCCAGATTGCAGAACTGGCCAAATAGCCAGAGAAACGAACGTGCTGGGATGATTTTTTTGTCGGAGAACAAGCACGAAAAATGAGTGTTCATGATATGTTCTAACTAAAGAACTATCATTCATTTCCCTGGATGCGCACTGGCATCACATATACGCCATTTTCGGAGTACTGCAGTGCACGGTGGAAATCTTCGAAACGCACACGCGGCGGTCGCGTGCAACTCCTCGTTGACTAAGAGGCCCATCGGAAAGCTCCACTGGAGCAGGTAAGCCGATAAGTGAGGTAGCGGTCCTCTAATATAAAACGCAAATGGTGTGATTGACACTGGCTCCTACCAAATCCTATCGCAAAAAGATGGGGAAAACGGAGCGATGCGCGAGAAAGGAGGTGAAGCAAATGACATCTCGTGCACGCGGACCGCCGGTCCGTCGCGTTCTGGATCGCAATGAAACAATCCAGCGGAGGTATAACTCTGTATTCGATGGACGAGCCCTGTTTATACACAGTGTTTAGCTCAACGGAACCTATTTACCGATAATAAATAGGCGTTGATTATGAAACAATCCTCTTCTCGTGCGAGTAGCAACGGGCGTAGCAGAAGACGTTTTTCTGCATTGAAAGGAGGTGTTGCTATGCGACACAATAAGGATCCTCCTCGATTTATGGGGATCGCAAGTCGGTTAACACCACTTGTCGATCCCCCTCATTCTTTAGATACTGACCCGCAAGGTCAGCACCTAAAGTTGTGGGGAGTGACTCTCTATAATTTCATTGAAGTTCAGATGTTACAGATCTGACTTTTTCTCAAATTTTGTTATAATAAAAATATAGTCGCTATAAGGTCGCAAGTCATTTGACGGAATCGGGTCTGGGCAATAGTGTGCTTTTGTCTTTATTCTGTTTACAGAAAAGAGACTAAAACTCTCCTCTCAAGGAACACCGTTTCTAGATTCGTATTATTAGACCTGTCCCAAAATAAAATCTTGCTGTAAATTCAACCTTTCGGCCACAAATTTGCTAAAATCTTTCGTCTTACCGCAAGGGTAAGCCTCAATATTTTTTCAAATTTCTGGCTCGAAACTTTGAATTTTCGCTAATTATTTTATTTAGGGACAGGTCTATCTCTG
>SICT01000050.1 GCA_009691315.1 Candidatus Uhrbacteria bacterium | reverse complement strand
CCCGTTGCCATTCTTCCCACCGAAATTGAAACAGATTATACCGAAAATCAAATTTTTGATTATCGAAAAAAATATCTTCCGACCCGTCGTGTCACGTATCACTGTCCTCCTAGATTCTCTACTGAAATCATGGAAGCCATCCAAATCCAAGCGGAACAATTATTTAAAGTTCTCGGCATGCGTGATTTTGGACGCTTTGATGGTTGGGTTTTACCAAATGGAAATATCTGGTTTTCCGATTTCAATCCGATCAGCGGCATGGAACAAAATAGTTTTTTATTCCAACAAGCCGCACGGATTGGACTCAGCCATCAACATGTTCTGCGTTATATCGTTGAACACGCCTGTCAGCGTCATCAAATCCCCTTGCCAAAACCATCAATCTTGCAGGAAAAAAGAAAACCGGTGCATGTCATCTTTGGCGGAAATACTTCGGAACGTCAGGTCGCGCTTATGAGCGGAACAAATGTCTGGCTCAAACTTTTATCATCAAAACTGTATGATCCAAAACCATTCTTGATGGATCTTGAAGGATCGGTCTGGACACTCCCCTACTCGCTGACACTGAATCACACGGTTGAAGAAATTGCCGAGAATTGTCAAAACGCAAAAACGGATGCGGCTCGCTTGAATTTACTCGAACGAAAAACACGTCTCAAACTTGGGCTCATTTCTTCCGTACAAGAAAAAGATAAAATGCATCAGCCGCAAAAAATGTCCCTCACACAATTTATCAAACAAGCAAAATTCGTGTTCATTGGTTTCCATGGTGGTATGGGTGAAAATGGAGAGTTCCAAAAACGTTTGATCAAAGCCGGCATTAAATTTAATGGTTCTGGAGAATCTGTTTCGCGCCTGTGCATGGATAAAAATACTACTGCCAAACACATCAACACATTCAAACAAAAAGATATCGAAACGATTCCCGAAGAAATCGTATCTGTTGACCATCTGCTCGTTCTATCAAAAAAAGAACTAGAGCTATTCTGGCATACCCTCAGAAAAAAATTTCACGCGCAATATCTCCTAGCCAAACCACGAGCTGATGGTTGCTCCTCTGGCATTGTTCGATTGACCTCGGCACAGGAATTGAAGGCTTATCTGAACTGCATCAAGTCAGGTGTGTCGGCCATTCCCAAAGACACGTTTCACCATCAACTTAATCCCATTGAAATGCCTCTGACTCCCGTCCGCGAATTTCTTTTGCAAAAATACATTGAGACCGACGATATTCATGTAACCCATCATCAATTAAAGTATAAGAAAAAAAATGGCTGGGTGGAAATCACCGTTGGATTTTTAGAGCAGGCCGGTACCATTCAGGTCTTTCAGCCAAGTCTCACCGTAACCGAGGGAGATATTTTAAGTGTAGAAGAAAAATTCCAAGGTGGCACGGGCATCAACATCACGCCACCACCGAAAGAAATCATCAAACCCAAAATACTCACTCACGGAAAAGAACTCCTCAAGGAACTTATTCAAAAAATAGGATTGCAAGGATACGGTCGTATCGATGCCTTTATGCATGTCACAACCGGTCGTCTGATCATTATCGAAGTAAATACCCTCCCCGCTCTTACTCCATCAACCGTTTTCTTCCATCAAGCCTTAGCTGAACCCTCTCCCCTCTTTCCCAAACAGTTGATCGAAACTATCATTCAAAACACCGGCTATTGAAGCTATCCAATCTTCTCAAACCCACAATACGGACGTAAAACTTCTGGGATAATGATTGAACCATCGGCTTGTTGAAAATTTTCGAGAATAGATAAGAGCGCGCGCGGAGTTGCCACGACGGTCCCGTTTAATGTATGCGCAAAATCTTTTTCTCCTTCCTTGGAAGTGCATTTGATATTTAACCCACGCGCTTGAAAATCAAGACAGTTGGATGTACTCGTAACCTCCCCCCAACCACCCTTCCCATCGCCTTTTCCCCACATCCAAGCCTCAATGTCATAACGACGATAGTCTGAGCCGCCAAGATCACCCGCGCAACAATCAACCACGCGATAGGGAATCCCTAAACTCTGCCAAAAGGCTTCTTCTAAACGTAAAAATTCTAAATGAATAGCCTCTGACTGATCCGGAGCGGCAAAGGCTAACATTTCCACTTTTGAAAATTGATGCACACGATACAAACCATACGATTCACGGCCGTACGCTCCGCCTTCGGTACGAAAACAATGGGAGAAAGCAACGTATTTTTTTGGTAATTCTTCCAAAGGCAAAACTTCGTTCATGTGATACCCGAGCAGTGGGATCTCTGCGGTTCCCACAAGGGCAAGATCTGTTTTTTCTATATAGTAGACTTGGGTTTCTGGACCACGGGGTAAAAATCCTTTGCCGATGAGCACCTCCTCTTTCGCGACATCTGGCGTGGTCAGAAATGTGTAGCCTTCACGCATCGCAAAATCAATCCCATAACGAATGAGCGCCTGTTCCAAAATGGCTAACTTCCCTTTCAAAAAATAAAATTTCGCCCCAGCAACTTTGGCACCGCGGACAAAATCAATCAGATCATGTTTTTCCGCCAGGACTTCATGCGACTGTGGTTCAAAGTTAGGTCGATGAATCTCCCCCACCATTTTCATCACTTTATTTTCTTCATCTGACTCTCCCGAAGGCGTTTCGACATGCGTTTTATTTGGAACGTGCAACATCAACTCAAACCACTGTTTATCAATTTCTGTGAATGCCCCATCTAATTTCGCAATCTTTTCTTTCAGCTCCTTGCCTCTCTCAATAAGCTTCGGACGATCGGCTGCCCCGGCACTCTTCATCTGTTCCGCAATCTCATTACGTTCTTGACGTAGAGCTTCAATGGTATGTAATTGCGTCAAACGTTCTCCATCAACGCGCAACAATTCATCAATATCAATATGCGCACGCCGGCGCTTCACATTTTCCTTGACTGCTTCCACCTGTTCTCGAATGTATTTGATATCAAGCATACATTTTTGATGATTTGTAGACTTCTGGATGGTACGCCTTAGCGCGCTGAATGTCGACCACGAGCGCACGACGATTCAATTCTTCTGCTAAACGATCCGTGAACGTCGTTTGATCATAGCCGAGCAAGATCACGTCTGGACGAATTTGCTGGATAATATCATATTTATCACCGGGTTGACCGAGGAGAGCTTGAGTGACCAGCGGATGATCGGCAACGGAACGCACGCGGGCATCTTGATCAAAACGCGACGCTCTCCCCTTCACTTCTTGTACGGTTTCATCTCTTGCCACGATGACAACCAATCGATGAGCTAACGCTTTCGCTTGCCTAAAATAATCCTCATGCCCCGGATGTAAACCATCGAACGTCCCAAAACATAAAACGGTTTTCATGACTCTTATGACTCATTCTCCCGATGTTCTGGACGAAGAGTTGGAAACGCAATGACTTCCTTAATATTTTGTGCACCCGTAAACAGCATAGCCATACGGTCAACGCCAATAGCAATCCCACAAACCGGCGGCATCCCATGCTTAATCGCTTCCAAATAGTCATAATCGGTTTGATGTGCTTCATCAAAACCTGCTTCTTCTTTTTTCTTCTCTTCAATAAAACGCTGTTCCAAATCGATCGGATCATTCAATTCCGAATAATTATTGCCAATTTCACTGCCCAGCGCGAACGCTTCAAAGCGCTCGGTAAAACGCGGATCGGCACAACGCTTGGCTAAAGGGGAAACTTCTAAAGGATAATCGTAAATAATGGTCGGCTGAATCAGTTTTTCCTCGACCAGCTCTTCAAACGCAAAGGCGATCACTTCGCCAAGACTGTGCATACGATCCAGTTCGCGCGCTTTTTTATCTGACAAGCGTTCACGTAAATCGCTTTTCGCGTCTTCTAACGCCTTCCACTCAGAGACGTCCAATCCGCCGACTTCGATAATCGCTTCAACCATGCGCATACGTTTCCAAGGACGCTTCAATTCAACGGTCGCATCACCATGCTGGACCGTCGTTCGACCGAGGACCGTCTGAGCCAGGTGCTCAAAAATTTCTTCAAAAATATCCATGCCAAAACGGTAATCCTGGTAGGCGATCTGCGCTTCAAACATGGTGAACTCTGGATTATGATCATGATCCACACCTTCATTACGAAATACTTTTGTTATTTCATACACCCCTTCACATCCACCGACAATCAAACGCTTGAGATACATTTCATCCGAAATACGCAGATAAAAATCTACATCCAACGCGTTGTGATGCGTCTTAAATGGTTTAGCAAAACCTCCACCATACACAGGTTGAAGCGTTGGAGTTTCCACTTCCAAATACCCACGTGCGTCCAAAAATGTGCGCATGGCCGTAATCATTCTTGAACGCAGGATCAAACGTGTTCGGACATCTTCATTCATAATGAGATCCAAATAACGTTTACGAAAACGCTGTTCGACATCCTGCAACCCATGCCATTTTTCCGGCAGAGGCAAAAGCGCTTTCGTTAAAATACGCCACGAGCTCACTTCCAATGTTTTTTCTCCGCGCTTCGTTAAAAAAACAATCCCGCTCATTTCCACAATATCTCCCGGATCAATCAAATCACGAAACATCGTGAAAGATTCCTCGGACAAATCGCCTTCTTTCAACGCGACCTGCATCTTCCCACTCTGATCAACCAGATCAGCAAAAATGACTCCGCCATGCACACGAATCGTCAACAATCTTCCTGCCAAGGTCTTCGTGACACGTTGCTTCATCCACTCGCCAAAAAATTCATGCGCTTCCGCGCATGTTGCGTCACGATGCGAATCTGAAGGATAAGGATTTACGCCGAGCGCGATCAATCTGTCTAATTTTTCTTTTCGAATGCGCGGTTCATCCAACATAATTTATTTGATGCTTAAAATTTTATATATGGTCACCCCTTTTGGCGTCGTGACTTCGACTTGATCAGCAACCTTTGAACCGAGAAGCGCACTTCCAATCGGTGATTCATTAGAAATTTTTCCAACCGCTGGTTCTGCTTCGTTTGAACCGACAATCTCAAATGTCTTCTTGTTGTCATCCACCATCACTTCCACGGTGGATCCAACTCGAACCACACCGCCCGAACTCCCTCCTTCTTCCACAATAGACACATTATTCAAAATTTCTTGAATTTCTGAAATCCGGCCCTCCACAAAAGCCAGCGCATCTTTCGCCTCATGGTATTCGGCATTCTCGGACAAATCGCCCAAAGCCTTTGCCTCTTCAATCCGGTTAGCGATTTCACGTCGCGTAACCTTCTTCAGATGTTGAAGTTCTTCTTGTAATTTTTTCAACCCTTCGGCACTGACATACTGCATGTGGCTCATACAATCGTTTAACAATAAAAAATGATGGGCAACCCACTAGGCTAGAGAATAATGCGAATAGAAAAAGGTGTCAACGGTTATAAAAATTCCGCAAATCGAACGAGGTCGAAATCCGGAAGAAAGAAAACTTGATGAGCGACTACTTTCCCCCTCTGCTCACCTGCTTCAGAGAAGGCAACCCTATAAGGGTTTTTCTTTCTGGATGTTCGACGAGAGCGGCAAAAGAAGCTTCGTCGACTGGGCCTAAAATGGAACCCATTCTACCATCTGGTGTGATCGCCGCTTTCTCTGTGGCGCTCATTCCAAGTCTCAAGAGGCCACTGTCGGTCATCACCTGGAACTCAGGGAGACCTAAGTCCTCCATAGCCGGTGGGTCGATCTTGTCTGGGATGATCCAGCCAGCTGATTGAAGTTTTACCTCCAACAGCTCTTTGAGACCCCATGCTTCCCGCAATCTGGTGACAATGCATTCCAGATGCGTGGCAGCCATACCTTTGGCTACCGGGCTGTCATGACTATCCGCCAGCTTGATCAATCGAGCCTCAATATCTTTTCCCAACAGTCGGACAAGCTGGTGAAGCTCGACCGTCTTCCCCGTGTTCGAGGGGATTCCACGAGTCAGACAACGCCCATCTCTCACCTTGATGATGAGACAGAAGGACAGGGGTCGATCCCCCACCATCACCCGACCATTGACCGACTCACTCCCCACAGTGATGAGTTTGTCAGACGAAGGCTTTGCCGCCACCGGTTCTTCCGCTCGTTGGACAGGCATCTGTTGCGGGGCCGGTTCGCGCTTCTTCGACTTTTCCCTGGCTTTTTTGATCTCGAGCCAGATCAACCTGATAGCGCTCATCGCGCACACCGCCATGAAAACCAACAGAATCTTGCTGATCATGACTCTCCTCCAAAATTTTCACCTGTGCATCGTGCACCTGTGTATACCAATAGTAGTCAAAGAAATTCTTCTTGTCAACGACTAGACTTGCATCCTTCTGCCTGCGAGTCTGTTCGCTGAAAAGCCATCTTCCGCATGATTAAATCTCTGTGCGATCAAAGGACATTGGCCAACCGACCGCCAGCCGGCCAAGACCGTTGGATGCTCCCCTGTTATCCAGATCTCCATCGGCATTCAAAACGTATAAGAAAAATTTTCGCTGTCAATCTCCTCACATTCCTCCCTCACACTCATTCACCCATCGTTCTATCTTCTATACAGACTCATAACAAAATAGTAAACTGCATCAATCTTGTACGACCGTATAACTTTGATGACTTTTAAAATATGATAAAAGAAAAACTTTCTCGGGGTGAGCTCATTAAGATGATCCTCCTGGCTCTTGGCGGTCTAGGAATTGTAACGGTCGCGATTATCTGTCCGAATCTCTTACAGCTTGTTCCACGAGTCTGCCGTTCGCCTTACCGATCTCGCATCATACGGCAAGCTATTCTTCGTTTAGATAAGCGGGGCTTGATCATCGCACAACGAACGGAAGATGGCTGGAAAATTCAATTAACCAAGAAAGGGCGGGAGGAATTGATGAAATATGAGCTGAAAGAAAAACATCTTAAAAAGCGTAAGCATTGGGATGGAATCTGGCATCTACTGATATTTGATATTCCGGAAAAACGTCGATGGGTACGGGATCGGGTTCGACAACTGTTACAACAATTTGATTTTCAGCGTCTCCAAGATAGTGTTTGGGTGTATCCGTATGAATGTCGCGAGGTGCTAGATCTCCTACGTACTCGATACCACATTCGATCAGAGGCATTATATGTAAAAGCAACAACCATCGATAATGATCACTGGCTACAAAAACATTTTAGCCTAAAAAAATAAGAATCAAACATGTACGACCGTATAACTTTGATGCAGAGAAAAGTTAGAACTTTCCTCCTCGTTGCTGTCGCAGGTGCCACCAATCTTGTAAAATGCGACGAGCAACTGGCACAGCGGTTCTAGAGCCTTCAACACCTTCCTCCAACAGAACCGTGACCACGACTTCCGGGTGATCACTTGGCGCAAAACTCGTAAACCAGGCATGGTTCGGACGATCACTGCGCCACTGGGCTGTGCCGGTCTTTCCTGATACCGGCATGGGCAGATCTCCTAACGCACGGGCAGACCCATACCGCACGGCATCGCGCATTCCCGCTTGAACCGTCGCGATGACAGATGTATCTGCCAGCTGAGTCACACGCGGCGGCGTTGGTTGATTCATCAGATGCGGCGTAATGAGCCTTCCTCCATTGGCAATCGCGGCTGTGTACACGGCAACCTGAAGCGGCGTAACTAATAAATCTCCCTGACCAATAGATAAATTATACGTGTCACCGACAAACCAGGCGGTTTTCTTCGCCTGCTCTTTCCAATTCTTTGATGGGACAAATCCCGTGGCTTCGCCAGGCAGATCGATTCCTGTTTTTGATCCTAAACCGAATCTTTGCATCCACGCGCTCAGACGATCAACGCCCAAACCCACAAACGATTCATACCCACCCCCAACCATATAAAAGAATGTATT
>SICT01000049.1 GCA_009691315.1 Candidatus Uhrbacteria bacterium | reverse complement strand
AATGCGCGGCAGTGTTCCTTTGCCCGAACCAACGACAATTTCTTCCCGTCCATCTCCATCCAGATCCCCAACCGCCAGATGGACTCCTCCTGTTTCATGCGGATCAAAAGCGAAAAAACTTCCGCCCCATAATCTACCTTCACGCGTAAACAAACGCACATGTGGCCCTCCCCCGCTTCCCGCGCCAGTGACAATCTCTTCCGTTCCATCGCCATCTAAATCCCCCGTCGAAACCGTGGCACCACCGGTAAATTCTTTCCGATAGGCAAGAAAACTCTGACGCACCGCGCCTTTTAAATCTGTCACGAGAATTCTTGCAGGGATCTGGCTGAGAGGAGTTAACACGAGCTCAAATGGATCAAATTTTTTGCTGGTCGGATCTGGAGAACGTCTGATAGTGACATGGAGATCACCATCATAATTTTTTCCATACGGATAAAAACTGTTCGAACCACGCGCACTCAAACGAACGGTCACTTTTCCTTGCGCGGTTATCACCACGTCCTCTTTTCCATCACGGTCGAGATCCTCCGTCAGGACCGTGGCCCCTCCTGTCACGTCTGACCGACTCGCAAAAAATCCATTACGTGCGCGCGATCCATCGGCGTGATAGACCTGAAAAAATGTTCCATTCGCATAAGCCGCTCCGCGAATAGAAAAAGAATTGGCGCGACGAAGAAGAATCAAACCATCTTCAGGCGGAATCGTCGCCTGAGCAATCACCGCTCCATTATTGGTCACAGGATCTTGTTCACCGGTTAACCGCTCAAACTCTCCAGGAAGAGAAATCGTTTGCGGCAACTTTGTACTATTCACGAGTACCAAACCCTTATCATAACTACGCTGCCACACGGCCGGGGTGATTTGAAGCGGAGAACCTTTGACAACCGTCGCCTCTGATCGAGGGTCACCAAGCGCCACATTATATTCATCATACCACCACGTCTGATGATGGTTACTTGGCCCAGCATCAAAGGAATAATAACCGTTGACCAAGAGCGTGCTTGCCAAGCCATAGCGCATGGTTTGATAGCGTGTCGGATTCACCTGATCATTTGTATTGGTGTTGATCGCGGTAATCTTCGGCGAAACATTTCGCCCGTAACTCGCACGAAAATCAATAAACGGCCACACCCAACCATAACGCGGAAAATTTTCAAACAATGTTCCATTCGTCAGTGAGGCATAAATGGAACTACTGTTATTCAAAATAAGCTTGTCAGAACCAATCGCACTACGCACATTTCTCATCAACTTTTTCATTCCCTCTTGCCAGGCTTGATCAGTTTGCTTGGCCGGATTGACCAGACCATTCAAATCTGGATCAAGATTCGGACCAAAGGTTGTGGTCAGATCACCGTATGCCGCATCCAGAAACACCCCATCCCACAATCCAGAACTCATCAAATTTTCTTGAATGAACGGCCCAAGAAACGTATTCCAACGCTGACCGTTAAAGGTCGGCCCGAGATCCGTCGCATTCAGTAACGAAGTCTGTGGCCACCAATTTGCCCGACTGCCATCCGGATGATGCATGAACCAACTTTCCGGAATGGATTGGGCCAGTTTATAGCCGGGCGATGTCTGATCTCCCACAAAACGTGCATCCGCAATTTCACTCGCACTCACATACGCCAAAATTTTGAGATCAGGATTCAACCGCCTCAACGCCCGCACTTTTTCCGGAAATTGAAATTGCTGATCCATATCCAACACCACAATGTCCCACTTGGCCAAATTTTGCACATCTTCATCCGTGATCAAATAGCCAATAAAAAAATTCATGAGTTTCGGCGTTTGCTGAGTCCCCCGAGCCGCAAAAACAACAGATGGCAAAAAACTCGTGACAAGCACGAGCGCAATCAAAAACCCACTGGATTTCTTATACATGGAAACGCTAGAGAATACAGGAAAAAGGGCGATTGGTCAAGGATATGATATCGGTCGGTGAGCGCGTTGACAAACGCAATGAAGTATGGTGATCTATCAATGGTTTTCGACCAAGGAGAGTGAAAATGCGGTTGTACTTGGACAAGAAAAGGACGGCACTTCGTGCAGGCGACAAGATCTTCATCGATCTGGAGAAAGGGGTTATCATATTCGACCGGGATGGAGCCATCCTCCGTGTCGGATACCCCCGCGACAACAAAAATATTGAGTCCGCAAAGGAGAGCCTCATGCTGACGTCAAAACATGGTGTCAGTCATGACACGATCAAATGTCTCTCCTTAGCGTTCGTATTCTTGATCGGGAAGGGACACGGACTTCGGGTGGCATCTGCGAGATCAGATGATCGTGTCCTCATGTACACATTTGCAAAAGGCCGAGCGCTTAACAAGTAGTTCACTTACGATCTTCTCTTCTCCGCCCTCCAGCGGAATTTTTTTATTTACAAAATCGGGACCTGACACCTAACAGGTCCCAATTTTGTAGATGTTGACAACTGAGCCAAATTTTTAAGTCCGGAGTATTTTTTCCGCATTATGATAGCACTCTTTCAATCTCTCCAAATGCTGAGGCCATAAATTATTGGCAATGATTTTTTTACGGCTGACAGAACCCATCTCGCGTTTCACTTCTTGTGGTACAGCAAAAAATCTGGTCAACGTGTGTACCCAATCATCCATGTCGCCTGGTTTGACGAGGAAGCCATTCACGCTGTCTTCGACCAGTTCTGGATTGCCGCCAATTTTTGTCGCGAGACACGGTAAACCATCTGCCATAGCCTCAAGCAATGCCAAAGACAAATTTTCATAGCTCACGGTTGGCATCACGACGGCTTCGGCCTGACGACGAATGCCTGCAAGTTTAGATGGTTCGACAAAACCAAGAAATTCAATGTGATCGGCTTTCAATTCTTTGGCTAATTTTTTTAATTCCGCTTCTTGCGGTCCACGGCCCGCTATCTTGATCGGCTGTTCCGGCACTTGTGCCGCGGCCTGAATAAATCCAGCCAAGCCTTTTTCGACGGATAAGCGTCCGGCATACAAAAGATACCCTCCCCCTCCCTGCGCGACATCTTGAGGCAAATCAATGGCATACGGAATCTGTACCAACTGTTTTACCGGCTCTCCCCATTCTTCCATTGTTTTCTTCATGAACTGCGACGGACAGATAAAAAATTGCACCGTGCGTTCGTAGGCTTGATGGTCTTTGCTTAGATACATTTCAAGAGCAGCCAGCGCATTCGGAAGATAGCCTTTGTGCAAACAACGATGGTCAACGATGCTCCAATAATACCCGCCCTTCCCATGCTCACACACTTTCCCATCCGCGAACATCGCATAATTTGGATTAGCTAACTTATAATCATGCAATGTTTGAACGCACGGAATTTTTCGCTTGCGAATTGGCGGCAAAATCGACGTTGAAAGATGGTGATAGATATTGTGTAAATGAATCACGTCTGGCTGAACATCATCAAGCATCTGTTCGAATGACCTCTGAGCTTCTTTATTCCAAATAAATTTTTTGGCTTTTTTTAATTCTTTCCACCAGGCTTCGCGTTTGCGTAAATCCATCCGCTCCACAAAATACTTTTCATCCGGTGTTGCCACGTTCGATGGACTACGCGTTGAAAAAATATGCACCTCATCGCCGGCCGCCTCCTGCGCTTCCATAACATGATGGAGATAGGTTTCCGCTCCGCCAAAATAATCGAAAAATTTATTGACGTGCAATATTTTCATACAATTTTACATATTCATCTACCATGTGCTCGACGGAAAAATGCTGCTCGACCACCTGACGCGCATGCGTGGCTCGCTCAAGCGCCCTTGGATATTCGGACAGAACTCGCTCAAGCGCATCAAACCAAGCTTTACGCGAACTCGGGGCAAATGCATACAAAACAGATGTATCATCAAACAATTCATGAAACACGGGAAGTGGGCTCGCAATAATCGGCAATCCATTTGCCGCAGCTTCGAGCAAAGCCATCCCCTGCCCCTCGCTCTTAGAAGGAAAACATAATATATCAGAACGCGATAAGTATTCCTGAACATCAGGTACGGTTCCTAAAAAATGCACCTGATCACTCAACCCAAGACGATACACCAAATCTTTGAGAGATGTTTCTTCCGGGCCTTCGCCGATGAGATCGAGTTGCCACGAATGTTTCAGTTTGGCAAACCCCTTAATCATCACTTTGTGATTTTTACTTGGCACAAATCTTCCCACGCACAAAATTCGCGGCGGATGGTGGATCGTGCTGTGTGAATGAAAAGAAAATTGTTCGAGATCAACGCCAATACGGATGACTGACAAACGCTTCGCAGATAGATCATACGTATCTTTGGCCGCATACTTGGCAAGATCAGACACGCACACGATGTGATCGGTATGATGAAAGGCTCTCCGTCGCATCGTTCTCTGCCGCCAAGGAAGTTTTGATTCGTCGCTATGAACGGTCGAGATCCATGGATGAATTTTGAGCCGCCGTGCAACCATTCCACCCCACACGTCTCCTCCAAGATGGGTGTGTAAAATATCTGGCCGTTCTTCTTTCAAACACTGTTCCAAAAATTTCACGGTACGCCCTCTTTGCCAAGGATAGCGCGCTTCTGGCCCAATCACGAGCGGAATCCCCGCATCGCGAAAATCTTTTTCCATTTCGCCGCCTCCATAAGCCGCAATCACTTTTACGCGAAATCCTCGCTCCGGCAAACGCTTCACCAAATCAAACACCATCCGTTCAGCGCCAGCTCGGCCGAGCGTCCACAAGACATGTACGACAAGGGGTTTATCCATGTGAGGGGGAAAGAAAATCTGGATCTTGTTCTGTGTGCTGGCGCAAGAACAAGCGTCCGGCCACAAACACCAATCCAACCGGAATCCAAAGGCGTGGCGTCCAGTAGGTCGTATCAAAAAATTGATACATGAACGCGCCGAGAGCTCCCGCGACCAGATACAAATAGGCTTTGGCTTCTGTACTTGTCTTCTTCAAACTCTGCCAGGTGCGCAAGATATGACGGATAAAAAAGATGACAAACAGAGCGAAGGCAACAAAACCAACCAGACCTGTTTCTGCCAACAATTTTTGAATCAACCCATGCGAATCCACGGCGGAACCAAACTCAATGGTATAAGCATAGACGTGATTCAAACGTTCCATAAAACTTCCGGCGCCAGCACCAATCCATGGACTGCGCATAAAAATATCAAAAGCCACACTGGTGAGAGTTGCCCGAGCCGCAGTTGAACTTCTGACTTCCGTGGTCTGTGAAATAACCAACATGCCGATCATGAGCGGGATACAGGCGATGAGGGCAAGAGAAAACGCTCGCAGATGAGACTTCACCCACGGACGCCACAACGTCGCTGACAAAAAAATCAATTCAATAACCAGAGCAATCCACGCGGAACGCGCAAACGTTAAAAGAGTAATCGTGATCATACACGCGACGGCAAAATACACCCACTCTTTTGAAACGGTCTGTTTGAGATAGGACCACGCGAGAATGGCCGGTGCAGAAAAAAGCAAAACCTCGGCGAGTGCATTGTGATTGCCACCGAGTGGTGAGACACCGAGCAGAGTCAATGGGTGTGCACGAAATAGGGCTCCTTCCGAACCGGGAAAAAATAGGGAAATAAAACCATCCATCGTAAACACGACGCCAATTACCCCAAACAGCGCGAGCACATGTGCAAGACGCCGGCGCGAAGTAATAAAATTTACGGGAAGAATCACGCTAGCGAGATACACGAAAAAAACGGGGCGCAGAGTATATTTTAATACCAAAACCGTATCCGGTGCAACGGAAGAGAACGCGGAAAGAGCGTGAGCGCCAACAATCACAAGATACATTCCCAAAAGAGGAAGTGCCGGCTTCCAATCACGTGCTTGCGCCTGAGCCGAAACAATGAGACGTAAGGCCCAGACCAAAAGAACGAGCCCTGCCACCAGTTCGGTCAGCGTGATATCAATGGATCCTCCAAACGCACGCTCCCCAAACTGAAATCCTCCCGTTGGAAAAGAAAGCAGAATTCCCAACAACGGAGACGTGGCCATCCAGACATAAAATCCCGCATAAGGAAAACGCCAAATGAGAAGAAAAACGAAAATCAATCCCGCGAGAAATATCGCACTGAGCTGAAACCCTCCGAGAGTCGCCCAAAACGCAATCAGAACGAGTAGCAAAAAAAAGCCCCAGAACAAGCGCCCTGGTTCCAACCCAAAACGCGCAAGAAACATAAAATTACTGCGTATGCAGTCCCAATTTTTTCTTCATCTCATGCACGGCTTTTTTTGCATCAATAATTTCTTGTGTTCCGGAATCCATATCGCGCACAATCGCGGTTCCATCCAAGACTTCTTTTTGTCCGATCACGATCGTCCATTTGGCTTTGCGACGATTGGCAATCTCCATTTGTGCTTTCAGCGAAGATTTGGCAAAGGCTTCCCCGACCAAAAGACCGGCCGTACGGAACTCTTCGAATAAACCAAGTGCTTTCTTGCGTCCCATCTCGCCTAATTGTGCCAGAAAAATATCCACTTCATCCTTAGCAGGCGGAGTTGGGTTCAATTCCTTTAAGCGCGAAGCAATACGATCAAGCCCAAGACTAAATCCGGCTCCCGGTGTTGGGCGTCCTCCCAAAAGCTCAATCAGCAAATCATACCGTCCCCCACCGCCTAAAGCAGATTGGGCGAGCTCTTGATCGTTGCTATTAGCAAACCATTCAAACACCGTTTTTGTGTAGTAATCTAGACCACGCACCAGATACGGATCGAGTTGATACGGCACACCAACCTCATCGAGATACTCAAGCACGCGCATAAAGTGAGCTTTGGATTCTTCATCCAACCAATCCACCATCTGCGGTGCTTCGGCTTTCAACTCCTGCATGTTTGGCTCTTTTGAATCGAGCAGGCGTAAAGGATTCTTGACTAAACGTTTTTTATCTTCTTCAGACAATTGACTGCGCTTCCCGCGAAAATAAGACACCAGTGCATTTTTATAATTTAAACGCGATTCTGGATTGCCAAGAGAATTGACTTTAACGGTCGGATCCAATCCTAAACCTTTTAACAAATTCCACGAAACAATAATCAACTGCGCATCCACAATTGGATCGGCTTCTCCAATACATTCAAAACTCGCCTGATAAAACTGACGGAAACGGCCAGCCTGCGGACGGTCATAACGAAACATCGGACCAATGTTCCATAACTTGACCGGCTGAGGCAGATTTAACATTCCATGTTGAACATAGGCACGAGCAACCGAGGCGGTTGATTCTGGACGCAGTCCAACATGCTCGCCACCGGGTGTTTCCCAGTGGAACATTTCTTTTTCAACAATATCAGTCACTTTACCGACGCCACGAATAAACAATGAATAATCTTCGATAAGAGGTGTATCAATCCTGGCGTATCCATAGTCCATGGCCATGCGCTCAGCCATATCCTCCATTTGTTTCCAATACGGCTGATCAGACGGCAAAAGATCGCGCATCCCGCGGACGACCTGGATCGGATGCATGCCTTTTCTGAGCGGCGGATTAGTTAAAAGCTCAGGAAGAGCTGGCTTGTGAGCGGAAAATCCAGAAGATCTTTTTTGCATAGGTTGAGACTGTTTAGAAGACATAGATCATGAAGATAGGTTTTCACAATTAATAAACATACGCGGGGGTTTCAAAGACGCGAAAGCGATCAAGCGGATATCCGCGTAACCACACCCGACCGATAAGCGCAGACCGATCTACCGGACCAAAGATGCGAGAATCAAGACTGACCGCCCGATTATCTCCTAAAAGATAGTACTGCCCGGATTTAAGCGTCACCGTCTGTGTGCCCATCGTCGCCTGTTCCTGATAGGTCTGTTCATAAACCATAAATCCATTTGGATGCTCATTATTATAAATTTT
>SICT01000048.1 GCA_009691315.1 Candidatus Uhrbacteria bacterium | reverse complement strand
TACACCGACCAGTTGCGCAATGGTCGTCGCGACTTCCGGATGCCAAATAACAATCGCGCCACCGATCCAAACTAAACTCCACACGATCGCTTCCACACGACGAATGGCTCCCTGTTTCACCCGCCGCCAGGTCAACCACAATGCCAGCAATAAAATCAAGGACAAAATAAATTGAATCAACATATATTATTTTTGAAATGATCCCATGAGTAACTGCCATACGATCTTGAGCGCGTTGGAAGCCTTTTGCCCCTTGGCCAGGGAATCCGACGTGTAACGAATTTTTGTCGGCACTTCTGTCACACGAAATGTTGAGCGTGAAAGCAATCGCAAAATTTCCGAACAGTGCGCATAACGATCCTGAAAAAATTCTAGCGACTCTGCCACTTCACGTTTCATCGCACGTAATCCACTTTGCGGATCTGTAAAACGAAACGAGATGCCAAGCACCAACGTATTAAAAAGATGAATACCCACGTGCAAAACACGACGAGACCAAGGCATGCCCTCTGACTTCACTCCCAGAAATCGCGAACCAAGAACAACATCTGCTTGATCATTTGTGATCGATTCGATCAATCGTGGAAGAAATTCTCCATCATGTTGGCCATCGGCATCAATATGCACGATGACGTCAGCGCCAAGTTTCAACGCGGCCTGCGTTCCGGTTTTCAAGGCCGCCCCCTGTCCACGATTGATTACATGACGCAAAACAATCGCCCCCGTTCGCCGCGCGACATCCGCCGTCTGATCCTGCGACCCATCATCCACCACCACAATATCAGCAATAAACCGCTTTACATCCAAAATAGCCGCCTCAATCCGAGACGCTTCTTCATAAGCAGGCATGACAGCAATCACCTTCATTTCCCCATCACCTTAGCGTGAAATCTTGCCCTCTTCAAGCCGTTGACAAAAGCCTAAATTCATTGTATATGGTAGATGGTTGTCAAACTCTTCGTGGAGGTGTTCCATGCGCTTGATCGGATTGTCCCTGTTCGTGCTGGCCAGTGGTTGCCAGAGCGATCCCTCGGTGATCGAAAAGATCGTGCTCGAACCGTGCAACGCAGATAACCCCTGTTTGAGTGGGGCCACCTGTCGAGAGGACGGGCTGTGCTACATCGTGCAACAGATGCCGACACCTGCCCGGGAGTGTGTGGTGCGCCTCAAGTACACCATCACGGATCGGCAGGATCGGAAGATTGAGGAGGGTTTCATCACCCGAAACATCGACTGTTGCAACAGCAATGATGACTGCCTGAACTCTGCGTTCGGCCGTCACTGTGTGGCCCAGCCGATGCACGTCAAGGATCTCATCGTTGACCCGGCCCCGGGCTTCACCGGCTTCTGCCAGTGGTGCGATCGGGACAAGCAGATCGGGTGCCCGCTGGAACTAGTGTGTTATTGGGGCGCTGAGAACCTACTCCCCTTCACTGGTAGCGACCGGCTACTCATCGAAAACCTAGGTGGCTACGGCGGCGCCCCTTCCCGTAGCGTGTACTCCTGCGAGACACCAGACCTGTGTGGAAACGGCCGACGCGATGGCACGGAAACCGACGTCGACTGTGGTACCCATGGGTACTATCTCGGGAAATACGACTATGGGTGCGACCAATGCAGGCTCGGAAAGCAGTGCGTCGATGACGTCGACTGCGAATCTCATTGGTGCAAGCACGGCGTGTGTGCCGCGTGCCGCAACGATGACGATTGCCGCGTAGATTACGCCTGCAAAGCGGGCACCTGCGTCAAATAGCTCTTTTCTTTCTCCGCATCTCGGCCTCGACCTGCGGATTTTTTTATTTCTTAAATGAATCTATAAACCACGACCGTATTCTATAGATTCATACGGTAAAAATAGTCATCAGCTATCGCGAGAAATTATTTCTAGATGATAATTCCTTCCATTCAAATTTTTCCAATATCTGACCTGAGGCATCCAAATATTCTTCCCCTTGAATCTTTTTCCCTGCGAGCAAAAGTGGCAACCACACTCGATCACCTGGCCACATGCCATCAAAAGGCAGTTTGTCAATCGAATACCATTGCGGTTTCATCTCCTCGCTTTCGATCGGCTCGCCTGTCCAAACTCGAACAAAAAACACCTGACATTCAGAAACGCATTCGCCTGCCATGAAAAATTTTATGACCGCAACCAATTGCAAATCTTTGTCTTGCGCCATCAACCCAACTTCTTCCTCCAGTTCCCGCACTGCCGCTTGAACGACTGTTTCCCCTGCCTCGACCTTCCCGCCCATGCCATTCCATTTCCCCTCCCCAAATCCTTTTTTCTTTAAAGCTAATAAAATTCGTTCGTCCGTCAGACAATAACAGAGCGTTGAAAGCTTCATAAAACTATTCTACCATTCGCGCGAATTAGAGAAGGTTGAGCCTATCTCACCACATCCACTTTAAAATCTTCCGAGACCAAGTTAAATTCTAAAAGAACAATGTCCGTTACTGCCGTGACAACATGATATATATTTGCCGGAATGGCAAACCACGTATTTTCCTCAATCAGATACGTTTCTTCTTGCTGTGTAGATACATCTTTCACCAAAAGCTGAAGACGGCCTTTCGCTAAATAAAACGATTCTGGAGATTTTGATTGTGTTGTCCCCGGGTGATAATGATTGCCGCTCGTGGTTCCGGCCTTTCTGTTTATCACAGTTATATGGTCACGATTTTTTATAGGAAAAGCATACGCATTCCCCCGCGTATCTTCCGCCACCGGATCAATCTTTTTCAATTCAATCAACATACCTCAACTCATCCCCTAAACGTCAACAATGATTTGTGTGCCATAGTGTAGTCGATGCTTTGTTTAAGCCCATTGTCGAGGGTGACGAGGGGTAGCCAACCAAGCTTCTCTCTCGCCTTTGTTAAATCAGGAAGACCGAGCTGACTCATAAATAACAGTGGTGGTTTAAAAGTAATTTTTGAGGAAGAACCGGTCATTTCAATAATGCGATGCGCGACATCAAGGAGAGGCACATCGATATCACTTCCCAGATTAACTGGGCCAAGTCCGGCGGGGGCCTGCATCATTTTGATCATGCCATCTACCACATCAGACACATAAACTAAAGATGTACGAAATGTTTCATCGCCGTAAATTTCCAAATCTTTTCCTTCCAAGGCGTTGGTAATAAAATCCGGAACCATCTGACCATCAAACAACGGCATACGTGGACCAAAAGTGCGAAAAATACGTGCGATTCGCACATCTAAATTACTCACCTGTGCATACGTCGCGGCATATGACTCTGCAAAACGCTTACCCTCATCATAACAGGCGCGTGGCGATAAGGTATCACTCGAACCGATCTCTTCTTCACGAAACAAATGCCCGTCTGCGGGACGATTTCCGTACACGACAGATGTTGAGGCATGCAAAAACTTTGCCTGATATTTCACGGCCAAATCGAGTACATTCTTCATGCCTAAAGAATTGGCATACAAGGTTTGCATTCTGTACTGATCAAATTTTTTTGGGCTGGTCGGACAGGCAAGATGATAAATTTCCTGAATCCCCTGGAATTTTAATTTAAACCGCGCCAATTCTGGAAAGGCTTCCAGATCGAGCGGCATGTTAATATCCTGACGAATAAATTCAAAATCCGGATTCTTCAGGAGAGAGTCAATGTTTGATTCTTGACTGGTGACAAAATTATCCAAACAAATGACGCGCGCATCTTTGAGGAGGGATTCGCACAGATGCGAGCCAATAAATCCTGCTCCGCCTGTCACCAGAATATTTTTCTTATCAAAGACGACTTTTTTATCACTCATATCATGTTAGGTTAAATCTCCAAATCACAAACCTCAAACTCCAAACTTGAATGAGTGTAGCATGGGTCACGCTCATTCTCTATAAAATATCAAGGCTGTGGGGGCTGGTGGTGAAAGGTATAATAACGATGACAGCCGTAGGTAAAAACCGCCACGATGCCGGCCGCAACCACGACAACAATGAAATCATAAATACCAAGATAGGAATGGCCGAACCAAAATAAAAACATCTCAATCAGAGTCGCGACGATCATGACGGACACATAACGGAATATTTCCTTCCAATGCTTCCCATGCGAACGAAAGGTCCAACGCCGATGGGCAAAAAAATTAAAGACAGAAGCAAAACCGACCGCGATAAAATTTTGGATGTTCCGATCCCCAGATTCCCATAAAAAACGTGAGAGGAGCGTATACATAAAAAAATACAGGAGCCAGGATAAAAAACCGCAGATTCCGAAACGGACTAAACGCTCAAATTCTCTTTGAACAAACGACAGGCATCGACGAATCATATTTTATATATTGAGAGTATTTTAGCACGCTTCATCGGAGGACGGCGCGTGACTTTTTTCTTGACGGAAACAGACGCAATGGTGGGAGCGGGAATGGGTACCAATCCTGCCAAGGCGCGGCCAGCGTTCAAGCGACCAAATCCTAACTTGCCTTTGTGTCCAGGATAAACATCTGCCTCAATTGGATCTGCTGTTTGCAAAATTCGATCACGAATTTGCGCAACCGTCCATTCCGGTCTAACAGACTTGATCAATGCCGCAACTCCAGAAACGAGGGGTGCGGCTAAACTTGTCCCAGTGACACCATCCAAATAACCCGGAATAGTTGAGGTTGCCCGACCAGAGTTGTGTGGATAACTAGGACGCGCGGCAAATAACTCCTGACCCGGCGCAGAGATATCCGTACATGATCTTCCATAGTTCGCATAAGGAGCTTTTTGATCCAGCGTGTCTGTCGCCGATACACCAATCACCACATTCTTATCACCATTATCACACACGGGATAGGCCGGAATCTCATCAAGATTTATCCCCTCTTTATTATCGCCATCATTGCCTGTTGCGGCCACGATAACAACCCCTGCGTCCGCAGCGTTCCGCATTAAACGATCTAATTCGTCGGTATATTCATAACCGACCAAGCTCAAATTGATGATACTGGCCCCATGACTTACCGCATAACGAATGGCCCGCATCATATCATTCACATCGCCCTGCCCATTCCCATCTAACACAACCAACGGCATCAGGCGCACATTCCACGCAACACCGGAAATCCCAAGACCATCATTGCCCCGCGCCCCAATCAACGATGCGACTAACGTGCCGTGACTCCAGGTATCTTCCAACTGAACGGACTTATATACGGGCCGAACGTCCGCAGTATTCTTCACAAAGTTCCAACCATGCACATCATCAATATATTCGTCGTGTTCATTATCAATACCATCTCCTGCAATCTCTTTGTCATTGATCCAAATATTCTGTTGTAAGTCTGGATGCGTGATATCTACACCCCCATCAATCACGGCAACAATAACTCGATGAGACCCCGTCGCGACCGTCCAGGCTTCTGGCGCATGAATTTGACGAAGATACCACTGCTTATTCCAAAATGTATCGTTGGGAATCACCATGGTGGATGAAGAGGAAACCGTTGCAGCCAAAACAAGGCTTGGCTGCCATGATGCGACCGCTCCCATACTCAAAACCGAGCAGAAAAGGAAAAAAGAAAATAAAAAATATCTCATGGGATACAAATAGCGAAGCTCTAGACAGTCAAGGTAAAAACAGTTTACAGTACGGGTTACTATCTGTCACTCCTATGCTGCGTAGCCGTCATAACGTAAAGCGCCTGCTCCTGATCGTCGGCGATCTTTTTGTATTTGAAGCGGCACTCGTGATCACCCTCTGGATCCGCTACGGTGCGATTGAGAATACCTGGCGCGTGCATGCCCTGCCTTTTAGCATTGTGGCCGCGTTTTGGATCGTCGGTTTTTATATTGCCGGACTTTATGATCTCAATCTCCTCCGCCAGCCTCTCAAACTATTCCGCACCTATCTTGAAGGAATGATCGGAAATTTTGCCTTTGCCATCGCCTTTTTTTATCTCATTCCTATTTTCGGGATCGCACCTCGCACCAACTTATTTTTACATTTCGTCATCAGTTTACTGCTCGGCTATGCCTGGCGTCTGCTTTTTCAACAACTGATCGCTGATCGCTTTAGCCCAGGCCGCGTCCTCTTTATCGGTCCAGGAGAAGAGGCACGTCATGTTTATGAACTGATTCAACAAAGTGCGCTTGGGCTCACTCTGACCGCGGCCCTGTCTTCCTCTGAACACATCGATCGGACTCTCTCCATTGACTGGCTCACCCATCTGTCGGAAGTCGAACCAGCGATCCAATCAAAAAAAATAAACGCTGTGGTGCTTGGCGTGAAACCGGAAACAACCCCCGAACTCAAGCAGGTCCTGTACCGTCTCCTGTTTGAACCGGTCTCTTTGCTTGATCGTGCAGAAATCGAAGAGCTAACGACAGGTCGCATTCCCTTGTCATACGTTTCCGAAACCTGGTTCTTGCACCACCTGCACGAATCGGATAAGGCGGGGTATGAAACTTTTAAACGTGGGTTTGATATTTTTCTCTCTATCCCTTTTTGTATTTTGACCATCGTGCTCCTACCATTCATCGCCCTCGCCATTAAACTGAGCGCACCAGGACCAATTTTTTATGCTCAAACCCGTACCGGGCACGGCGGAAAACCGATCCGTATCTGGAAATTTCGCACCATGATTTTAGATGCGGAAAAATATGGTCCACAATTCACTCCTTCTAGTGCTACAGATCCACGTGTCACAAGGGTTGGAAGATTCATGCGACAGCTACGCATTGATGAACTTCCGCAAATCTGGAATGTCTTGCGCGGAGATCTGTCCTTGATTGGCCCCCGCCCAGAACGCCCTGAATTTGTTGCACCACTGGTCGAACGGATGCCTTACTATGCCTTACGTCATCTGACCCGCCCTGGATTAACCGGTTGGGCACAAGTAAGATTCTTAACACCAACCTCTAGCCTGGATGATAATTTAAAGAAATTGCAGTACGATTTATATTATATTAAACATCGTTCGCCATTGCTTGATATCGCTATCTTGCTCAAGACAGTTGGGATTGTTTTGAGACGACAGGGAACGTAAATAAAAGAAAAGAAAAGAAACTCAACGTCCCACACAAATTTCCGAGTGAGGATGTTTGAGCAACAAATTAATTTCACGGATGTGAAATACGAAAAAAAATTAAATATTACGAGCTCCGGAGCGAGTGAAATTTGTGTGGGACGTTGAGTTTCAAATAAAAAAATCCTCTCGCGACCGAAGCCGGAGAGGAGGAAGAAGGAACGTTCGCTACTGCGAGGTGTTGAGCAGAACGATGAGATTGTTCTGCACATTCGCCCCGAGAACCAAGTCGGGCTTGCCGTCGGCATTGAAGTCTGCGGATGTTATGGCATAGGTGTTCATTCCCGTGGGAATGCTCATGGACGGCTGTTGGAATACACCGTTCCCCTTGCCCAGCAACACCGTGCAGTTGTTGGTTGCCTGGCTCGACGTAGCCACATCCACTTTGCCGTCGGCGTTGAAATCACCGACGACTGGAAAAATGGCTTTCGGCTCCGTTTCAACCGAGGCGGCGCCCTGAAAGGCTCCATTCTTGCCCACTCCTATGAGAACATTGACATTCTGGCTGTCAATGTTCGCGACCAGGAGATCCAGGATTCCATCCTGATCGAAATCGCTGGCCACGGCACCCCGAGGACTGATCCCGACGGGGAGCTTGTTGACGACCTGGAACGTGCCATCGCCCTTACCCATAAGGATCGCAAGGTCGTTGGTTTGCTGACGGGGCACTGCCAGATCAATCTTGCCATCGCTATCCCAGTCCCCTGCCACCACCGTTTGTGGCGCACTTCCGGGAAGCGGGATATTCGTGGCCATCTGGAACGTGCCGTCGCCGTTGCCAAGGAGGATACTGACCGTTGCCGATTCACTGGCCACGGCGAGATCCAATTTCTTGTTCCCGTCGAAGTCGGCGATTGCGAGTCCGCTCGCCCCGGCGGTGGTCAAGAAATTCTTGGCCGCCTGGAACGTGCCATCGCCCTTGCCGAGCAGAATGCTCACATTGCCAGCCGTGCCGTTGGAGACGGCGAGGTCAGGCTTGAGATCCCCATTG
>SICT01000047.1 GCA_009691315.1 Candidatus Uhrbacteria bacterium | reverse complement strand
AACCGCCAAGGGAGTATTCTTTTGAAACATGTCGAAGCTGAGTGTAGCAGCCTTTTAGCATCTGGGAAAGGGCCGACCTCACTCTCTGACCCTCCCTCTTTTGGAGTCGAAGCGAACAGGTGAGCTTTGACGGAGCTGGAGGGAGTTGGTTCCTGTTTGCCGACTAACTCACCTCATTCCTGTTGAAGTTGCACACGTTCACTTCAACTCCAAAAGAGAGGAGGTCAGACTTTAGGGATGAGTCTCCGTGGCTTGATAGATTGCATCCAGGACGCCTTTAGTATTTTTTATCGCATCATTGCTCCAAAATCGAATGACTCGAATATGAAAACTTTGAAGAAATTGAGTTCGTGCTTCATCGTACAGGCGCTTTTCTTTTTCTAAATGCTGACTGCCATCAAGCTCTATGGCTAAGCCTAGTTTTTGACAATAGAAGTCCAGGATATAAGGACCAACACCGTACTGCCTGTAAAATTTTAATCCTTTCATTTGTTTATTTCGTAGGTATTGCCACAGAATCTTTTCTGAATCCGTTTGGTTCTTTCGCAGTTCTCTACGTCGTTCTTTGAATACGGAATTATTCAGAATTTTTGGCATATGTCTGACCCTCCCTCTTTTGGAAAGAGGGAGATGGAGGGAGTTTGGTCCTGGATTGATAAGCGGATCTAACTCCCCTAACCCGTTAAAGCTCACGCGTTCGCTTTAACTCCAAAAGAGGGGGATATAAACTGACTTTTATAAAAGGTGGAGAGCAAAACCAGTGTAGCCCCTGTTTTTCATTTATGCTACTCTGTAACCAAGCTCATGATGCCCTCTGCTTGTCGGGCTCCACGTTACCGGTTGGTGATCCTACTGGCATTTTTTTTGATTTCTATCGCGGGAGGATTTAGTTTGCATGTCGAACGAGCGCATGCCGGGATTTTGGATGGTATGAAGGATTATGTATACACGAATGCAGCAATAAAACAGGCCGTATATAACAATAGCAGTATCTTGGATATTCTCAGTTCACCTTTTCAGGTTCAGAGTGTGCTTGATAAAGCACAAGCATCCTGTGGGATCGTCAATGGCAAGGGGCCGCCGGAAGGGATAGATCAGTGTGTTAAAAATACCATGCAATCTGTCACCAATCAGGTGGCAAAACAAAAAGTCGATGATGCGGCAATCCCATGCAGTGACGTTGGCATTACGAACGGAATGACTTTTTTTACTTGTGGGGTTTATATTATATTAACGAAGGTGTTAGGTTTTATCATGCAAGGTTTGGGAATGATCCTACAGTTTTTGACCGATATCTTTTTAGGCTTTGCCCAGTACAACGGATTTTCAGATGCTCAAGCCGTACAAATAGGTTGGAAGTTGATTCGAGATTTGGTGAACATGTTTTTTATTGTGGTGTTGTTGATTTCTGCTTTTGCGACGATTGTCGGATATGGAGGAGAAGATTTTCATTACACGCATGTTTTGCCAAAACTTCTGTTCATGGCGATCTTGATTAATTTTTCCAAAACATTGATCCAGTTGTTGATTGATTTTTCTCAGGTGATCATGCTCACCTTTGTTAACGCTTTTCAACAAGTGGCGGCGCAGAATTTATTAGATTCCTTTGGACTGACCACCATCACCAAGTTTGCGGAGAAGCCGGGTGCCAAAGCGACGGATTATGGGAATATTCTTTTGGCATATCTGCTTGGAATTGTAGCGACAATCATCGCGATTGGCACCATGATTATTTTGATCGCCTTTATTCTTGGTCGTATTATTGGTTTGTGGATGGCGTTGATTTTTTCTCCGCTTGCGTTGTTTGCCACGGCTCTGCCAAAAAAATTGCAAGAAAAGTTGGGTTCGCTCACGAAAGAATACTGGGGCCAACTGGCCGGCATGCTGACCGGTGGGCCCATGGTCGCGTTTTATTTATGGTTGACATTTGCGCTTTTGCAAGGGGCGACGGCGGCTGGAGAGAAAGTTGGCGGAAGTCTGGGTTTGTATAAGCCGCAAGGAGATGCGCCTCAAGGATTTTTGACCGAATTTGGTCAATCTGAAACGATTGCGAAATTTATTATTGCGATTTCCATGTTGCTCTTGGCGATTAAACAAGCCACGAGTGCGGCGAGTTCTATTGGCAGCTCGACGATCAGTGGGTTTGCTAAGAGTATAGAAGGGAAGACTTTAGGAGCCGCACGGTTTGTGGCCGCGAGTCCGTTCCTAGCCGGAAGAGGAGCGGCTCGTGGAGTGAAGGCAGGTGCTGGAGCTGGTGCTCGCGCGATTGAACGCCGCGCAGATTTTCGAGGCAAGTTTGCCAAGGCTGCGCAGGCGACCGTTGGTCGAATTCCTCTGGTTAAAGGACTAGTGCGTGCTCCGTTAGCAGGCTTGGTTGGGGCAAATAGAGAACAGCGGAATAAAGAAGCGGAAGAAATGTTGAAGCCAACAAAAGGCATGACACATGGTGAGAAACTTCAGTATCTCAATAGTATTTCAGATGGCAGAACCGCTTCATCGGCTGAGCGTCAAGCACGCGCGGCAATCTATGCTGATGTAGGCTCTGAAGCAAGTCAACTAAGTGAGACCAAGCGCCGATCAGCTGAGATTGATAAAGCATTAGAGGCGACGATGCCTGGATCGGCTAACGCGGCCGCACGCAAACGTATTGCAGATGTTCAAGCTCAGACGGAGACGTCAAAGGCGGCGGCTGGAAACTTGGCAAAATCTAAGGCACTCTATGGTCAATTGGGTGATGACAAGATTGCTAAGGAAAAATTGAAGGAAATTAATGACATGATCGAAAAAAATCCGCATCTGGAAGCGGATGAGGGCAAACGCGCGGATTTGTTAAGTAAACTCGCTCTCGATCCTGACAAGCAGAAAAATTTATCTGCCGGGGCCATTTCTCGAGGGAGTGTTTTGGCTAATCTGTTGCCGCCCGGAGCCGTGAAAAGGGATGCGGATGGAAATATCACGGGCTTTGATCAAGCCGAAGTTGATCGGTTCATGGCTACAAATCCAAATAAGCAGTTAAAGGAAAATATGGAAGCCTTTATTGGTCATGCCAAGAAAAATATTTCAAAAACAGGAAAAATGCAAAAAGGAGATATTGATGACATGCTGATTCAGAAGGGAACGCATGGAGAGCCGCGTCTATATAAAGGATCTGATGGTAAGGTGATGTTAGACGCTCTTCAGAAAGATGCGCAGGATGATTTTAATCTCGAGTTAGTAAATGACGCTGGCAAGGGTCGTAATCTGGCAGGCGATCTTAGAACGGATGCTGCTGATGCGGTTATGGCCCAGCTTTCTTCAGGCGCCTCGCTTAGTCAAGTTTTGACAGAAGGTCGTCGAGAGGTTGCTGGTCCAGGCGGTGCCATGGTTAGCGATGAAGCGATTGAAAAGCATTTGGCTGATAAGCTTAGTTCATCTATGGCTAGTGCAGATCTTGCTACAAACAAGGCTCAACTGGATACGGCATTGAAAGATTTCATGACGATCTCATCTCAAATTGATGGTGGAGGAGTGAGCTCTGAGACTCAGATGAAGATTATTGCTGCGGTTCGTAATAGTGGAGGAGGTGCTCCGACTATTGCAGGTCAGTGGAATGACATGGATCGCAATCAACGTAAAGCGTTTGAGAAAGTGGTCAAAGTTGCAGCGGCACGAGCGGATGATGCAGGCAAGAAGGCTGTGGCAAGTCGCACGGCTGATGAGAACTCAGCGATTGAATTTATGAAAGAATTGAAGTTTGAGATGCCGCGGCGAGCAGAGAGAAATGCGGCTGGAACCGTAACAAAAGAGCAGGCACCTCCCGCGCTTCATCCGTATCTCCACGGAACGTAATAGAATATGGATCGGGAAACCTGGCTCAAACATTATGAATCTTCGCCCGAAGCAATTCAGGATTATTTATTAGATCGTCAGGCGGGTAGGCATGAAGAAGCGGCTCAAACCAAACTCGCTTACGATAACGATGCGTGGGATCGGGTGATGGATGTGGTGTGGGATGCGGTGTTTGGGCAGTTGTCGAAGCAGGATTTTCGGGAGCGCGTTCGTCGACTCGCCGGGGATCGGAAACCGGAAGATGTGGAGAAGACGGTTTTGTTTCAAGTCGTGCTTCCGTTGGGAGATATGGTGACGTGGGATGTAGAAAGCCGTTTGCAAGAATTAGGGGTTCCGTTAAGCGAGATTCAATCGACGCAAAAAGTGACGTTGCGGCCGGTGTCGTATGGGGCGGCTGTCCGTCAAATTGCTTCGCGGGCTAAGGTCAGCGTTTTGTCAGAGGAGTTGGTGCGTCGTTTGCGAGATATTTTTGTGTCGTTTGTCAAAGGCGTGCGCACCATCGAGCAACTAAAGGAGATGTTGCAACGTGGACAGGGCGAAGGCGGGGTTGGGTTTAGTGTTGATCAAACAAATATGTTTGCTGACACCATGCAAAGTTTTTTATCTACGACCCAAGTCATGTCTGAGCAGGATTATGCGGATTGGCTAACCAATATGGAGAGGGAAGCGGAGGTTAAGCGACAGGAACACAAGTCACCAACGCCATCTGCCACAGGAGATGAGGGAGAGATTGCCGGGATTGTGGCGGGAACGCCGAGTGTGGCGGCGCATGTGGCTGGAGCGTTGGATGCGGCAATGCAGAGTGCTCTCACTTTGATCAATTTGCCAAATTTGGATGAGTATTCCAAAAAGCGTTTAGAGAATGTTGTTTCCACGCGTTTACGAGATGTGCGAAATGCCATTCAAGTGAAAGGTATTTTGAGTCGTGATCAAAAAGTTGGAGGGATGGGACTTCCGCCGGAAGAAGTGGATCGTGTGGCGCAGATGATCGAGCAAGCCTATCAAGAACATCGCACATTGATTGAAACGGAAGAACGTTCGCGTCTTGAATCCGTTTCGGTTGAACAGCAATCAAAAATTGAAGAACGTAAAAAACGCGAGAGCGAAGAACATGCAAAGTGGTTTCAGGAAAAAATCCAGAGCGGATCGCTCGCCAGCGTGATGCATAAACAGGTGGTGCAGGATTTAAATTCGGTAGGGGCGAACCCAAGCGTTCGCCCTGGGCCTGGTGTTCGCCCTGGGCCTGGACAGGTGGATCGACCAGGGCAGACGCAAGGGTCTGCCCCTACCGTGACCACACGGCCCACCATGGACGACGTGCGTCCACCCGTTCAACTCACTGGTTTAAATGAGGAGCTGGCCAACATGACACTCGCCGAATTTCGGCGGTTGGCAAAAGATCCAAATCAGGCGGCAGAAAAAATCAAGCAAAAGTTTGAGGCGTTGCGCCAGGAATCGTTTGAGCGCTGGACCGATGGCGTCCAGGCGTGGCGTCGTAGTCCGTTGCAACAGCAATATTTGAGATTAGTTGCAGACAGTTTTTCCTCCGCGAAGCCCGTGGTTGATTTGGTGGCAGAACGCCGGGCACAAGATGCGAGTTTGCCGAGCGCAGAAGAGATGGGAGTGATTATTGCGTTGAATAATCAGATTCATTTTTAGTATGCCTGAAAAATTTGTTGTTCCACAATTTTTGGATAACGAAGACAAAATTCTCGGACCGATTACGGTTCGGCAGTTTTTGATTATGATGGGGGCAACCTTGATTTTGTTTATTGAATATAAGGTTCTCTATTTTGGGTATTTTATTGCGGCGGCTGTTCTGACGGTTGGTATCGCGAGCGTCTTCGCTTTCCTCAAAATCAACGGTCAGCCGTTTCACATCTTTTTTATCAATTTTTTGCAAACGGTCTTGCGTCCGCCCTTGCGCGTGTGGCACAAAGAACTGACAGATCTCGAACTCAAACTCTTCATAAACACCAAGGTGGAAGAAGCTCCAGCGCCATTGTTTACGAAAACGCATCCTGTTTCCACTCATTTGCGTGATCTGGCTCTAACCGTAAACACCGGAGGCGTGTATAATGCTGATGATGAATAGATCGTATGCAAAGTAAGAAACTTTCCGGACCAAAACCAGGCGTGCCATCGCAGAAGTTTTTGGATATTGCGGAAATTCGTGAAGATACGGTGATCATGAAAGACGGAACCTTGCGGGCGGTTTTGTTGATTTCGAGTATTAATTTTGCTTTGAAGTCGGTGGACGAACAAAACGCCATTGTGCAGGCCTATATGGAATTTTTAAATAGTTTGGATTTTCCGATTCAGATTGTGATTCAATCGCGCAAAATGAACATTGATAATTATCTGAATGATTTGGAGAAGCATGAAAAAGAGTTGCAGAATGATTTGCTCAAACGCCAAATCAATAATTATCGCCAGTATATTAAGCAGTTGATTGAGCTCGGGGATATTATGCAGAAACGTTTTTTTGTGGTTGTGCCGTGGAATCCTTCGACGGATAAACAAAAAGGTTTCTTTACGCGTTTCGGCGAAATTCTTTCTCCGGTTGCGGCCGTACGTTTGTCTGAGGAGCGTTTTCAAAAACAAAAATTTAATTTGAGCCTGCGCGTGAATCAAATTATTTCCGGATTGTCATCCATGTCTCTTAATGGGGTACAGTTGGATACGCAGAGTCTGATCGAATTATTCTACACGGTATACAATCCTGAATTATTCCAAACGCAGAAGATGGTGAACGTCGCGGATCTTCAATTGGAGGCGGGCTAGTTCATATCCCCCTCTTTTGGAAAGAGGGGTTAGGGGAGTTAAAAATAAACAGGGTTATGAGGTACCTGGTACCAATAATCTCCAGGTTTTAACTCACCTCATTCCTCTCTTTCCAAAAGAGAGGAGGTCTGAGGTAGTCTGACGAGCCGAGACTTTCATGATATAATTGTTTTATCCATGGCATTTCAAACCAACGAAGAAAAAAAATTTGATCCTTCTGTGATTACCGCGGGTGGGGTTGGGTTAACACGTGGACCCTCGCAAACGGAACAGCACGCGCAACAGGCGGAACAAAAGATTGCGCTGGAAGAAGAGCGGATCTATCGTCGCGGTGTTGCCAGTATCAAGGATTTGATCGCCCCTGCGGCCATGAAGGTTGAGCCGTCGTTTGTGCGATTGGGAGAGGTGTATTGTCGCACGCTGTTTGTTGTCACCTATCCGCGTTATGTCAGCGTAGGTTGGGCCTCGCCTTTGATCAATTTGAGCACTCAGCTGGACATCGCGATGTTTTTTTACCCGATCAAGGCGGATGTTATTTTGAAACAGCTGAAGAAAAAAGTTGGTATTTTGCAAGCACAGATCACGGCGGACTCGGAGGGAGGTAAACCGCGTGATCCGATTTCCGAAACCGCCTTGCGCGACATTGAGCAGTTGCGCGATGACCTGACGCAGGGGATTGAGCATTTTTTTCAATTCGCGTTTTATTGCACCTTCTATTCAACAGATAAAGATGAGTTGGAGCGTGTGACCTCGAATGTCGAGAGCACGTTTGCTTCCATGTTGATCTATACGCGTCGTTCGTATTTTCAAGCTGAGCAGGGATTTAATTCGACGCTCCCGGTGGGCAACGATGAATTGCAGATCACCTTTAATATGAGTACGTCGCCGATTGCGTCGTCTTTTCCATTTACGTCCGCCGAACTGACGAGCGATAATGGCATCTTATACGGCGTGAATAAGCATAATAATTCGCTGATTTTGTTTGATCGGTTTTCTTTACAAAATGCTAATGCGGTCATTTTCGCGACCTCTGGTGCGGGAAAAAGTTACACGGTCAAACTCGAAATTCTGCGCTCCATGATGCTTGGTGTTGACGTGATTGTGATTGATCCGGAAATGGAATATAAACATTTGTCTGATGCGGTTGGGGGAACGTATATCAGTATTTCTCTTTCATCGCGTTCCAAAATCAATCCGTTTGATCTTCCACGTCCGCAAGGCGAATCATTTTCTGTGGAGGACTTGATTCGAAGCGCGGTCATCACCATGAAAGGTTTGCTCCGTCTCATGCTTGGGAAGATTACGACGGTGGAAGATTCTTTGCTTGATCGCGCCTTGCTTGAAACCTATGCGAAAAAAGATATTACGCCCGGAGTCGATCTGAGCACGATTGCAGTGCCGATTCTCAAAGATTTTCAAGATATTTTGGAAGGGATGGAGGGAACGGCGGAACTTGTGCTCAAACTCAAGAAATTTACCGAAGGAACATTTTCCGGATTGCTCAACTCATCAACCAAT
>SICT01000046.1 GCA_009691315.1 Candidatus Uhrbacteria bacterium | reverse complement strand
ATGGATATGATTTGACCACGCTTACCTATTTAAGTGCTGATTCTGGTGCAAGCTACTACGTATTCGTATATAAGTATGCCGACCCCCGTATGGATGAAACGGGCTCTGAGTACGATGTTGCGGGCGGATTGGAGGCGATGATGAACGGAATGGTTAATAATTCAAAAAATGGTCGCCTAATTTCTTCAAGAAAAACTAACTTGCTAAACAAGGATGCGTTGCAATACGAGATTGAGGTGGGTAACGAAAGATTGGATGGTGTCTTGCTGATGAATGAGAACAGGATTTACAACATCATGGTTGATTATTTTTCGGCCGCTTCACCGAAGCCAGATTTTGAGCTATTTGTAAATAATTTTGAACTCCGATGACACACCAGGAGGCATGGCCTGCTAAGTTGGCAATCACGGTATTGATTCTGACTATATTTCCATGGTCTTATCCGATCTACATGCTAGGCAAGATACCAGTTTGTATTGCCGCAGCCTATTACTCTAAAAAGAATTATTTTAAGGGCAAAGAACAGCCTAAGGCATTTTGGTATTTTCTCGTTATAGCAATACTTTTTAATCCAGTTGTACCGGTGCACCTTTTCTTTAGTCCAATTTGGATTGTGGCCGATATAGTTGCTGCTATTTATTTCTATCGCTATCTAAAGAGTATTAAAAATAAGCCTAGTCTATAGAAATTATGCCCGTAAAAGGATTGGAGGGATTGAGCGATGCTCAAATTGAGATAGAGTTAAAGCAGGGCGGAAAGTTCGTTGTTTTCCAGTATTGCATTTCGATACTCATAATGACCTTCCGTCGTTCTTCTGATGTACATTTTATTAAAAGTAGTGAGAGTCCCTTCATGCTGGGATTGCCGTATACGCTGCTTTCATTATTTCTCGGGTGGTGGGGTTTCCCATGGGGTCCCATCTATACTGTTGGAGCTATTGCGACAAATATAGGTGGAGGCAAAGACGTGACGACTCAAATTGTGGAGGCTTTTAAAAAATAAACCTCTCTAAGCGAAGGTGGCTTTATGCTTCAAAACGACTGACGCTCGAGTAATATGAGACCTTCTTACATAATCACGGTTTATAGAAAATACATGATTACTCTAGTAAAGAAAATCAAATCATTTTTTGTCTCCATCCCAGATAAGTTTTTTCTTAATAAGAACCTTACCCATAGTGAATTAGTTTGTGGTGTACCTGCTCTTATTATGTATAAAAAAGAAATGAGAAAGAAACAAGTTATTGGTAGATGGCGTCACATCTTGAAGGATTTGCCCGATGCCGATATTGGAGATGATTAATATATGCATTTTGAAATTAAATTTCTTCCAGAAAAAACCAAGCAATATCCTTTAAGGATACTGATTTATTGGATAATTATTTGGGCTTCTTTATTTTTGTTTTCAACAATAAAAATACTTCCTTCCATTTCTACAAATGGCTTAATGATTAAAAAAACTACATGCCTTGAATTTGCTTCCTCGGGCAGATTCGATGAAGAGGAGAACTGCGTGAAATACGGTAAATCTTATTTTGTTCCTGTAGGTGCGGAGCTTCTTGATGCATTCAAATCAATAGGAATATATAGCGGCGTTATCACTTGGTTGGTAGGTTTAATGTTGATGAAGGGCAAGAGCATTCAAGATAAAAAAGAACTAGGTAAAACACCGCCATGACGTTCATAATCGCCACCATAGTAATAATCTTAGGTTGTTTAATATTTTCATTTACCATCAGCAATATTCTTCTAATAACAATTTTTGCCATTCCGCTGACCAAAACACTTGAAAAAAAATCCTTATTAAAAACTAACCGCATAATTCCTAGTTACCTCGTGGCATTATCTATTCAGATTTTTATTCTTCTTGCCATCACAGCAGCCTTTTTTGTTTATTTTTTGGATGGAGCATTCGTGAGTTTAATGCTTGGTTATGCATGTGGCGCTCTTGGTATCATGACGAAGATAAAAACATTTGGTTTAAATATAAATAATTTTTCAGATTATTTTGAAACTAATAAAGATTATTTTTGGGAAGAGTTGATTGTCCAATATCATGACGATAAAAATAAGCTATTTAATTTTATAGTAGCTATAATAAGATAAGGGTCGACATACAATCGAATGGTCCGTCGAAGGGCTCAAGAAAGGTTTGTATATAATTTTAAAAGAGAATCAGCCCCTGTGCAGGATCGGAAGCCCCTAGCACAAAAGTTTTCGCATGATGGCTTTTATGTTAGGATTTTGTAAATTATTATCAATATTGCAAAACAATTTAAATGATTCATTCTAATGATAGCAAAACCGGTCTGAGTTCAAGTAACAAGAAGTTGATTACGGGAATCTTTACCCTCATTCTTCTTTTATGGGGCCCCATGGGACCATACGGAATGATTGGCCGTACAGCATACATAATTATACTCCCAGTCTTGCTATGGCTAAGCCTTGGATACTTCGGGAAGGAATGGGCTGCCGATAAAACGGCTAATGATCGGCTGAATCGGTGTATTTTCGGGATACTAGCTGGAATGTGTTTCGTGGGCGCCTATTTATCCGCCACGGCTAGTCATCATACTGTGTGTACACAAGAAGTACAGACGAGAGACGGGCGCGAATGTGTGGGTGATTATATTGGTGTCAAAGGACCAGATATGGGGAATGCGTTCATACTGGCTCTTGTAGGCATGTGCACCTCTTGGTATGCCGTCGTTGACCGCAAGGACGAACAAGGGGAGGTTAGGTAGAAGTGACTGCGGTTCTAACGTTCGATACTAGCCCCTGCCATATTAAAATAGTCTCGTAAATACGAGGCTATTTTGTTTATCCGTCGCCTCACAAAAGCGAATGACAAATGGAATATGTTTTGGTGTAATTCTAGGAAGACAGGACGTTCGAATACCAAATTCTGTAGTGAACCAAGCTAACTTTCTGGGTTGGTCATTGATTTGGCCTTTGAGTGTGAGAAGATTTCTTATCGCGTAGGCTACTTCTGTATCGAATTTACCAGGTTCTTTCATATTTCATATGGATCAGCTTAACCATTTTACGGGAAGTTTTCAAAGTGAATCTGGCTATGTGTTGCATTCAGCGCTACACTAACGCAGATTTTATGCTGCCAAATTCAAATATGCCTGAAACAACTACTACGGACTTTCATCTAGACCCAGACATCTATACCAACGAAACGAATTACTTTTTCTCATTGCTGGGGCCAAGATTTGATGTGGCGAATCAAAGCATGACTCGTTCGCTGGAGAAAAAGTTTGGAGGGGTATGGAAACCAATTTTCATCTACAGCGCTCATCCGGGGCCATCCTTCATGAAGGATAATTTTATCGTTCTAAACGGACGTGCGAAAAAAATCGAAACGGCTCTAAAGGAGCAGATCATCTACCTACAAGAATACGAAGACTTGAACCGAGAGTTCTTAGCTTCTGATCTCGTGCAAGAAATTATTCAGGGATTACTTCGTAAGCAAGAGCGTGCGTATATCTATCCATTTACAACAGCTTTTCTCGAAACCAATGATCCACGCATTTTCATTCTCGGGCCTGACAGCAAGGTAGCGAAACGGTTTGATGATAAAATCGCTCAATACCTTCTTTTTCAGGAGCTCGATCTCCCAAGGAATAGAGCGCAAGTATTTGCCACGCGTGATGAACTCCTCGCTCAAACGGATACGATACTGCCTTGCTATATTTCGGCGTCATATTCTTCCGGCGGAAATGAAAGCGGTCTCATATATAGCAAAGAGATGCTCGAGTCATTTTTAGGACGCTTGCGTGACGTAAATACCGCAGGCCCATTTCTTGTCGCTCATATTTTTGAAAAAATGGTTCTTGCTCCGAATGTCAGCGCATTCGTTTCTGATATTGATAAAACGAACATCCTCACGATTAGCGACCAGATACTTCGAGGGAATCGTTATCTTGGCAACGTCTATCCCTCTATCGCGTCCGAAAAACATCGAGCCGTCATTCGTGATGTTACAGAAAAGATTGGCAGCCATCTTTCGCGCCAAGGCTTCCGTGGTTTATTCGGCTGTGACTTCCTGATAAATCAAAGTGGAGACATCGTCACCGTTGACCTGAATCCACGAAGGCAGGGAGGGTATGCCTGTAATCTTCTCGCCTTACAGACGCGTGACGTACAGCTCACGGATTACGAATTGGAGTGCGCGCTAAATAAAAAAGTACACATAGACTGGAAAGAAGAGGATATCCAATATCAGGGTTGCTGGGCGCATTCAAAAATCAAACCTCATGAAGCTGGTCAACGGATTACCCAAGATTTCCAGATAGGTGATCTGCCGAATACGTTCCAACACGCGCCTTCAAGATATGAAGCGATATTTTATGCACCCCGGTCAATTTTAATTGACGGGTATGTGGGATACGTCGTGGCGACGGATGTAGAACGGGAGCGCGTTTTGGAGCAAGTAAATAAACGTGTGAGCGAATTGATTGCGGCGAACCTCTTATAAACGAGCGGTCGTCGTTCGCAATGGTTGGGTGGTGATTCTTCTTTGCAAGCTCTGAAGCCAACCAAGATCGATACCGTGTGCTTTTTCAATTTCATTCGGTGAAAGACCCTTTTCTACAAGCAGGTGCAGTATTGGATCTAGCGTTTCCCAATCCAAACCATACGCATCAAAATCAAACAGATCTGGACAACCAGAATCTTTCGCTTTCAGCTCCGGAAGCCCAAAATAATCTACCATGTCGTAGAGCTCTGATTTGTAAAATTCCGTGAGTGGGGCGATATGCCCCTTGAAAGACTCCTCATACATTTTTAGAATGTCCTCGCTTTTATCTGTGGTATCGATAACCATTGCAGAGACATTCTCAGCAAACTGAAAAACGATATTCCTGACAAGTCGGGATCGCAGATGCATCTTGCTTACGAGCGTATTTTGTTCGAATAGATTCAAATGCGCCTGATAAAGCGCATACGCATTAACGACCTCATATTCGATGCCGATCTTCTTGGCCAGTTCGATGCTGAACAAAGTGTCCTGTGAATACTGATCGACCTGATCAAATTCAACAATAATGCATTTCGCACTCGATCCAAAAGCCTGTTTTAAAAGCGCACAAGAAACGGCTGAATCAATTCCGCCAGAAAGTCCAACGATCAATGAGTTGATGCGAATTACTTCGGCCTTTTTCAAAAAAGAATGGAGAGCATCCACGAGGCGTAGAACGACCGATTCATCAATCGGTTTTTTATACGTAAGCTCAATCTTCGCAATCTTTGTTGGGGGGGGTCCTGGGAAGTATTTGACGAGATCAGGATGCAACATGGGTACGATTATAGAGCAAGAAATCTAAAACTGCCATTCGAACGTATAAACCATTCTTACTCTGTTGGAAGTATTTAGCTTGATCAAGCGTATCGACATCAAACGTGATTTCATCGACACGCGGCAGCGGGCATAAAATGATCGAAGCTGGATCAAGATTACGCGCCACATCGGCGCGAAGCTGGTATGCACTGCGGGTAGCATCGTCAAAAAATCCGACGGGAGTTTTAGGAGCGAAGCCTGTCATATAAACTACATCCGCTCCTGATAGATCCATTTCTTCCGTTTCACGAATTTGAGACCCGGATGCCGTTAATCCGGCTTTATATCGTTCTGGAATCTTTAGTGATTCAGGTGAGATCAATCTGAGTCGGATATTCTGATATTTTGACAAGGCGAGTACCAGGGAATGCACCGTACGCATGTGACGTAAATCACCAACAATCGCAATATCAAGATCATCTAAGCGACCTAGCTGCTGTCGAATAGTAAACAGATCAGTCAGCGCTTGCGTAGGGTGTTCATCTGCTCCGTTGCCAGCATTGATGAGTGGAACCAAACACGAGTCCTTTAACTTGAAAAAAACATCTTCATCCGGATGGCGCAGACAAATCACATCTGAATAATCTTGGACAACGCGTACGGTGTCTTCCAAGCTTTCAGAAGCACTCATGCTTTCCTTGCTCTTTGTTTCACTTAAGCCAATCATTTGTCCGCCTAAACGATATGCGGCGGCCTCAAAACCCAGTCTGGTTCTCGTAGACGCTTCAAAGAAAAACGTTGCCAGAATAAAAGAAAAGAGAGGCCGGTGCGGGAGCGGCCCCTCAAGGTAGCGGTTTGCCCGCTGGATGATCTCCTCGACCTCTTCCCGATGAAGGTCGTTGATGCTGAGAAGATGACGCATGAACGCATCATACCGGTCGCGTCAGGTCTCCGTCCAACGGAACGTAGAATGAGCTGCCGTCCGGAAATGCGACGGTGTTGTGTTGGCACGGGATGCATCGAGGCCCGACCTTTACACCGGTACCGGAACGGGCGCAGATTTCGAGAGACTCCCCGTAAACGCGCACCATTTCTTCATGGCTCGCGGGGGGCGATCCCTTCTTACCGAGAGGCGTCACCGGATCCGGCCGGAACGGACTCAGAACCGGCATACAGCCTCGCCGTGCGAGTTCGCGTACGCCTTCGAGCGTGCTTTCGATGGGTTCGATGGCACTCCCGAAGACGATGAGTGATTGAACGAAACCGACTCCAAAGGCTTTGACCGCAACCTCGATGTAATTGAGGTAGTGGTCGAGGCCGAGCAGCTTGAGCTTGTTGGGAGTAATCTTCCTAGCCCGCTCACGATCGAATACCTCGAGATTGATGGACAGCATGTTGACGCCGACGGACTTGAGCCACGCCGGGTAGCCCATATCCTTCCTCGCCGGCATCATCACGTCGACCGGCATAGCCGCATGTTCGGCGATGTGGGCGTAGATTTCATCGATCCACGCCTCGTCTTCCGGCTTGGGCGTACCGCCGCTGATCAACACATGTCGCGCAGGTGCGAGGCGATCGTTCTTGGCCATCCGGACGACATTCCGCAGTTCGTCCTTGGGCTTCTTGCGGTACTTGAATTCGTACGGAAGATCACAGAAGGTGCATACCCACGCGCACCCCTCAACCGGAGAGATACGACAACGATCCGTATGAGTGACACCGAGGTTGGTGTACGGAAAGCGTTGGCCGCCATCTTCGTACGTCTCTTGGTGGTATGCCGACACCGGAACCACCGAGACCGGAACGGTCAACGAATCACGGACGATGGCGAACTGATTACCTTCACACACCAGCCGTGCCTCGGTTTGTTGAGTGAACGCCTCCAGAAAGGGGGCGTTGATCCAAACACCGTCTGCGGTGTAGAGAGCGACGCCGCTCGTGGAGGCGTACTCATTCAGCGTCATGGGGCCGCCGAATTGGCGGAGCCACGCTTGTTCAGCCTCGGGGTCGATCTTGACACCCTTGGCGAGCAGGTAAAGCTTGAGATCCTGTTCGGGCGTTAGAGTGTGCAAGGTCTCCTCCTTGGATGTTTAGCCTGAATTGGCTCATCCAGTGGAAAATTACCACACCGTTTTACAAACCGCCAATTCTCTAACTCTTTCCGCCCTCGTGTCACTCATCCAGCCACGACCAGAGTCCTAACATCCGATACCAGCCCCTGCCACGCCGAACACTCATCAATCGATGAGTGTTTTGCTATCGAAAAAAATGGTTGTTTCAGCGTAAATTCTGGCTTGTTATCTTTGATCGTTGAGTTCGATAGTAAAAATTGCAATCACTCGGTGAGTGTTTAGTTTTAATTTTTAAATGACAGATAATTTTTTTTCTTTGACCCTCCCGTCTTTTTTTGTTACATAGGGCATGCTACCCAACTTCGCCCTTTCAAAAGGAGTCAACCGTGAAACGCATCCGACTTCTTCTCGGGATTGTTTTTTTCTGCGTGATTTTTGGACTCGTCGCCTTTCCGGAACTTTTTCTGCGCAACATGGTACACCGCGTATGCCGTCGTTCGCTCGCGTATCGACGTCAGTCCATTGCGCATGGAACGGTTCGGTGGGGAGATCTTGTCTTTCGTGTGTCGTGTTGGCTCATGCGTATCACGCCACATTTCCGTCTACCAGAGATGATCACATCGCCCGCCATCATCATTGCGAATCATCGCTCCGCGTTCGACATCGCCATCATGGTCACCGTGCTCAAACGCGTCGGCCTCACGAATACGCGATGGGTGATCAAAGCGGAACTCGCGGGTGCACCGGCGATTGGATGGATGGGACGTGAAAGTGGAGGTGTCTTCGTGCATCGGTCGAAAGATCCGCAAGATATCGCAAGGATGCGACGTGGCGCGGAGCAAGCACACGAAGATCGGGCGAGCGTTTTGCTGTTTCCCGAAGGCACGCGTTTTACGGGAGCGGTGAA
>SICT01000045.1 GCA_009691315.1 Candidatus Uhrbacteria bacterium | reverse complement strand
AACCCTTTCTGTTCGAACTCATCTTTAGTTATCTTCTTCTGTTGGTTTCGGTGTTTGATTTTCGTTGGAAGTTGATTCCAGTCGAGCTACTCTTGACAGGAACCGCGATTTTTACTCTGTGGAGTTTTTTGAGCATGCGATTCTCTCTCGTGTCACTTGTGCTCGGTATTGCTGTAGGATTTCTTTTTTTAGGGATCCAAGTCTGGATTTCAGGCGGCAAATGGATGGGGGAAGGGGATCCATGGCTCGGCGCGTTTCTCGGTGCCGCTTTGGGCTGGCCAAGCATTGGCATCAGCTTATACCTTACCTATATTGGAGGTGCCCTGCTCGCCCTGGTTATCTTTTTCTCCGGTAACTACAAGCGTGGTTTTCGTATCCCGTTCGCGCCACTCCTCAGCATCGGAGGAATTTTGTCGTTATGGTTTTCTCCATTGGTTGTTTCATGGCTCACTCAAACATTTTAGAGAGATTCGGAATAGATGCCGCCGACTTTCTATTTCATAAAAGATTCATTCATAAAACAAAAACCGTCTGTAGCTATAGCTAGAATTGGTTTTTATTTATTTCTTTATTTTTATTTTCTATAAAAATCCGCAACTCGAGATGAGATGCGGTAAGAATTGCAAAAGCTCAATTTGTTTTTGTTCGATCGACCACGAGCAGATCGATGGCATCAAACCTTGCCTCTTGGGCAAGATCCGCTCCCTGATACCCGCGTCGAATGCTTTCCATGAGGATTTCGGCATCTTCTCCTCGTACACCCGCGATCTTGAATTCCAGAGAGCTTCCGACTCCCTGCAAGAGCTGGTTGAGTGTAAAGATGAACCTAAGGACCGCAGAGATGATGCTCGAAGGATGCATGCCTTTTTGCAAAGACAGATAGATCAGATCTTCGCTACATTCCTGACAGGCCATGCGAATGAGCATGGGAGGCTGATTGGGAAAGAACCCCAGACGGAATTTTTCACCGACTTGCAAATTGTCGAACATGTTTTCTCCTTTCGAGCCCAAATTAATTCATGAAACCTATTTTGTCAATAGATGGAACGTCGACAGGCAGGTTTTTTTTAGGTAACCTATAAATAAATATGACCCATGCGGAGGCCAAGGAACGGATCGGAAAATTGCGGCAGGAGATTGATCGGTATCGGTATGAATATCACGTGCTCGATAAGCTTTCGATTTCTGAAGCGGCGCTCGATGCGCTCAAGCATGAGTTGTATAAACTTGAACAGGAATTTCCGGATTTGATCACGAGCGATTCGCCAACTCAACGCGTAGCTGGCAAAGCGCTGGAAGGATTTAAAAAAGTCACACATCGAGCGCCCATGCTGTCGATTGAAGACGCGTTTTCGCGGCAAGAGATGGATGAGTGGTTGGCGCGATTGCAAAAGCTTGAGCCGCGGGTTGATCAAAATGGTTTTTTTGCGGAAATTAAAATGGATGGAGTCGCTGTATCGTTGGTGTATGAAAATGGTCTGTTCGTGCAAGGTTCCACGCGTGGGGATGGAAAGATCGGCGAAGATGTGACGCAGAGTTTAAAAACCATCGAAGCGATTCCGCTGCGATTGCGTGTTTCATCTGAAAAAAAGATCAGCCTTACAGGAAGAATTGAAATTCGTGGTGAGGTCTTCATGACCAAAAAACAATTAGAAGATTTAAATAAAATATTAAAAAAACGTGGCGAACAACCTCTGGCTAACCCACGCAATGCCGCGGCTGGTTCGATTCGTCAGTTGGATCCCTCGATTGTCGCTGAACGTCGTTTATCATTTTTTGGCTATGGGCTGGTTGGTGATTATGGAACGACCACGCATGAACAAGCGCATGAGTTGATCGCGCTTTTGGGCATTCCGCAAAATCCGCTTAATCGTTTTTGTCAGACGCTTGATGAAGTTGAGAAATTTTATCTAGAGATTGGAAAAAAACGTGATCGTCTGAGCTATTGGCTCGATGGGGTGGTGGTCAATGTGAATGATGACGAGATGTTCCGTCGTTTGGGTGTTGTGGGCAAAACGCATCGCGGGGCTGTGGCTTGGAAATTTGCGGCAGAGCAGGGGACAACGATTGTGCGAGATATTTTCGTGTCTGTTGGTCGCACGGGCGCGCTCACACCGGTGGCTCTCATGGATCCGGTCTCGCTCGCGGGCACGACCGTCACACGCGCATCATTACACAATGAAGATGAGATCAAACGTCTCAGTCTTAAGATCGGCGACACGGTCATTGTGGAAAAAGCCGGCGATGTGATTCCGAAGGTCATTCAGGTTTTGCCGAAATTACGCACAGGAAAAGAAAAGACGTTTTACATGCCAAAGAAATGTCCGATGTGTGGCTCGCCAGTTGAGCGGCGTGAAGGGGAGGTGGCGACGGTTTGTTCGAATCGCCAATGTTTTGCTCAGCGGCTCGCGGCTATTCTGCATTTTGTCGGACGACAGGCACTCGATATTCGCGGTTTAGGCGACAAGATCGTCGAACAATTATTGCAACGTGGATTGGTCCATGAACCGGCAGATTTATTTGAACTCACGCCTGGAGATTTTTTGACCCTCGAAGGATTTGCGGAAGTTTCTGCGAATAAATTGTACAAAGAAATTCAAGCTCACCGTTCAACCACCTTGGATCGTTTTATGAATGCGCTTGGGATCCGTCATGTGGGAGAAGAGACAGCGAGAGATGTGGCACAGGCTTTCGGATCGATGAACGTTTTACGCAAGGCGAGCGAGGAGGACCTGCGTAACGTCGAAGGGATTGGTGAGATTGTGGCGCAGTCGATTCAAGAATATTTTTCTGACCTGCATCATCAAAAAGAGTTGGATCGTTTATTGAAATTGATCGACGTCGAGGTTGTGTTAGTTAAGTCATCAGGACCTTTGAAAGGTACGACCTGGGTCATCACCGGCACACTTGATTCCATGAGCCGCGACCAGGCGAAAGAAAAAATTCGCAGTCTTGGCGGTCATGTCGCCGAAAGCGTGTCTAAACAAACATCATTTGTTGTGATTGGTGCGGATCCTGGGTCAAAATATGATAAGGCAAAGAAATTAGGAGTAGAAATTTTAGATGAAAAAGAGTTTTTGAAGAAAATTGGGAAATAGATAAGTCTCAAGTTGTCTATATAGACGAATAAAGAGCGACCAGGTAAGCTTGCGGAAGATTTCTTATGTTACGACGCTTTTTGCCGCTCCATATCGGGTTAAGTCTTTTATTGTTTGGAGCTGTTGTTTTTTCTTTCATCCAGATTGTTTTTGCCACCACGCCTAATCCTGGTCATGCCTGGGCTGACGTGGGGGATGGAGTGTTTGCGGTGACTGGGCCGTCTGCGCTTCGTACGTTCACCTTTCCAGATGCGAATGCCACGGTTTTGACTTCAAATAATCTTGTGACGGTTGGTCAAGGTGGTACTGGGGCAGGCACATTCTCTGCCAATGCAGTGCTGCTTGGAAATGGAGCAAATACCTTCCAAGTTGTTGCGCCTGAGTCTGCGAATAATGTTTTGACTTCTAATGGGAGTACTTGGAGTAGTGTGGCTCCGCCTACAGTAAAAACGTTGCAAACGCGTTCGTACAATGCAACCGGTGCAACGACTGCTTTAGCGATCAATTCGCTTACAACGTTCAGTGTCGGGATGTTTCAAATTTCAGGGATGATCACGGTAAATCAACTATCTTTCAATGTATCTACCGTAACAACGGCGGGAACCACGAAGGTTTGCGTTTACTCAGAGAGCGGTTCCAGTAAACTGATCGATGTGACAAGCGGCCTGATTGTTGCTGGAGCCAATAGTATAACGGTAGGTAGTATCGTCCTAACTCCGGGGAATTATTATTTAGCCGTGGGCTGTGCCACCACTTGCAACGATGCTGTTTCCGCTTTTACTTCAACCGCAGTGGCGATGGAGAATGGAGCTTCTGTGCCGGTTGGGAAGTTGAAATATGAGGGAACCGCGGTTATGGTGAGCGGGACATGTAACGGGACCCTTCCGGCAATAACCGCTGCCGCCAGCAGAACCGTGAATGTTCGTCTGGACAATTGATGTATGTCAAAATTTCTTGCCTCCTTTTTTATTCTCACGGGACTTATTTTCCCGCTGATTAGTTTTGCTGATGAAGCTGTTACAGGAGTGCCTTCCAAACTGATTATTTCGGAAGCACTTCCTGAGATTGTTGAAATGGTGAGTGGCCCGGCAAGTAGCAATATCGTTGTGTTTGATATCGCAACATCGGAAATGGTTATGACCATGGGGGTAGCGCAGGAACCGGTTCCTTTAACGGCAGATTTTTTTACTTCGGGCAGTTACGCGATCATTACGACAACAGATCGTAACGGCTGTAATACGCTCACGCTTGATGAATGTCGATCTGTGTCAGGATTCCAAGAGGAAAGTGTCTTTGATGTCAGTTCGTGAGAAAATTTAATATGATTTCTGTCAGAATTTGCTGGAAACGACAGCCGTCTCACAGACAATATTTCGGGTTGTTATTGTTTTGTGTCATCTTTTTTGTTTTTGGTTTTTTGACTCGCGCTGGGACGCTTAATTGTTCTGTTACTTCCATTTGCAATAGTCCGAGCGTGATCGTCTTTAGGATGTCGAGTACCACCAATGCCCATGCTGAGCTTCCGAATCAGGGGAATTATTCCAACGTCGTGTGCTGTGGCGGTGTGTCCGGATTAGGAAATAGCTGTAGCGGGATATTTGCCACGGTTTTAAAGTTGTCCGGGAGTACTAATACGCATGTCGAACAGAACACTCAACTGAACTATCCCACCAGTACCTGTTTATCTGTTCCTTTAGGGGGAGCTGCTCTTGTTGGGTACCAAGCGAATGATTGTGCGGGATTTGATACCACGCTCGGATCTGTCTCCGGACTCAGCAATGCTCATGTGGGTAACGGAAATGCTTATCCGACTAAGATTTGCGGTACAGCTTCTGCTGCATCGGTTGTTTCCGTTACTTTAACTTCAGATGGTGTTGTGAGCTATGGGACACTTTCAGCTGGAGCAAGTACCAGCACCATCTCCAGTCAGCTGAATGATACGCAGATCGCTAAAAATGATGGTGATTCAGCTGAAGATCTCAACATCCGAGGCCAAAATTCAGCCAATTGGACTTTAGGAGCAACCTCAGGAAATAATCAGTATGTGCATAAATTTTGTACGGCTAATTGTGTTAATCCGCCTGCCAATTTTTTAGCTTTAACCACGAGTTATCAGGTGTTTATAAATAATCTTGCGGTCAACGGCACCCAGGTATTTGATCTCCAAATTACCACCCCAAATCCATCTAATATCTTTACCCAGCAATCGGTTGATGTGATGATTCAGGCGGTTCTTCACTAAACCTTATAGAGGATTGTATTGGGTTGTGGATAATTCCTTGGACGATACGTAGTTTATTTGGTATACTATATTTGTTCATTATTATTTTTATTTATTTTTTATGTTTTGCAGAAAAACGCTTCTCTCTTCGCTGGCTGGTTTGACAGGCACTATGGTTCTTGGCGCTTTCTGCATGGTGAGTTTGGTTAGCGCCGCTGGTACGGCCACGGTTGCTGCTACGGTTACGGTGCAAAACATTTCGGTGACCGTTTCAGATGGAAGTATCAGCTATGGCACGCTGCCGGCAAATACGGCCACCAGTACCATTGCAACCGCTTTGAATGATACACAGACCGGGACGAACGCCGGTAATGTGGCAGAAGATTTCAATATCAAGGGCCAAAATTCAGCCAATTGGACCTTAGCGGCAACCACTGCTGCAGACCAGTATATTCACAAGTTTTGTATTGCGACTTGCAGCAATCCTGTTAATTTCACCGTCTTAACCACGAGTTATCAAGTTTTGGCTTCAAATATCGCTGCCAATGGGACGAAAACATTTGATTTACAAATTACGACGCCAAATCCTTCTACTGTTTTTACCCAGCAATCGGTTGATGTGACTGTGCAAGCCGTTCTAAAATGAAGACTAAATAGAGAGCTACGTATTCTGGTATGAAGAAATTCCTTTTGGTTTTGATGGTATTCCTGCTTTTCCCCTTAACCACATTTGCCAGCATAGGGGTAGGGGTTGGTACGGGAAAAATTCAAATTGACGAATATTTGAAACCCGGAGGTATTTACGAACTACCTGCCATTGTGGTTTTAAATACCGGAGATGAGCCTTCGGAGTATGGCATGTCCATTGAATATTTTGAGAAACAGCCAGAGATGAAGCCAGATCACACCTGGTTTGATTTTACTCCTGCCACTTTTCACTTGGATCCGGCAAAAGCCATCAGCGTTTCCACCATTCTTCACCTTCCCGTCCGAACCGCTCCGGGAAAATATTTTGCTTTTGTCGAAGCCCATCCGGTAAAAAAAGATGTCGCGGGGCAAGCGACGATTGGAGTGGCAGCCGCTGCCAAACTGTATTTTACGGTTGCACCGGCGAATATTTGGGAAGGCTTCTATTATCGGGCCTCTTCTTTTATTGTTCGTTCAAGTCCGTGGAGCTATATTGTGGGAGGGGTTATTGCCCTCGCGATTTTGATTCTGATTATTCGGCGTTTCGTTTCTCTCAACATCACGATTGGCAAGCGCTCTGAGAAATAATCAATGATCACGGTATGCATTCACCAGCACTCGTCACGGTGAGTTTCTTGTGCGTCTTTCTGATTTTGATTGGATGGGGTGTTTCTGTTTGGAACGTTCAGGCGAGTGCGACGGCGCAGGTGCAGGCAACTATTCAAGTTTCTGTTTGTGGAAATAATCTTATTGAGACGGATGAGCAATGTGATCGGAATGATTTGCGCAGCCAAACCTGTCAGACGGTCGGTTTTGTCTCCGGGGCCTTGCAATGCAGTCCTGGTTGCACGTTTGATGCGTCGGCTTGCGTCTCAGTAAATGGGGGAGGTGGGGGGGGGGGGGGGGGGGGTTCAATCATCCCGCTACCCGTGCCAGTTCCGGTTACAACCTCAACACGGGTCACGACAGGAATTTTGTTTGAAGGTTCTGCAGATCCTTTGATCGACATCAGTCTTTTAAAGGACGGTCAGATCGTGACCACCGGACGAACAGATGATCGTGGTCAATTTTCTTTTTCCTTGATTGATCTGACGCCTGGTTCCTATTCCTTTTCTTTGATCGCGCAAAATGCGCAAGGAGCTCACTCTTCTCCCCAGACATTTTTTTTCGTGTTGACTCCAGGAACAATTACCAAGGTCCAGAAAATTTCTCTACCATCATTGGAGCCGGTGTCCAGCACTTCCCCTAGCACGTCAGTCGAGTCACCTCCCGCAAAGATTTTACGAGGGGATTTTAATGAAGATGCTCGCGTAAACTTAATTGATTTTTCTATGGCCGCGTATTGGTATCAGCGTGCGGGTACACCGCCTGCGCAGGTCGATTTAAATCGGGATGGAAAGATTGATTTAGCAGATTTCAGTATTATCGCGTTTTATTGGACGGGCTAATGCTATGCATCACTTCTTTTTCCCTCTTCTGTTTTTGTTCGCCGGTGGCTTCTTTTTTGCCCCCATCGTGAGTCAAGCGGCCCAGCTTCATTTTGATGGATCAGAGATTTTTTTGAATACCGAAGGACAGCGGGTAAACGCCATCGAAGGCACGTTGGAAATTCCATCTGGAAGTTTTTTAGACCATATTCGTAATGCGAATTCTATTGTCAGTTTCTGGATTGAGCCGCCGACTTTCCGCCTTTCTGCCACGGGAACCATAATTCGTTGGAGTGGCATTATCCCGGGGGGATTTAATGGACAGAAAGGGTTATTGTTCGACCTGGTCTTTGCTCCTTCATCAGATCGGATTGTGATCCCAAAATTGTTGGGTGCGCGCGCTTTTACCGCTGATGGTCAGGCGACTGAACTGTCCGTCGGTCTCACCTCTGTCAGATCAGGCTCCCAGCCTAAGTCGATACCAGACACGACACCCCCTCAGTCGTTTTCCATCAATATTGTGCGACACCCTCAAATATTCAATGGAGAATGGTTTGCGGTTTTTTCTACTCAAGATAAGGAGTCAGGTGTGGCTGGATATCGAGTTTTTGAATCTGCCAAACGATTTGATCTTGCTGATCCCACCTTACTCAGACAGGCTTGGATAGCCGTCATAAGCCCCTATCACCTGACCAACCAATCACGTCAGCAATATCTCTATGTTGATGCCACGGATCAGGCCGGCAATCATCGCCTAACCGTTCAGCCGCCGCCATCCTCCTTGATCTTTCGATGGTTGATCTCTCTTGCTATACTGGTGAGTGTCGCGTTTTTGTTTTGGCTGTTACGTTCCTATTTTTTCTAACATGCAAAAAATAAATTTTTTTTTGGTTGTCGGAACTTTCGTTCTCGGTCTTAGTGGTTCGTTATTTTACGCTCCATTGGTAAAAGCTGCCTCTCTCAGTATCAGTGGGCCCTCAGAATCTTACAAAGTAGGAGATGTATTTGATGCTC
>SICT01000044.1 GCA_009691315.1 Candidatus Uhrbacteria bacterium | reverse complement strand
GGAATTCCCCGACAGGAGATGTTGCGTAGGATTCCTGCCGTCGAAGAGTTCGCAGATATCGGTGATTTCTTTGACCAACCTGTCAAGATTTATTCTTCCGGCATGTTTGTGCGCGTGGCGTTTGCTGCTGCGATCAATGTTGATCCGGATATCCTGATCGTTGATGAAGCTTTGGCTGTTGGGGATGCGAAATTTCAGAATAAATGTTACAGAAAATTTAACGAGTTCCGGGAAAATGGCAAGACAATAATATTGGTGACACATGATGTGGAAACCGTAGTCCGGCTTTGCGATTGTGCAGTTTTGCTGGAACAAGGGCTGGCAGTGGAAATAGGGGCGCCTAATGATGTGGCCAACATTTATTTCGAAATTCTTTTCGGGAGCGGTGGAAAGTCAAAGCTGATTGATACACACCACGAAAATATTTTCAAAGTGGCCTCGGCTGCTGTGAACGATTCAAACCGAACGAGAAATGAATTGGAAATATTTCTTGAGGAAATCCCGGAAGCCGATAATTGCGTCAACAGGAAAAACTACAATCAAAATGAGAACAGGATAGGAAACAAGCGTGCGGAAATTTTGGACTATGTTTGTGTTTGCGGCGACGATTTCGACACTACTGAGATAAAAACTGGGGATACGATAAAAATATATATGAAAATTGTATTTCATCAGCTTTTTCAATTCCCGGTTTATGGGTTAACCATAAAAACTATTGATGGGATTAAGATTTTTGGAACCAATACTTGGCTGGATGAGATCGACGTTCGTCCAGTTGTAGCTCATGAGATCGTTGTTTTTTGTTATGAAATAAAGATGAATCTCGCTAGAGGAGATTTTTTCATAACGCTAGCTGCCTCAGACAGGGTCAACAATCAATATGTTTTGGCTGATCACCGAACCGACCTGGCACATATACACGTTCAGTCTCACAAAGAGGGATTTAATGGAATAGTTGAGATGGATGCCATGAGTCAGATAATTTCTCAATTACCAATGGTGAGCAAGCCGGTGTCTACATGATTATTCTTGGTTTGCATTTTGGCCATGATGCGGGTGCTGCTGTACTGGTAGACGGAAAAATTGTTTCTTGTGTGATTCGTGAAAGGCAAACAGGCGTCAAACATGCGATGACGCTCGATCTCCAAACGATTTGCAAGGCGCTAATAGATGCCGGTGTAAATGCCAATCAAATCGATTTTTGCGCAATTACCTCCACACAAGGAGTAGAACTTATTGTGGATGATCCCGAAGAAGTTTCAATATCTATCGATATTAATCGCGGAAATGATATTGCCTGCCGAACAACGATGGATAAAATTACGGTATTAAGTCGACGCGTTTTTTCAGTACTTTTAAGTGAAGAGAGTTTGCCCAAGTCAGAAATTTATGCGAAGGAAATGTATTCAAAATATTTTCCGGAATTCAAGGAGTTTGAAGGTAAAGAAAATGAATTTTCTGGCTGGCTGGATGACTATATTACTGATGATCTTTGGAAGCCTTCTAAGACATTAAAAGAATTGTCATCTTCCAAGTTATCTTCAGAAGTCAAAAGCGATTATTTGAGATATGGGTTTCATTTTCCTGCATCTATTTCTTTGCAGGGTTGCCGCTTGCCCGCCTTTTTTATCCACCATCATGCTTGCCACGCAGCCTCTAGTTATTACCAGTCAGGATTTCGTAAGGCCGCGATATTGGTTCAGGATGGGGGAAATGGGGAGGGATATGACAGCGGAATGTTTTATTACGCCGAGGAAAATAAGATTTACCCCATCGCCCCACATCATTCAATCCTTGGTATTTTGTACGATCAAGTCGCATCTTTTATGAACTTGGGATACTCGTCGGCCGGGAAACTGATGGGACTCGCGGCGTATGGCAGGCCGTCTTTTTACGACAGTAAATTTCTTGGTAATTGGAACGACCTCGTAAATATAACCCATAAAACAGATATTAGCTCCGTAGTTGAGTGTTGGATTTATCACTGCCTGACACTCGCGAAGGATAGGGGGTATGACATGGAGCCGTTCGGGGATGTTGTAAGGATGACCGCTCCAATTAATGTTGATATAGCCGCAAGTACGCAGAAATTGTTTGAAGAAAACACGCTGGCATTAGTTGAAATTTTGCACAACTATTTGAGGCAGAATAAAATTGTCGTTGACGATTTGTGTTTGTCGGGCGGAAATGCGCTCAATTGTCCCACGAACAGCCGTATCTACAACAAGGGGCCTTTTAAAACAGTTTTTGTAGAGCCTGGGTGTGACGACAGCGGGTTGGCGATCGGTGCAGCGCTCAGCTGCTACCACAATCTTTTAGATCAACCATTGAAGAAAAAGAGTAGCAACCACTCCAACTTTCCTTTTATGGGTCCGCGAATCGAGGAATCCCATATTCTGTCCGCCATTGAATGTTTTAAGGAACAGGTAGATTGCGAAAAAATATCTGATTGGTCGCTGGATGCGGCACGGGAGCTGGAAAAAAATCATGTAATAGGCTGGTTTCACGGAAGAAGTGAAGTTGGCCCTCGCGCTTTGGGTCATCGCTCAATTCTTGCTGATGCTCGGGATACCAAGAACTGGGAACGGGTCAACAAAATCAAGAAAAGGGAGCTGTGGCGACCTTTTGCGCCAGTGGTACTGGAATCCGAGGCCGGAAAGTGGTTTTCTGCCTGCCCGCTGCCTTCGCCATACATGTTGTTCAATGCTACCGTTGAATCCAAAGAAATACCCGCCATCACTCATGTGGATGGGACTGCAAGGATACAAACGGTTAATGAAAATAATGGGGCTTTTTATGATCTGCTTACTGAATATTTCCGGTTTACGGGAGTGCCAATCCTGCTGAACACCTCTTTCAATGGGCCGGGTGAGCCGATTGTCGAAACGCCCATGGATGCCGTGAAATTCTTCGTTAATTCGGAATTAGATACTTTGTATATTGACTCGTACAAAGTAAAACGTAGACCGGCAAGCTGCGCAGATAATCCGAAGAAAAAAAGTTCTGATGAACATCCTAAAAGGACTGCGATCGACACTAAAAAATTCATGGTTGACTTTGAAATTGAGCGATTTGAGAAAAGTCTAAGCGAGTGGGCGGAAAAACCAGAATTAATGGTAGAAGGTTATAAAGGTTTTAATCTGATTTCTTTTCGAGGCCACTTTTTCGGAATTCGACAGGCCATAGGGAAGGTTGATTTTTTCAAAGATACAACATCCATTTTGCAGTTGGCATCACCTGACGATATTATGATTTATCGATCTCTTGGCCAACTTCGTGATGATATCGATGGTTTTTCTACATCGAAAAGAGTGCGTCAAGAGGCTGCCGCAGCGCATGAGCGCGCAATGGCAGTGGTGTCTGCGCTCGAGGCGCAGCTGACCAGGCTCGCTGAAGATGCAATCACTGAACGGCAGGCAAACAAACGTGAAGTTGACGCGGTTCGTGAAGAGGGTATCGCAGCGCGTGAGCGCGCCATGGCGGCGGAGTCTGCGCTCGATGCGCAGCTGACCAGGCTCGCTGAAGATGCAATCACTGAACGGCAGGCAAACAAACGTGAAGTTGACGCGGTTCGTGAAGAGGGTATCGCAGCGCGTGAGCGCGCAGTTGCAGTGGTGGGCGCGCTTGAAGCTCAGCTGGCTCAGTGTCAAAAACAGATTGATGAGCAGGATCAAAAGATACGCATGTTGCAGCTAAACTGGGCTGTACGTATCGCCAGAGGCATCAAACAGGTATTGCGGGGTAATAAATGAACCACCAGCCTTTGAGTGTCGCGGTACCGTGGAGTCTGAGCCATTACATCCCACTAAATGGCTTTCACCCACTTTACCGTTCTTTGTTTGATCAGGCTCCGCCTAGCGTCGAACTTCATGCTTGGGACAACGTCAAGTTGCACAATCGGTTCGGGCGCGACATTGAGATTCGCGATATCGTGTTGCGGGCGGCAAACGAAGAGAACAGCAAGTTAAAAAAACTTGGTGACCAATCTATCGAAAAAGCCTATCAGGAATATTTCTGGCCACCCAACCACGCTCTTATGGACGGATTGGCGGGGGATATCGAGTTTCACCACACAGCCCCTTACCCATCACTCAAACGGCCATTTGTTTTTCATTGCGAATCATTTACCTCGATATTTTTGCCTTTTGCGCAGCAAGGAAGTGGCGAATTCAAGAATCACGAAAAACTTCGGGATCACTATCGCCAAATTTTCGAAAATCCGCTGTGCCTGGGCATTTTCTCGCACATACCGGAAACGCTTGAGAGCATAAGTCGCTTTTTTGCAAGCACAGACATCGATCGAAAATTATTCAGCTCAAAAATCGGCTTGAGCTTAAAAGCCATTGCTGATCAAGATATCCCAGAAAAATATTCACTTTCCCGGCCGACGTTTCTGTTCGTCAATTCCGCAAATCAGAATCCGGCGAATTTTTTCCGTCGTGGCGGACACATCGTATTGCGTTTCTGGAAAGAATTTATAATAACCAACGGTCGTGATGGTCTCCTGATGTTGCGCTGTACAAAGCCCAGCGATGAAGACTTGCGTGACTATGGCGTAGATGCATCCTTCATGAAGGATGAAACCGGGCGCAGCATTATTTGGGCGGAAGACTACCTGGCTAACCACGAAATAAATGCATTGATGGCCAGCGCCCATTTTTTCTTGTTGCCAAGCTCATCCCTGCACTCGGTCTCCATCATGCAGGCCATGACATTGGGAACGATACCCGTTGTCACGGACACCGTTGGGACTGCGGTCTATCTGGAGGATGAGCAACACGGCATCGTGTTGCGCGGTGTGCGTGCCGCCATCTGGTACATAGATGAGAATACCGGAATTCTGGTCGATCGATATGGCAAAACACCGAGCCTGGACGATTCCTTGGTAGCCCAAATGACTAACAGGATATTCTCTTTGTTGGATACGAACGATGCCTACCAACAGATGCGCAGCCGCGCGATGGCTCATGCACGGCAGCGGTTTTCCGGCGATGCTTTTAGTCAGGACTTCTGGAATGCGGTGCTTGTGTTATATAAGAGTCACAAGGAATCTACTTCAACCCATGACCCATTACCAAATAAAACTGCTCATTCGTTGCAAGACTGCATTCTGCAGGGTGATGGATGGGCTCGTGTATTCGAAGGGGTGACACAACCTCGGAAAAAAATATATACCGGACAAAGTCAAAGTACCGTCTGGGAGTTAGGTGGTGCGGTCATACACGCACATGGCAACCCTGTTATGGAATTGAGCGACTGGTCGGTATTTGCCAGATACTTCAACCCGGAAGCCCCTGAAACAACCTTTGCAAATACCCTGGGTGAACTGGGCGGAAAATACCTTTCTCTTAGGGAAGATATTCGCGGAGATGCGAAACGTTGGGCGAGGTATCGTCAGTACCTGGCGCACAGACTAATTGGGTTCATCTCAAGAGCACTGATGCCTTACCCGGAGTTGCATAGCTTTGTCGCTAGGATGTTGAAGCGGCTTCGAAATAAGTCAAATTCGGAGCCTGAATTTGAACTGGTTCTTCAGGGTGTGTCTGGTTACAACGTTCTTCGCTATTTCCATAAGTTCTACGCTATTCCGCAAAGCGAGGGTGCCTTTGTGCCAGATAAAGCGCGCAGCGGTGGATATTCGTCGAGCTACTCAGGAAATACAGCAGATAAAGTACTGAGAAAAATCGGTAACGCTGCCAAAGAAGCGATACAAGCTGCTCCCAATAAAGACGACAGTATGTCACCTCATTTGGTTATTGATGGATTTCTCGGCTTCAATATTATCCGTTTTGGGGGTGAGTTTTATGCGATTTTAAAAAATGAAGGCGCTTTTGAATACGACAAGATACTTTCAAAGGGTTATAGCAAATCTTTCTCTGGATACTCCATCTCCGAGGTGCAAGAGGCAATAAGCATGAATGTCAGCACTCAGGAAGCAGTAGCTTTTGAACTGAAATCAAAAGAAAAGCAAGCCGGAGTCTGATGCAATGCATCCATCCAAAAAACCGCCCGTTCATCTCTGGATATATAACCACCCCTTCCATGGGATCAGTGACCAGGTGGAGTTTTTTGTCTCCGCATTTAAGCAAAACGGATATTCGGTATCCGTAGGAAGACAACCCAGTGACACGTCTTTAAATGTGGCGATTGAAAACTTTTCGTCAGAAACTAGAGATGTATTAATTAAGTTCTGTATGACCACGCGAAAAAAAGTGGCCGTTATCATGACTGAACACTTGGATTTTGAGAGCGGACAAATTTTTATCCATGGTGAACCACTCTGGAGTGATAACGATTACATGCATCCGGCCACCCAGGTAAATAGGATAAGGAATCTTATGGATTGTCTGCCATGTATTCGTTGTTTTTTCGTGCTGGGCGATCTTCCGGAATTGCGGAACATGTCGGCAATGCTTCCGGGTATCGATGTTCGCTCAATTCCATTCCCTAAATTTGATCCTGTTCAAATCGAGAATACTGAAACGACGAGTCAAATAGCTAATGAACTGCTGTTCACGGGGTTTATCACGGACTATCGCACCGATATTATCGCGTTATTGAAAGCGAATTCGTTTTCGTTGGCATGCCCTCAAAAATTCGTGTCGAAAAAAAATCGAGATGCGATGAACCTGTCCGCCAAGCTAATATTGAATATCCCACAGCGAAAAGAGTGGCGCTGGCTATCACTGATGCGTATCGTGGCCGCACTGCGCTGCGGTCGCGCTTCGGTATCGTTCGGGACAAAAGATGACTCACAAATTGCCGCCTGCTGCTATCAGCTAGATATCAGCGATCAGCGATGGTTGGAGGAACTCAAAGAGTTTGTAAGCAACTGGGCGTCTCTTTACAAAACCGCCTACGACAATTACATGTTAATGGCGGAAAAGTTTGAACATTCACGCGGCTTCCCGAATGATATGCTTGAATTCTGGGCAATTACGGATCGCCTTGCGACGAAGGTGTAAATCTGCGTTTCAATCTTTTTAATCACTTTGGATAATAGTATGGACATCAATCGGTTACTTGTATCAGCTTTTGTTTTAGTGGCGGCCACTGGCTGTGGCAAGTCAGATGACGCCACAAAACCTGTGGCGTCTCACCCCATACTCACTGCGAGTTCAAAAACAGGCGACTATGGTCCGCAAGGTCTCTTTGATACGGTTCAACCTGGCTGGCATTCGGTTCAACCACCAAAATATCCGGAGTCTCTGACGGTCGATTTCCAGGCTCCACGGGAAGTCAAATTTATAGGATTTCTGCAACAGGACGGCCAGCCTGCCCGTGCACCTAAGGCGTTGCGAATCGAAAGCAGTAGTGATCGGAAAACATGGATAGCAGTCGGCGGTTCCGAAAACGCGTGCGCACCCAATAAACCTGACGGCTGGGTCAATGTTGACCTTGCAAAACCGGTTACCGCTCAACACTTGAGAATCGTAATTTTTTCGAACTGTGGTGACGCCCAGCTGTTGACGCTTCGAGGGTTGCGTGTGGGTTAATTAAAATTCGGCGCTGGTGGAACGGCGTATTTCGGACTGATTTCGAAACAAACGGACAGTGTCTTCGTAAAGAAAGGTATCAATTTGATCTCATTACTATTGCCTACTCGCGGAAGACCTGGCCTTGTAACAAGGCTATTTGATAGCATCGCAAAAAATACTTTTCACCTTGATCAAGTCGAGGTAATCCTGTATGTCGATGAAGACGATACAGACAGCCACGATCTGGACAGCGCGGATTTTCGAGTTGTTCGGATTATCGGCCCTGCCTTATCCATGGGTGGCTACAACAGCGCCTGTTTTGAGAAGGCGCGGGGCGACGTGCTCATTCTCGCCAACGACGACATGGTGATCCGCACCCCAGGATGGGATGATCGTATTCGTGCGCTGAATGCCGAGTTCGAAGACCATATCTATCTCGGTTATGCGAACGATCTTTTCAAGAAGAGCAGGTTTTGCACTTTTCCGATTATGTCGCGACGTACCTGCGAACTCCTTGCTGATCCCTACCCTGCCGCATACCGAAGAGCCTTCATCGATGTTCATCTCTTCGATATTTTCAAGCGTCTCCAGCATGCCGGATTTGATCGCATTCGCTATTACGACGACTTGGTATTTGAGCATCTCCACTATCGCAACGGTAAGGCGCCCTACGATGCAACCTATGGCTACGCGCGAAACGGGCGATTCGCTGATGACCCGACTTTCATTGCCTTGACCGCCATGCGGAGCGCTGTGGCTAAGCGGCTATTGAGCGTAATTCGTAATGAACGAATTGTTGTAGTCGACGATGCTGTGCCACAGGACTGTTGGCGCCGATTGAATATTGACCCACCCTGCCGATTGAATATTGACCCAGGGCCGGTCGCTACGTTTTGAATCCTTGTCTGTGGATAAGTGTAATCAATATCTGGTTTTTGATGTTCTCCTTTTCTATCTTACTTAGCAAGCAG
>SICT01000043.1 GCA_009691315.1 Candidatus Uhrbacteria bacterium | reverse complement strand
AGAGTCCAATCAACCACAGTTTATATCCGTGGGATTGGAAGAGTTTTCTAAAATGATCATCTCCGACGATAAGGGAGCATTGTGTTTCTTTCACATCCAGTTGTTCGGCCAGCGACAGTATGATAGGAATCTTCATTTCAAACATTTTCAAAAATGCCTCCCGCGCCAAATCCTGTTCTTTGCAGGTGCGATTCTCTTTATCGCCGAGTTTTTTTTCAAACGCCCACATTTCATTCGAGAGATGCTCAAATTGCATCATCTCTTCCAGGTCACGGTTTTCTACGTGAAGATCTCTCGGGGTATCTGCTGAGGTAGTATTCGGTGGTTTCGCCTCCGCTCGTTTTGCATAGGCATTTACCGCGAGTCCTCCTGCGGTGCCTAAAGCGTATTTTAAAAAGCCTCGCCTGGATGGGCCTGTGGGAGCAGGAGAGGTTGATTCGCGTGGCGAGCGTTCGGCCATAGATTTTACCGTAGTATATAAGAAAAATCATGGGAGAACAATCGGGGATTGATCGTCAACCGTCATCGCGCTATACTTTGTCCGTTACTTTATGTTCATCACAACGCATGCCGCGATTGGAGCGCTCATTGCCGAGCAATTTCCCAATCACCCATTTCTGGCCTTCGTGCTAGGAATGGCCTCACATTTTTTATCAGATATCATTCCGCACGGAGATTCTAATTTATATAAAGGATTTGTTTCAGGCTCAAAGGTTAAACGGGCCATTGCCTATGTGGTGATTGATGGGGTTGCCGCGTTATTTTTTGTTCTGTTTCTATTCAATACGAAAGTTTTTGATCATCGTTTAGCCATTTCGATGGGCATCGCAGGCGGTGTGTTGCCAGATCTCATCGTCGCGCTGTATGAAGTCTTCCGGGTTCCTGGACTGCGTTGGTTTCATCGTTTACATTTCTTTTTTCACAATATGGTGAGTAGTCGCCGTGGTGATATGCCGTTTGCCTCGGGTTTTGCCATGCAAATGGTTTTCCTTGCCGCGTTGATTTCAAGAGTTGGATAGAGATTTGACCAAATCATAAATTTTGTTTAAGCTCTCCCCACGTTAAATATATCGCGGGGTAGAGCAGCGGCAGCTCGCCAGGCCCATAACCTGGAGGTCGCCGGTTCAAATCCGGCCCCCGCAACCACGTAAAAACAACAGTATAAAACTGTTGTTTTTAGTTGATGCTGTTCACATGGCACAGCCACTACAGATTATTGTTTCAACAGTTCTGGAGTGAGTTTTGGAAACGGTTGCATGGATAGGATGCGATCTGCCATGGTGTGAGAAATTTTTCCGTCCTGGGCCAAATCCTCCACAAACGATTCAAATTTACGATTCTGTTTACGGGCAAGCAGGATAAGATCGCCTCGCAGATCAGCGAGTTTATCATCCAGATATTCTTTGGTCACGATTCTCTGGATATCTGCTTTTGTGGCAAATCGATCAAGATCGGCTTTTGTGGCGCATCGTTCAAGGTCAACTTTGGTTGCGAAACGTTCCAGGTCTTTTTTCGTGGCGAATCGCTCCAAGTCGACTTTTGTAGCCATGACCGATTCTATATGAGTAGCAAAATCACTAATCGCTTCCAAAATTTGATCAATCCGAACATTTGTCTGATCAATCCGAACATTGGTTGTTCCGCTGTATTCTTTTAAGGCTTCAAGAATTTCGCCATTTGTCGGTTCATGCGTTTGCATAAAGAGAGTCAAATAAAGATTAAAGGTACTATATACTCCGTTCCATAAATAAAACAGCATGTCAAGGGGATAAGTTTGGCCTGCCACGTGGACCTTAATGAAAAAACCCTACAATAAATGTAAGGTCTTTACGTGGTGGGCAGAGAGGGGGTCGAACCCTCATGACCTTGCGGTCGCAGGATTTTGAGTCCTGTGCGTCTGCCAGTTCCGCCATCCGCCCAAGTGCCCCACATCATGAAATAAAAAACAGAACCCGTCAAACCTTGGGCAAATATATGTTATACTGTCACCGTGTCCATTTTTTTTGAATTGAGTTTGATCCTTGTGATTGCGACGCTGATCGCGCTCGTGATGCAGATGTTACGTCAGCCGCTGATCGTGGGTCATATTTTGACCGGTATTTTGGTTGGGCCGTTGGTTCTCAATTTGATTCATGCACAGGATACGATTGAAGTATTTTCTAAACTTGGAATCACGACACTCCTGTTTCTCGTAGGTTTGAGTTTGAGTCCGTATGTCTTGAAACAGGTTGGCAGAGCATCACTTGTGGCAGGACTCGGCCAGATTATTTTTACGGCTTTGATTGGATTTTTTTTGTCGCGTGGTTTGGGATTTCTACCGCTCACCGCAATTTATATCGCTGCCGCACTGACCTTTAGCAGTACGATCATCGTGCTCAAACTTTTGTCTGATAAACGTGATACGGAAAAACTCTACGGCAAAATTGCCATTGGGATGCTCTTGATCCAAGATTTGATCGCGAGTCTTTTGCTCATTTTTATCTCTACGACCGCGCAAGGAACATTCGATCGTAACACGATTTTCTTTTTGCTTGGTAATGTTCTCTGGGTCATCGCTGTTCTCTATCTCGTCAGCAAATATGCCTTGCCGGCACTGGTTAAACTTTTTGCCGCTTCACAAGAATTTCTTTTTTTGTTTTCGATTGGGTGGGGGTTGGGGCTGGCCGCACTTTTTTCTGTGATTGGATTTACGCCAGAAATTGGTGCGTTGGTCGCAGGAATCACTCTGGCCGCATCCCCCTATCACTATGAGATCAATGCCAAAATGAAACTGTTGAGAGATTTCTTTTTAGTGCTGTTTTTTGTTCTGTTGGGATCACAACTCACATTCGCCGGTGTGTCCGCTCTGTGGTTTCCGATGATTGTTTTTTCGGCCTATGTCATTATTGGGAATCCACTGATCGCGATTATTTTGATGAGTTTTCTTGGATATAATAAGAAAACGAGTTTTTTTGTGGGAGTGGCTGTGGCGCAAGTGAGTGAATTTTCTCTCTTGTTAGTTCTGCTCGGTATCCAGGTTGGCCATCTTTCCTCTGAGATCTTACCCTTGATTACCGTTGTGGCTTTGATTTCCATCGCCAGTTCGACCTATTTAGTGCGCTATGCCTCAGCAGTCGAACGCGTCTTCGCTCCTTTTTTACGACTCTTTGAGCGCCGCCTGCCGATCAAGGAACGTGGACGACGCGAACGATTTGATATTTTATTATTTGGTTGTCATCGTGTGGGAAGCGATTTTCTTGTTTCTATTCGCAAGTCACGAAAAAAATATATCGTGATCGATTTTGATCCAGAGGTCATCTCTCGTTTGTCACAGTCGAACATCCCCTGCCGTTATGGCGATGCAGAAGATAATGAATTTTTGGATGAGTTAAATTTTAAGCATGCGCAAGTGATTATTTCTACCTTACCGGATTTTTCTACCAACGCTTTTATTCTAAGTAAAGCACGCAAAGCTCATGAGCAGGCGATCGTGATTCTCATGGCGCATTCGGTTGAGGATGCGGTTCTGTTATATGATGCTGGTGCGACGTATGTCGTTATGCCCCACTTTTTGGGAGGTAATTACGCCTCCTTGTTGATTGATAAATACGGGACCGATCCGGACAAGTTTATTCCCGAACGCAAAAAACATTTGGAACATCTTAAGCGTAAGGTTGGGCTTGCCGTTTTGCCTCTGGTTGACGTACACTAGGCCCATGGCGCGCATTATTTCTATCGTGAATCAAAAGGGTGGCGTGGGAAAAACCACGACGGCGATTAATTTGGGGGCGTATCTGGCCGAGCTTGGAAAATTTGTGTTGGTTGTTGATCTTGATCCGCAGGCAAACGCAACATCAGGTATGGGCATTGATCATCGTGGACTGGAGCGTGGCGTGTACGAAGCGATTCTTGGTCAGGTACGGATGCAAGAGATTGTGCAGATGTCGGCGCATGAAGGGTTGCATGTGGCGCCGGCAACAACCGCGCTCGCGGGTCTTAATATTGAACTCGTGGATATGGAGAGGCGTGAGTTCAGATTGCGTGACTCGCTTCTTGAAGTGCGCAATGATTATGATTTTATTTTAATTGATTGTCCGCCGACGCTTGGATTGATTACCTTGAATGGAATCGTGGCTGGTGATGAAATCCTGATCCCGGTGCAAGCGGAATATTATGCGCTCGAAGGGTTGGGGCAATTACTTGAGACCGTTCAGCTCGTGAAAGATCGTTTGCGTCCCGAGGTTGATGTGTTGGGTGCGGTGATTACGATGTACGATGGCCGGACCAAGCTCTCGGACGATGTTTTACAAGAATTGTATAAATATTTTCCCAATAATATTTTTCGTGCGGTTATTCCACGCAATGTACGGTTGGCAGAAGCGCCGTCGTTTGGGCGTACGATTGTCCACTTTGACCCGATTTCGAAAGGAGCGAAAGCGTACGAACGTTTGGCCCGTGAAATTTTGGATCGTGAAACAGATGCCATTCGCATCCGCGCTGTTTAATGTATGATACTAGGTCGTCAATCAGGATTGGGCAGGGGATTGGGCGCATTGATCCCCCCAAAACCGCCGGTACCATCCGTTCCCCCAATCTCTCTCACACAGCCCATGCCGGGAACAGAGCTCACGGCTCCCCGTCATGAAATTTATCAAATTCCGGTTGAATTGGTCGAGCGTAATCCGCATCAGCCGCGGGTGCATTTTGATCACGCGCAATTAGAAGATTTGATTTTGAGTATAAAAGAACACGGCGTGATTCAGCCGCTGATTGTCACCGCTCTCCCAGATGGACATTATCAGTTGATCGCTGGGGAACGGCGTTTACGTGCTTCAACGATTGCTGGACTCGCAACCGTTCCGGTGGTGGTTCGGACCGCGACAGAGCAGGAAAAATTGGAACTTGCCGTGATTGAAAATGTTCAGCGTCAGGATTTGAATCCGATAGAAGAAGCCAAGGCTTATGTGAGACTGATGGAGGAGTTTGCTCTCACACAGGATGAGGTCTCAAAAAAAGTTGGGAAGAGCCGGCCGCAGGTCGGGAACACCGTTCGTCTTTTGCAATTACCTGAACCGATTCAAGAGGCGCTGATGCAGGGGAAAATTTCCGCTTCGAATGCACGCACGTTGTTATCTCTTCCCACGGAAGATGAACGCATGAAATTATTTCAAGCCATGCTTGCGGGAAATTTTACCGTGCGTCAAACCGAAGCGCGTGTCTTCCATCCTCGCCAACCAAAAAAACAAGATGCAAATCTCATCGAAATGGAAGAGCGTTTGCGCCAGGCTCTGCATTGCCGTGTTCAGATCAAGCGTTCTGTGCAAGGTGAAGGAGACATCCTGCTTAAGTTTTTTTCTGACGAAGAATTGCAAGCGCTTTTACGGCGATTGGTTGAATAAACTATTTCGTCCCCGGTAAAATTCCTTTGATCCACGAACTGATTTTTGAGCGGGCAAATTGTCTAATTTTTACTTTGGCGTGGCGGGTTTTAACGAATTTATTCCAGTCAGGGTTTGGGCCTTTGCGTGATTTATCTGTGAGGATTTCCACCATATCGCCATTTTTAAGCACGCGATCAAGCGGCGTGACCTCTTCGTTGACTTTTGCTCCGGTACAGGTGTTACCGATTTCCGTATGAATGGCATAGGCAAGATCTACGCACGTACTATCTTCCGGCAAATCAATCACATCACCTTTTGGAGTAAAGACGAAAATACGATCGTGAAATATGTCGATTTTTATATCTTCTAGTGATTGCACAAATTGTTTTTTGTCCGCGAGTTCTTGCTGGATATCCGCGAGTTCGTGGACCCATGCCGGTGGCGCACCACCCATCGGAGATGTGCTCGTACGATATTTTCCTTGTTCGTCATAGGCCCAGTGTGCGGCAATACCAAATTCATCCTCCTCATGCATGGCTTTAGTACGGATTTGAAATTCAACAATCTCTCCATCTTCACAAAACACCGTTGTGTGGAGTGAGCGATAGCCATTGGGTTTTGGCTGGGCGATATAATCTTTGATGCGGCCTTTCAGGGGAGTCCAGCGGCTATGAATGATGCCAAGCGCGGCGTAGCAATCTGCCACGGAATCGACAATGATCCGCAGAGCGATCAGATCGTAAATACGGGCGATGCTACGTTCGTTTTTTAGCAGTTTTCTATAGAGAGAATAAAGGTGTTTCTCTCGACCATGTAAACGGACGTTTTTAAGCCCAGCCTGTTCGAGCGTTTCCTGTGTCAGACGGGTCACACGATCAAGATATTCTTGTTTATCTTCGCGCGTGGTCTTGGCCAGATTTTTTGCCCATTCGTATTCTTTTGGATAGATATATTTAAAGGCGGCATCTTCGAGCCGTCCTTTCATTTCTCCCATGCCTAGACGGTTCGCAATCGGCGCGTAGATTTCCAGCGACTCGAGGGCGATGCGATATTGTTTTTTTGGTGGGATGACTTCGAGCGTTTCTAAATTATGGAGACGATCCGCGAATTTAATAAAGACGACACGCACATCAGCGGCCATGGCTAAAAACATTTTGCGTAGATTCTCGATGTAGCGCTCCATCCCACGATATTTGATTTTTCCGAGTTTGGTGATTCCCGCGACCATGGAAGCCACGTCATCGCCAAACGCCGCGCGCACATCCTCGAGCGTTCGTTGCGTGTCTTCTGGAATGTCGTGCAGAATACCGGCGATTAAAATGGGAACAGGGAGCCGCATCTCGGCAAGCGTGAAGGCTGTGGCAAGGGGATGAACGATATAGGGTTCGCCGGTGGCGCGTTTTTGCCCGCCATGGGCCTCGTCCGCAAATTGATAGGCGCGTTTTAGGGTTGTAATATCTGCTTGAGGATCATAAGCCAAGACGTCTGCGCAAAGGGTGTCCAGGGTTTTTTGTTCCGTCGGATTTACAGGCATACCCTTGTATGTAACATGATTTTTTAGTTTTGACAAAAGCGAGATTTTGGGTTATCTTACAAATAATTTATTTTTAATCTTGATCTATATGGGCGGAGGACCAATGCGTAAACCACGGGAGGCGATGCCAACAGAGAGGGATATCCCTCTTGCCGAAAAACCGGGAAAGACAGAGCGAGCTTTGAAAGCTGTTCCGGAAGATCGGGAAACGGAAAATGATTTTGCTTGGCTTGATGACATGGCGGCAAAAGTCAAGGAACAGGTCGCTCGTGAAAAAGAGAATCTTCCGGAAGAGGTTTTGACAGACGAGCAGATTAACGAATGGGTAACTCAAGCAGGAGGGGATACAGAGGTTGCGGCTACAGCACAGGATTTGAACGCTCGCGCCGAAACGTCTGCAGAGACAGCAAAAAATGCAATGGATGAGGCGCGTACTGAACTAGAGAATCTTGAAAATCTATGGCGTGCGGAAAGTCATCTCAAATCCCGCGAGCCTGATACGGCTAAATTATTTATGGAGCTGGCGGAAGCAGAGACGGATCTTCAGATGAATAAGGATGAGCAAAAGCAGCCTGAATTAGCAAAGCGCGTGATGGAACTCCAGGCTGTCTTGCAAGATGAACTACATGAAATCGCTGAACGAGATGGGAAAACCGTTGAGGATGTTGCGCCGGAAATTCAAAAGGCGATCCAGTCTCTGAACCAGATGGCGGATCAAACCTATGAAAAACATGGAGGAAAGGAGATCGCCGATCAATCTGTTGTGACCTTGGACAAGGATCGTCAGCAAGAATTAGGTGACCATGCGCGCCAACAGTTGATGGATGATTTGATTGAAGATGGGGAAAAAGTTGAGCAGGGGAAAGATCAGGCAGATTTTGAAGGTTTGCAGAAAGGATTCATTGATGCGGAAGAGGCTCTGAACGCCATTCGTGATCGTTTTAATGATCGAGGAGAAGACACACCAAAACATTTATTGCATTTGGAAGATGCGGCATTAAAGCGTGCGCTTGAACATGGGAATGAACTGTATCGTGAGTTAAAAGAAAGGGTAGAGGCGGGTGGGATGCCTGCGTCAGATGCTCGTATGCTTAAGAGTGAGATGAAAAATGTAGAAAAAAAGATTCTTGAGTTAGAACATGGTGTGGCGGCAGATCGTTTGGATTATATTGATGCAACTTCTCCTCAAATGCTGGATGAACGAGCGGAGCGAGCAGGGGAAAGAGCTCGGAGTCGTAAGACCGAAGAGATGCCGATCGTGGATGCGGATGGGAACCCGGTTATTGAACTGACGAATGAGATGCGCAAAACGACCGAGATGCCGACAGTGTCGCAAGAAGTATCTGCAGAAGCGGAATCGGAAGGTGCGTTTGAACAGATCAGGGGTTTACAGGCGAGTTATGAAGAGGCAAAGCAAATGATGCTAAAGAATAGTGAAGCGAGTTTTAAGAAAGCACAAATGTATGGAAAAGATAAGGATCCTGCCCGAAAAGCATTGAGTGAGCGTCAACAAGATCGATTTGATAAAGTCGCCTATGATCACGCCCATGGGTTGTTACAAGCGATTAACCAATTGACCGATCAAATGATGCGATCAGGAGAAGGGATGCCAACCGATTTGAGAGAGATGCGCGCGGAATTGATCAGTGATTTGGGTGATGCGCGAGAAGAATTACGGTCTCGTTCGCTCGCTGAATTTGAACAAGATGAGGCAGATGCCACCAAGCACGTTGGGCAGGAATATGACAAGCTTGGTAA
>SICT01000042.1 GCA_009691315.1 Candidatus Uhrbacteria bacterium | reverse complement strand
GGTTTTGCGACTGGTTACGGGAATAACCTTACTGGTGGCGTCTATCACGTCGCTTTAGGTCAAAGCAATACGCTCGGAAGCGGGGGTGCCTTTTCAGGAGCACTTGGGGCTAATAATACGGTTGATGGTGGTATCGCGCTCGGCGCTTTTAATACCGTGAGTAATGCTGGTCTGGCAATCGGCAACTCGGTAACTGCCAGCGGGGCACGTTCTTTTGCTGCTGGATACAACATTCAAGCCCTGGGGACTGATTCTATAACTTTAGGTTCTGGAGGTGGGCAAAACAGCGGGGCAAATTCGATATTATTTAGCTTAAACAGCGCCCCATTGTTAACCCAAGCTAATACCTTAGCCATCATGGGTGGGAATGTTGGGATTGGGACGGTCACGCCATCTACTTTGTTTCATGTAGCTGGGACGTCAACCTTTGGAGGAGACCTTTTACCCAGTACACAACCGACAACATCTACAGCAACAGTCGCGAACACGGCTGTCGATACAACGAATGATGTTGGACGTTATCCATCGGCGGCTCTTGGCAGTGACGGCTATCCGATCGTGGCATACTATTCTTCTACGAGTCGTGATTTGTTGGTGAAACATTGCACGAGTGTTAATTGTTCCACCTCAGATTCGACGGTCACGATTGATTCAACGGGTGATGTTGGACAATATACATCCATGGCCATAGGCACGGATGGGTTAGCTATTATTGCCTATTATGATGCAACTAATGGATATTTGAAGATTGCTCATTGCAATAATACAGCCTGTTCGAGCGCTGCCGTGACGACGCTGGTTGCTGTAAACGATGTTGGTCAATTTACCTCCATTGCCATTGGCACGGATGGATTTCCGGCCGTGGCTTATTATGATGTGACGGAGGGTGATTTAAACTATATTCACTGCACAAATATTTATTGCACGACAGCTGATTCTCGGCAAGCGGTGGATGCTATTGGCAATGTAGGTCAATTCGCACGCATGGTTATTCCCCCAGATGGAATACCAGTTATTCTTTATTATGATGTTACCAATACGGGGTTAAAAATTTTTCGTTGTTCGTCCGCGACAAATTGTGTAGCGACTCCGGTTCCTTCCCCTGTATCGGTAGATGTAGCTGGTGATGTTGGAACGTTCGGATCCATGGTTGTTGGTCGCGATAATTTACCTATTTTTTCCTATTACGCCTCAACGACAAATACCTTGTACGCCGGTCATTGTACAAGCGCGGCTTGCACCACGTTTACAACCAGCACACTCGTTGCATTAGCAGGGCAAGGAGCAACAAGCACGGTAGGACAGGCGGCGACAACGACGAGTCGAGGTCCTTGGACTTCTATGGCGATTGGTTCGGATGGGTTGCCTTTTGTTGCTTATTTGAATTTTACTTCAGTGACTGACCAGGATCCGTATGTGATTCACTGCGGCAATGTAGACTGTTCTAGGAATAATGGAGGAGCTACTTATTTTGATAATTCAGTTGATGAGTATCAAGGGGGGATAGTGGCTCTGCGCGCAAACAATGGTGTCCCTATCGTCTTTTATCAGCGAGAACGTGACTCGGGGACAGTCTATCGAGATTTATATGTGGGATATGGATGTATTGGGAGTGGTTCTGGTGTGACGTGCGCCTTGGGCGGAGCCCTTAGTGGATTGAGTATTGGTTCTACGAGCAAGTATTTTTATCGCATGTATAGCCGGGAAATGTACGCGCAACAAGCCTATCTCTCTGGATTTGACTTGGCAGAATCCTATCCAACCAATGATGGCAGCTTGATTCCTGGTGATGTCTCGGCTTTTGATGAAACCAAGCCTGGTATGGTTGTACGTGCCGATGCCAACATCCATTCAAAACTTATTGGGGTTGTTTCAACCAAACCAGGTCTCTTGCTTACAGATTGGAATTCAAATAAAAAAACCGTGCCTGTCGCTTTGACTGGCCGCGTACCCGTCTCTGTCTCCATGGAAAATGGAGTGATTGCGATTGGAGATCAACTCACTTTATCGCCGACCAAGCCAGGAGTTGCCGTGAAAGCTTTGGGACCTGGTCCGGTACTTGGACGGGCTCTGGCAGGCACAACATCTGATGGGAGTATCGAAATATTCGTACATGTTGGATATGATGCCAGTTCGATTTTGACGAGTGACGGATTAGTGGCAAAAGTCAATGGGCCACTTGTCATTGGAGCAAGCGCTTCAGTCAATGCGACAACAACAGTCGCTTCTTCTTGGGGAGTGACCTTTCGTGGTCGCGCGTGGGATGGCACTCAGGCTCAAACATCGGATTTTACCTTGGCTAACCAAGTCACCAGTCCCACATCTTCCGCATTTACTATCAGCAATACTTCCTCGACCACTCTGCTGAGTTTGAATCAATCAGGAGATTTATTTTTGAGCGGCAAACTGTATCCTTCTGCCCGCGGCCAAGCTCAACGTGACACCTATTTATTTGTCGATAATAGCCAGGGCGCAAGTTCAACCTATATTTCAACGAATGCGAGCGGTTGGCAATCAGATGATGCGTATGATTTTGCCGAACGTTACTATTCACCGGATCAGCTTCAACCTGGAGACGTGGTGGCGATAAGCGAGCGTGGGCGCATGCATGTTCAGCGTTCCTTGGAAGACAAACAGATTGTCATGGGCATTGTTTCGACCAAGCCAGGATTTGTTGCCGGACGTCCGGCGAGTTCAACGTATCCAATTGCCTTGGTCGGACGCGTGCCCACGAAAGTCTCAACCATCAAAGGAGCCATTCATGCCGGCGATCTTTTGGCGCCCTCAACCATTCCAGGCGTGGCGGTGAAAACCATCTCCGCTGGGCCCGTGGTTGGTCAGGCGCTGGAAGATTATGATGGAAGTGATATTGGATTCATCCAGGTCTTCGTGCATCCGATGTGGTGGGGTGGTTCGGCACAAGAGCTTAGTCAATTACCAACTCCAGTGACTCCTTCGCCAGCCCCGATTCCGGAGCAGGCGAGTGATGTCTCTGCTGCGCATGTGTATCGTGGGTTCGCTTTGGTCGCGGCTGGAGCGGTTCGAGTGCATGTATCCTTCCCATCACTTCGAGCCTATCCTGATGTTCAGGCCACACCACGTGGGCAAGTTGAAGGGGGTTGGTGGACCGACCAGTATTCAGACATTGGTTTTGATATTTTGTTTAAACAAGCGCAGACTCATGACGTAACATTTGCCTGGCGCGTGGAACCAACGATTGGTGGTGAAAAAATTTATCATTCAGATGGCACATTCGCTCAAGTTGATCCTATGACTGGAGCGATCGTCATTGGAACGCAAACAACATCTACCCAGGCGATCATCTCGCCTGCTACGTCTACACCTACACCTGTCATCACACCAGATACATCTTCCATGACACCACTCAATTTAAATAATGTCTCTTCGACCCAGGAGATTCTTCCTATCGCGCCAGAGCCTGTTCCTCCGCCTGTCAGTGCCTCATCTACGCCTGACACCAATACAACTTCAACTTTGTAAGAGCATTCAGGGGGTGTGATATAATAGGATTGTCTTTATGTTGAACCTTTTTTCGCGTTTTAGATTTCGTGAAGCATTCTGGATCCGTTTTTTCGATCGAGTCATCATGGGTTGCTTTTTTCTTGTCATCATCCTCGTTCCTCTGGTTTTTGTTCCCTCTCTTCTTGATTCTTTAGAGCTTCCAAAACAAACCCTGCTTGTTATCCTCACTGCTGTTGCGGGAATTGCTTGGTGCGGAAAAATTTTGTGTGAACGTAAAGTGATCTTTTTTTATAACTGGTTGCATGTGGCCGTGGGTTTTCTGTTGTTTGGTTTTCTGATCATCTCACTTGTTTCGCAAGATCGATTTTTATCGCTTATTGGCATGTCTGGGCAGATGTCTTGGGCCTGGATGACTCTTGCGGCTTGTGCCTTTTGGTATGTGATGGCTGGGCATTATTTACGTTCTCTCGAGCAAGTGCAACGTATTCTCATGACCGTACTCGCGGTTTCGAGTGTGGCAGGGTTATTTGGGTTGGTGCAGATCCTGCGAGCCGACGTGACAACTTCTGTCGGCAATGTCTATGGACTTGCCATGTATCTCATCGTGCCACTCTTGATGGCCAGTGTTCTGTTCTCTTCCAAGGTTCGATTCAGTAAGCCTTTTCAAGCCATTTTGTGGAGTTCATTCATCATCTCGCTTATTTTATTGATTTTGGTTAACCTTCGTTCTTCTTGGGTTGTCATTTTTTCCGCCGCGGTGTTTCTCGTGATTTTTTCCCTCTATCATCACCATGGTCGTCTCTCCCTTCAGCTCTTTATCGTTCCGCTTGCTCTCATGGTGCTGTCCCTTGGTTTTATTTTTGTGCCTGCGCCATTTCATCTGTCGCTGGCTCCAGAAATTTCCCCATCTGTTTCAGCGAGTTTTGAGATTGCTCGAGGGACTTTACAGAATCATCCCTTATTTGGTTCTGGACCTGGCACGTGGGTGTTTGATTACGCAAAATATCATCAATCTGCGGTTAATGCCTCGCTTTTTTGGAATAACCGTTTTGATCGAGGATTTTCTTCTTGGCTGACTTTATTGCCGACGGTTGGATTGATCGGCATGTGGTTGTGGGTCGCTTTTTTGCTGGCGGTGCTCATCAAGAGTGGCGTACATGCGGTACGTGAAAAATCTACGGAAGAGCGAGCCATGAAGAGCGCGATATTTTTTGGTTTGCTGACCACCGTTCTCATCATGATCGTGTATCACGATTCCATCTCTCAACAGTTTTTGTTTTGGATTTTACTCGGTTTATTTGGATCTCTCGCCACACACCACAGTTGGAAATGGGATTTTCATCGTTCCGGATGGAAGCGAGGAGTGGCAAGCGGGATTCTTTGCATAAAAATTTTGTTTGGTTTCATCATCATCTGGCTCATAGGTCAACGTTTTATCGCAGATATTTTATTGGTTCATGCCATCCGCCAGTACCAATCTAAACCCTTGATTGAAGTCGCCATCAATGAGCTTGGTCAGGCGCGAAAATTAAATCCTTGGAACGAACTTATTTTGCGTAATTTGTCTCAAGCGCATTTAGTACAAGCGACGAACTTAATGCAAGGGTCAGCGACGAATACGCAGGCCGAGATTCAGCGAGAAATCACTCAGTCGCTTGATCTGGCGGCAGAACTTACGCGTAAACATCCGGCCAATGTAGAGAATTGGATTCAGCGAGGAAACCTCTATCAGGTTCTCGTTCCAACGATGCGTGGCGCAGATCAGTTTGCGATTACTTTTTATCAGCAGGCGGAAATGTTGGAACCCACGAATCCAACTATTTTTACGGAGAAGGGCAAGGTTTATCTGATGAGAGCAGACGTCTATCGAGGTTTGGTTAATACTTCAGATCAGAAAATGCGAGCGGCTACACAGAAATATATTAGCGAAAATTTGTTTTTGGCCCGCGAGGCATTTGTTCATGCTATTGGGCTCAAATCTGATTATTTGCCAGCGCATTATTATTTGGGAGTGGTTGATGAGAGGGAAGGAAAGCTGAAAGAGGCGATCGCTGAGCTGGAACGAGTCCTACAATTAAATAACAAGGACGAAGGGGTCGCTTTTGAACTGGCATTATTGTATGCGCGTCAAGGAGAAAAGCCGCGGGCACTTGATTTGCTTCAGCAGATTGTAAAAGTAGACCCGAACAATGCCAATGCGCGTTGGTATCTGGCGTTTCTGTATGAAGAAGCCGGAGCGATTGATACTGCGATTCAGCACGTGCAAACTCTTGCTACACAATTTCCAGACAATGCAGTGATTCAGGAACGTTTGCAGGCCCTCATCACACAGCGTCAAAGTAAGATTGTGACCAAACCCGCTCTCCCAGAACCTCTTCCGGAGGGCACGAAGAATCAAATCAATGTAAAGCGCAAATCAAAACCTGCGACACGTTGACGCGAGTCAGAACTTCTGACACAATCCTGGCACGTTTTTGCTCGTCAGCAGATCCGGGCCCATAGTACAGCGGTAGTATGTATCCATGGCATGGATAAGATCAGGGTTCGACTCCCTGTGGGTCCACCACCAAAAAGCACTAGGAAAATCTAGTGTTTTTTGCATAGACCCTAGCAGGAGATCTAGCTATGCAGTTCTCCACATCATTTCAAACCAAGCAACAAATGTTTCAGCGATCGCAGGGTTGTCAATCACGATTCCGGATAGATGTCCCGTGTAATCAATAATTGCTACATGCCCTTCCCAAATCAGAGTGTCTGTTTGAAAAGCGACCTCTTCAGGTAACCACTTCGTCTGATGAAATTCACCAACAGGGGAAACCTTCAAATATCGTTCGGCTTCCAATGTCTTTATCATGAGATCCTTTTTCAGAATTTTATATGTTTGAAAATCTTTCAAATTATCCTCATGTAACATGGAGGAAAAAACTTTATGGACCGATGCGATGTTTACAATCGTTCGTGTTTCTTTGCGGGCATTTTGGAGCTCTCGATGGATAGCCAATATCCCATTCTTCCCTTCAAAAAATCTAATAGCTGGTTGATACGCCGTTCCAGCTTTAACTTGATGAAATAAATCACTAGCGGAACGAATAAGATCTTGCTTCTCTGTCAATTTTTGCTTTTGTGCCTCAATCATATCAACCACATGCTCGATATTTTCTACTTGATAGTAGGTTTCATCCTTTTCAATAAATTGGCTAATCAAACCGTGTGTCTGAAGTGACTGAAGGATGTCATAAATAGAGGTACGTGGAATATGTTTCACCTGTTTTGCAAGTATCGTGGCCTTGGCTTTGCCCAAATCCAGTAATGAAAAGAAAACTTCTATCTCCCGTGCATCTAAGGCGAGCTCATGAAGTATCCTTACGATCTTTTGTCGTCGAATATCTGTCGACATATGTATTGATAATAATCAATTTATATAGTATATTCAATAGTCAGGATAGTCAAATATCTTCGACAAAAAGACGAACGTACCTTGAAAACTCAACAAAAGTGGAGATAAGACAATGATCAAGCAACTCCCAATCGGTCACTACCGCGTTCACCTGACCTACGCCCCGTTCCCGTCGCTCGCCGACCTGAAGAAGGAGCTCGGCAAAAACAGGGTCTCAGATCTCTTCGATGGTCAACATAAGTGGGAGCTCCATGCTTCGCGCGTCGGCATAGACAGGATGCCGGGCAAGCAGACATTCTTCCTTAATCACATCGGTCGTGATTGGAACCGTGAGGAGCAGATTGCCTGGGGCCTCGCACAGCATAATACTGTCGCTCCGAACGGCTACCTCACGGTGACGCACGAGGAGGCATATGAGTTCCTGAAGGCTCATCCTGAGTTCGATGGCTACATCGCTCTTGGCTCATCCACGCTGTCCGAAGATGGTCAGTATGTGGTGGGGTTCGTCAATAACGGTCTATGCGCCTTCGACAGCCGATGGTTGATCAACGACAAATTTCCTCCTAGGCACTTCGTCCTGTTTGTCAGCAAGTAGCACTTGAACACTTAGGGTCCTGTTCACCTCGATTCGTCGGGGTGACACAGGGTCGCTTTTTTACAATGTTTCTAGAGAAGACTCTCGATCTGTAGTTGAGATACCCATCAACCTGAAGAAAAGAAAGAGGTTCAATATGACAAAACCGGAAAACCAATCCATCACATCTGGTCAGAAGAAGCGGTATCTGCGAGTCGTCAAAGAAACGGCTGAACGGGCGCTCAGGGATGCGAATCTGAGCAAGGATGGCATGGATAAGTTGCTCAGCAGTCGTGATGAGTTTCGGGCCAAGATCAGACCGCCTCTCCTCGCGAGGATCACGGAGTGCTCATTGTCCGACCTGTACTCCGACGAGGAAATCGATCCCGCAAGTGTCTACCTCAGGGAATATCCGAGCGGTTTCAGGGTGAAGGGGGTTGCGGAGCAGATGAGCATCCTTCGTGAGTTTTTCCCCGACATCGGAAATGCGGACGAGACGTTGGCGGAGCGTCCGCTTCCGATATTGGCCGAAGGCTACGGAGTCATCCCGCGTTGGGAGAGAATCGCGTCGACCTACGGCGAGGCGGTCGAGATAGCCTTCAAGATGATCGAGTCCAGAATGCGTGCATCCAAGCAAGAATGCATAAACTTCGAGGCGCGCACGCTCGGAGCAGAGTTCTTACGACAGTCGGAACGAACGGTCATCATGTTTCAACAGCTGGTTAACCAACAGAAAGATCATGAAGTTCTGATCGTTCCGATTCAGTTCGGATTCCTTCACCGCGGCAAGAGCGTCCGACGGGCTCGTATGGTGTTCAACGCCAATGAGTTTGGTCTTGGTGCTTTTGCAACGGGCATCCTTATCCTGACTCATCCGGAACGGTTGAATAATCAGGGTGACCTTTCTGTCATCTGTGCGGGCGATGAGTCTGCTCCGACGAGCGATGGTGATTTCTGTTGTGCCCCGCGATGGGAAATCCGCGGAGCCCCTCACGGCCTCCTGGCACTCAATGCTGACGGTATTGCTTTTCCGGATGCTTATGCTGGTTCGGCAACGGCGTTTCTTTCGGAGTGAGGGCCAAGGACGCCAAGCCTGCGCTTCTAGGCCGCCTGTATCTCAATCTTGTTTTTCTGCCGCCCCCTGGCTTCATCAGGTGGCGGCATTTTTATATTTTGGTATCCAGTAGTATCAAATGAATATTTATCCACCATTGACAGGGCTTTTGGAATATGGAACG
>SICT01000041.1 GCA_009691315.1 Candidatus Uhrbacteria bacterium | reverse complement strand
AAATCTTTGTACCAAGACCAGTAGCTTTTTTCGTTTGGAAATACATAACGCTTCTGATCCGCTGCATAGTAATAAACAGCTGGACCGGATGCTTTGACGAGATCACCGGCCGAGATCACGGCAGCGGAAGCCACGCCTGGAAGGGCGAGGGTTCCGAACCCGACGGACCAGAGAATCGTCGTCAAAGTGACGAAGCTGGAGAAAATTTTATGGAGTTTTTTACTCATAGATGAAACCCTTAAGGGGTTTTTAATAATAGAACAAAAGCGTTTGAACCATCCGCATTTCTGCGGAGTCGACCTTTTTGGATTCAAACGAGCAACTGCAAATTAACAGAACAGGCCTGAGACTCTGCTTGCGTAAAACGCAGGGCTGATTCTCCCACCCGTCAGGATAGCCGTGTTTCGAAAAACACAGATGCCCTGGAAGAGGTTGAATCAACGAGAGGAAGTGGTAGTAGATGATCCTGATACGGCTCTGGTAGACGAGGGACTAACCAAAAGCGTACTGGAAACACTGGTAGACGTAGGCAGCAGCATAAGGCTTGAACTTGCGTTCGCATTAGCCGCTTCTGCAATCTGTTCCGCAACCGCAATCACTTTAACCGTTTGAGCTAACTTATCCGTCACCTGATCGAGCTTCTCTTCCTGGAGCAGCTGCTTGGCCTGAGCGAGAGAATTTTTCGCATCCAAAATCTGAGCCATGGAGGAGGAGGTAGATACATTGATGATCGACAGGGATGAGGTAGAAGAAGTAGAGCCGGCATTCGTAGACGAGGCGGAGGATAAAATTTTATTCGCCGCATCTATAATATTATCTTCAATCCCCTGGACCTTGCCGTGGATAGATTGAATCAGTTCATCATTCGTAATCGTATTCTCACCACCGGGCTGACTATGACTCTCCACCAAAACCTGAATGGCTTGCACGCCCGCGTTTACGGCGGCTGCCTCCGCTTCACCGATCTTGTTTTGCGCATCCAATGGAGCGTCTGGTTTAACGGTCTTGAGTGCACTGGCCGCTTCTGAACTTTTTTGATCAACAAATTTTGCAGCTTCAACAACCTGCCCCACAGATTCTTGATTGGTCACTTCATGAAGTTGTGTTTTCACCGTATCCAAATCCCGCTTCAAGATATCTGCCGCCGCGTTAATACGCTCCGGTTTCTGCGACAGATTGGAAGAAACGATCTGTTGAATTTCTGCCACACGTCGGCCAAGAAATTGTGTTTTTAATCTTAACTTGCCCGTTCTCCCGGACGTAAATGCCAATTGAGCTTGCTCAGCGGCTAATTTAATTGGGTGCAAAAAATCTCCTGGCACAGAACGTTCGGCAGCAGACACGCTCGCAATAGATCCGCCAATCAGCAAACCAAGAATAGACAGGGTAGTCATCAAAGGCTGCCGGATCGCCCGCAACACATCTGCCGAGATAAATGAACGGGTGGCCTCACGCACTCGTTGGAAAAAGGGCACCGGAGCTTCTGGTAAACCGTTCGCTACCTGCATGAGCAATGTTTCGCGAGTTTTTTTCATCCAAACCAAATCTGGCGTGATCTCCTGAGAGGCCATGCGTATGGATTGAATTCTCTGTTTTATTAATCGGTCGTTATTCATGAGAATAGTTATGACTTCTTTTCCGCATTCAGATTCAGATCCTGTAGAGCTCTCATCGCGCGATGATAGATGACGCGGGTATTGCCGGGAGATTTTTCTAAAATCTTGGCAATATCTGCAAAAGGCAAATCCTCAATCAATCGCAGAGTTAGGACGTCACGATAATCTTCTTTCAGATGCCCGAGTTGGGCTAAGAACAAGGAAAGATCAGTTCGAGCTTCTATCCGCATCTGATCTCGAGCATGGTCTGAAAAGGCGAACCCGTGGATTTGTTCATCATCTTCTATTTGAATAGACGTTTGAACAGGGTAAAACGTTACAGTATTACCTGCATCATAAGGCCCAGATTTACGGTATAAATCAATCACTAGATTACGTGCCACGCGATAAAGCAAGGCTCGAAAGTTCGTAATGACTTGATTCGTCTGGATGAATTGCCAACATTTTAAAAAAGTTTCCGCGGTAATATCTTCAGCAATTTCTTTAGAAGAAACCTTCAAAATAACAAAACGATAGATAGAGCTTACATAACGATCGTATAGCTCAGCATAAGCCTGCTCGTCACGTTTCGTACGCAGACGAAAAAGCAAATAATGATCAAAAAGACTGGACATGATAATCCGTATAGATTCATCTCAGGTTACAGGATTTTATCCCAGATAGCAAGCCTGAAAATAGATAAAAGTAGTCTGCGATACCATATTTGTCTACATTATTGTAGACAAATAACGTATGTCATGATAGATTGTTTACTATGAATATTGCTCCATCTTATGAACAGCCGGTTCGCGTATCCATCAGCGAGGCAGCTCGACTATTTGGAGTCAATGCACGAACTATTCGCCGTGCGCTCCAGGAACAAGAGCTCCGCTATATCGTTGTTCAGAACCGTTACAAAATTTTATTCACTTCTCTAATTGCCTGGTCACAACAATCAACACATATACAAAAAAAACGCGATCAAAAAGGGATTGGTCAATGGGTCGAAAAATGGAAAATTCGTAATACCTTGTACTCTCCTCGCCCACCAGGGCGAAGCTCGCCAGAGGCGGCTCGCACCCCTCAGGCGAACAAAAAAGATGACTGACAAAATGCGCGATCGTAAACCAGTTCTTGATAGAGAGTGCGTACCTCAAGACAGCGGCGCTGTGAATCAAATGTACGGCAAACATATGCGTAGACTTCATCGCCCATCTGTTTACGGTCTTCCGAGGATAGGCTTAGCATGGTGATCAAGGCACGGGATAAATCGCCGATAGAAGAAGGGATGATTTCTAGAGCATGGCCGCCTGTCGCTTCCCCATTTTGCGGAATAGCCGTCACAATCATGGGGCGGTGAAAAGCAGCTGCTTCCAACATAGCGATGGACAGCCCTTCGCTTGAAGTAGGAAACACATGCGTCAACGCCTGGGCTTGCAAGGCGTGGAGTTCTTGACCGAACTTTTCTCCCAACATTTTTACGCCAGAAACTTTTTCTGCTAACTGGTGAAGATTTTTGACATAGGTATCGGTCCAAGCTCCTGCCCCAACAATCACCAGCGGAATATCCTGAAATAGATCCGGGCGTTCTTGGCGAGCCTGATCATAGGCCTCAATCAAAGTATGTGCCTGCTTATCCGGGATCAAACGGCCGACAAATAAAAGATATTTTTCTGCGTGAAGATCCGCTGGCAGAGAACCGACTGCTGTCTGAAGATTTGCTGATACAGAAAAAGGATGTGGGATGTAAACCGCCTGACAGCCATAGTTGCGCAAACAATGAGCGGCCAGCGTCTCAGACACGGCAATCGTCCGATCTGCAAAATGACAGCCTAACCATTCAGCCAGATGGAGAATGAATTTTGCAAAACGACTCCACTTAGATAAAAAATGATTATGGGAGTGAAGTGTGTAAACAATTTTCGCCTGAGGAAATAACAGCTTTGCCAGAGGAGTAAGCAATTCAACACCGCTCCCGTGAATATGCAGAATATCTGGGTGATCATGACGAGCGGACCACAGAGCCGTAAAGCTATGGGTGATGGCGTCGAGATGCTTGGTGCGAATCCCCCAACTAAACTTTTGTTCAACACCCCGAGGAGCAAGTCTATTTTCAACGTACCACCGACGTCCATAGACAATCACGCGATGATCATTAGCAACGAGACCAGAAGCTAACAATTCCACATGACGCTCAATCCCGCCGGAATGCGCCGGTAGCCCTTTTTGACCGATCATGACAATCGTCAGGGGTTTCATAAATGACCCCATTTCTTATCAAAGAAATCTCATCCTGTCAATCCCTGAACCAAAAAAATTAAATAGCTTCAATCCAACAAATATCTGGTTTCTGTCCTGGAAGGGTTAAAATAGAAATCACATCAAGTTGATAATGCTTGGGGACAGGATGACTCAATAACCACCAGTCAATCGCTTTCACAAGATGATGCTTTTTCGTTTGCGTAATGGCCTCTTCCGGAAACCCGTAGGTTGTTGAAAAGCGCGTTTTTACTTCTACGAAACGTACTTCTTGATCTCGACGAACAATAAGATCAATCTCTCCTGCTCGGCAACGCCAATTCCTCTCTACCAAAGAAAAACCCTTTGCCATCAAAAACGCCGCGGCTAAATCTTCCCCGCGACGCCCAGTTTCTTGTCGCGCATCTAACATGACTTTAAGTCTTTTTCGATTTTGGGAGCCATTTCTCGTAAGCCAACCGCTGTTCTTCCTCAGACATGCCATTTTTGCGGCGGACGATATCGCGAATAATAAAAGCAGCCCAAACGGCAAATCCCATCAACCAGATCAAAAAAACAATGCGCATTCCAAAGAATGGAATACGCTGGGTCACAAGCCAATACCACAGAAGACCACTCGCTCCTGCCCAGAAACAAAACTCAGAAATTCTACCGAGCTCACGACGCAAAGGCTTCTCAAGCTTCCAGCGGTCACGAAAGACTTTATTTCGGCGAGCAAAATATTCGATCAGTTGAGTGGCAACCCAAATGATCAAGAGGGCGAGCATGAAGCAAAATATACCCAGCCCAATCTTGGGAGAAAGTGCATCGGGAACTTGGAGCCAGAAAGACAGGTGAAAGATGGGAGCGAAAAATCCAGGCATAAAATCAAAAGGTGTGAAAAGGGTGGGATTGATGAAGAATCGTTGCTTCCGGAGAGGTTACCTCCTCGCGCTGAAATAGCCAAGCCCCATGATGATCGCCCGCGGGAAATTGATGGGATAGATTCAAACCAGCATCTTGTGCCAAGGCTTGAATCTGATCATGAAAAACACGCTGATCGACCGATGGGCCAAGCACCGTTAACTCTGCATTCCAGTCGATCACCAAAATCAAACCCTCTGGCATCGTGAGTCGAGCCGCTTCTTGCATGGCACCGGATCGATCGGTTGTCTGGTGTAAAAGATTAACCATGAGCGTCAGATGCGCGGTGTGAGATCGAATCGGCGTCGCCTGTGGAATTTCTATGTTCGACCAAATAGGATGTACATTCCACAACTGTTCCTGCCGCGCCGTTCGAGCAATGGCCTCAAGCGCAGATTTTTGGATATCGACGGCATAGACCTTACCCGAGCCGCCGACTGATCGAGCCGCCGGAATAGTGAAATGACCAAGTGCACCGCAACCCAAATCAATGACGTGCCAGCCTGGTTGAATGCCGATGTAATCTAAAATGACTTGTGGATCAAGCAGGGCCGTGCCGGTGTGGTGCATAATTGAGAGTATTGAATATCAAGTATTGGGTATATCAACACTATCGTGTAAAAAGCGATCCAAGCGTCGCACCAAGAAGCGCCTCCCATAAATTTGTCGCAACCATAAATCCAAGCATCATGACCAGTGTCCCGAGTAATTTATAAAAAAGATTTGTGCCACCACTCCCAAATTTAACCTCCGCCCAATAGATCGTACCAACATATTCAATAAAAAATGCCGTACGCAAAACCATAAGAAATCCAACAAAAGCAATTGCAATGCCCAACAAAATACGAAGAAAAATAGCCATAAAAATTAACTCAAAACTCGCTTGGCAATACTAGCCGTCACGAGAATCCAAAAAATTAATAAAATCCAAGTGATCATAGACATGGTTCATTATAACAAAGTTCTGTCATTCCTACGACATCAGAATCTTGCGTCGTAGCAGGTCTGGAATAATTTTATTGCGAATGATCGGCGAAAGCAGTTCACTCTGATATTCTTTCTGGCTGATCCAATGCAATGCGGCGATCTCGGAGCAAGCGAATGGTTCGCCGATCAATTGGCCTTGATACAACTTAATCGATACATCGCGATCCGGACTAGCCGCTGAAACATCCAAGTATTCAGCGATAAATTGCAAACTGTCTGGATCAACCTCGCACATCAACTCTTCTTGAATCTCGCGCGCTAGACATTGCGTGGCTGACTCCCCTGGCTCAAACTGACCGCCTGGCATCAAATATTGCACAGGCCGCTCGCCTTTATTAAATTTCTTTTTTGTTTCGCCGACCAAAAACGCAGAATGATCGGCGTTGAAAATGAGCATGCCTACTTTATTATAATAAGCCATAATTTATTTTTTCATCATCACAAATTGTGTGGAGTAACGCTCAAGCGCTTCGAAAGACGTCTGGTATTGCATGCCACCAAACATAGCATCACCTAATAATTCGCGAAAACGGGTGATCTCTTTTAAACGATGTTTCCAACGCGGATCGGTAATCGTGAGATCAATCAAATCAAACGCGCGATCAATCGTCCGATCATAAATTCCCAAATCTCTATCCTTCCATTTGATCGCTCGGCTAATTTCGCTCCCAATATTGCCGAATTGCTCTGCTAACGACAATGTCTGCCAACGTGCACAGAATTCCATGGAATCATGCGGCATATTATTTTTGTATTAACTTATTGACCACGCGGATAATTTGTTCTCGCGTTTGCACATCATCAACACTTCGCGATCGATTTCCCTGCCGCGGACGAATGTTAATCATCGAATCAAACTCAATCCAACTTTCATCTACCTGATTGGGATACAAATTGATTCCCCATAAATCTTCTTGCCGTGAGCCTTGTTCCAAAAGCACCTGTTCTTCATCCGCATGCAACTCCCCTCCAATCACCATCAAATTTTTTTCAATATCGACCACCGCTTTCACAAAATCTCCAAATGACTCAAGCGCCATCTTATGCAAAATATCTCTGGAAATCGCCTCTTTTACCAGTTGGATTTCGGTCATAAGATTACTTGACACTATCTTAAAATAGAGGAGTCGTCCAACTTTGATAAAAATGTTTTTACATCCCTTGCCGTTGACTCGGTTAGATCATACTCGAATACCCGATCTAAGGAAATCCAATCAAAATCTTCCCCTTCGTTCAACGTCATAGAAGATTTATCCGCCCGACTTTCTACCAAATAAACATAGCGATGCGTATTAAATTTCGGATTTAAATAATTCGTAAACTTTTTCAGATCTTCTAATTTTAATTCAATATTCAATTCTTCTTTCATCTCTCGAATAAATGTCTGCTCCGGCGTTTCATCCCCTTCGCTGCCTCCCCCAAACAAACACCATTTATTCGGATTGACCGGGGCTTTGTCATCTCGTTTTTGCAAGAGAACCGAACGGGTATCGGGGTTATAAAAAATTCCGCAGGCATGAAACATAACACGGTATTCCTTATGTGCTAATTCGCACGAATGAGACAATGGTTTCTTCTCTCTTCTTTATTTCCGCGCGCACTTCCTCTAGGTTCCTTTCCAACTTTTCTTTTGTATCATCAAAAAGATATCCAAGTGCCAATCGTCTTTCTAATTGCATACGTTTCACTTCCAATGGATCGCCGTATTGCGCTCGAAATTCCTCCCCTGCAAGACTTCGACTATAGAAAGCTGGCATCTCCTGATCGGGCAAAGCCTTGGCGATACGTACCGCCTGCTGACGGATGACTTCTTGATCCGCCGCGGTTGATTGAAATTTAAGAAAGGTATAATAATTATTCACTGATTCAACCTGGACTCCAAAAACTTTAAGTTGAGTGACGGTGTCTGCGTTCAGAATGAACTCACCATCTATCGCCTGCATTCCCCCACCATAAAATCCCGAAGAAGAAGTTGAGTAACCTTTTTGATACATGATCGTGAGAGCTTCTCGTACTTGAGGCTCAAGCTCTTCTTGGAAAGCACCCATCACAAGTTCCTGCTCGGAAGGTTTAGGGTTTTTCTTCAAGCGCCCCTCTAATTCAACTCGCATCTCACGATGGATTCGCTCACGCAATTCTTCCATCCCCTTTTCGAGATTTACTGGCCCAGGCATTTTTGGATCTCCAGTCATATTTGATTATTCCTTATGCGCTAATTCGCACGAATTAGACAATGGTTTATCTACGCCCCATGACACTTCTTATATTTTTTTCCACTTCCACACGGACAAAGATCATTGCGTCCAACTTTTGGAGTTGATGGTTGACGGTTGATTGTTGGCGGTTGATTTGCCTCCCCCATTTCCTTTGCCGCACCAAAAAATTGCATAGGGCGCTGAGCGCGTTGATTTTCTTGTTCAACCGTCTGACGGGCGATTTGCAATTTAAAAATCGTGTGGGCCACGCGTTCGTGAATCGTCACCAGGAGTTCATGAAACATGCGATAGGCTTCTTTTTTGTATTCAACGAGCGGATCGCGCTGGCCATAGCCTTGCAATCCGATGCCGCGGCGCAGATGCTCCATGGATTCCAAATGTTCGATCCACAATTCATCCAAGGTGCGCAGGAGAACAACTTTTTCCATCTCCCCCATCAGTGTTACATCTCCGACGCTTTCTTCACTTGCTTGATAGGCTTGATCGACGAGTGAACGGATGGATTGGATCAACTGGGTCCGCCGTTCAGCTAAATCCTGCTTGCCTTCCAGTTCATGTTGTGGCACGGCAATTTTTCCGCTCACATCCATATTCTGTGGCAAAATGACTTTGGCCGCGCGCTCAATCTCTTCCATATCCCACATTTCGGGATGTTCGTCGCTGGTGTGTAACGCGACGATCCGTTCAACTTCCAATTCAATCATCTCTAAAACTTTTTGTTTCAGCGGCCGCTCCCCTTCATGCGTCGCTTCTTTTGACGCATCAAGAATCTCGCGCCGCTTGCGATAAATAGCCGTGCGATGTTTATTCAGCACATCATCATATTCAAGCAAATGTTTGCGGATGTCGAAGTTATGGCCTTCCACTTTTTTCTGCGCGGCTTCTATGGATTTTGACAACACACGATTTTCTATGGCCTCGTCGTCTGGAATACCTAAACGATCCATCATGCTCTTCATGCGATCAGAACCGAAGATACGCATGAGATCGTCTTCCATGGAAACATAAAATTGTGTCGCACCCGGGTCACCTT
>SICT01000040.1 GCA_009691315.1 Candidatus Uhrbacteria bacterium | reverse complement strand
TAAAGCGTGAGCACTTTTTAGCGATTCCAAAAGAATTTTTACAAGGCTATGGGGTTGAAACCGCGCTTAATGCCTATTTTCGTGCGCATGACTTGAAGATTAAGGCTGTAAAACTGGATGGTCTCCAGATCCGCCGCAAAATGCAAAAAGTAGGATTTTTTCCAGGCCTGATCGCCTATATCAAAATGACGATCGAAATGCTTCACGCCGCCTGGTTAACACGCATTGCCAGAGCCAAAGGAAAACTTTAAGATGTGATTAACCCATAATTAAATAGGCTGATTTAATACCCTATGTCTGCCGAACGACCGCTGCCGAAAATGGATTTAATGCAATTAATGCAACGCGCAGATCTTAGTGACGCAGATTTTGATGAGAAATGGGAGAAAGATGCATTTGCGTATCGAGCAATTCTCTCGGCTTTGGCCCATCTCTTTTCACCAAAAGCAAATATTACTTCATTTGAATATACTCTGGATGATCAGGGGAAAGAGGCTGTAGGATTAGGAATTGTGTTAGAACTGACCGAAGGGGAAGAAGATGACTCTTTGGCATTGGTCGCAGATCGCGAGCTGGAAGCCTCACAACGATTTCGTGAGTTTTTAAAAAGGAATGTAGGGCTTATTCCTTCCAATTTACGTGATAAATGGATCATGGATATTACGAATGCGGTGATGCAAGGAGGATTGATTATTACGAGAGATGAAATCCGTGATCTAACTTCGTTGGAATGGGAAAATTTAACGAGTGATGAAATTGTGCCTTGGGGCAATGGTCAGTCAACCTTTTTCGATAAATGGCGTGCTTTTCAACAATTGGTACGAGAAGAAATAACCTTGAGAGTCCAAAAATGAAATAGTTTCACTATTTATTTCCCCCCTTATTCTTTCGCAGGCCTTGCGCCATCAGCGAAAGTTCTCGTATGGAAAATCTAACCCCTTCCCCATTCGTTCATCTGCATGTGCATTCGATGTTTTCGTTGTTTGATGCGATTGGGAATGTGGATCAGTTGGTTGAACGGGCGAAAGAAATGGGATATGACGCGTTGGCCCTGACGGATCATGCAGGACTCTACGGGGCTGTGGAATTTTATGAAGTGGCCAAAAAGGCTGGGATCAAACCGATTATTGGGGTGGAGGTGTATGTGGCGGCCCATAAACATACGGATAAGCGTGCGGGCATTGATGCGCACTCCTCTCACCTGACGATTCTTGCGGAAACGAATCAAGGGTATCAAAATTTATTGAAATTGGTTTCGCGTTCTTACCTGGATGGATTTTATTATAAGCCGCGCATTGATAAAGAATTATTGCGAGAGTTTCATGAGGGATTGATTGTTCTCTCCGGCTGTTTAAAGGGAGAAATTCCTAAGGCCTGTCAGGCACATGATACGGAACGCGCCGAACGTTTAGTCCACGAGTATCAGGATATTCTGGGTGCCCAGAATTTTTTTCTTGAACTGGTTCATCATCCCGAATCTCCGACGCAATCAGATGTGAATCATCGTTTGATTGAACTATCAAAAAAAACCGGTGCGCCTATCGTTGCAACTAAGGATGCCCATTATCTGCATGTTGATGATCGTGAGGCTCAGGATGTTTTGGTGTGCATTCATGAAGGAAAGGTCGTGGATGATCATAATCGCCAATCCATGTCTGCCGTTGATCTATCGCTGTCGGCTCCGCAGGATATGATTGATGCCTTTTGCGATCATCCGGAAGCGATCGCTAATACCAGGCGTATCGCTGATCGTTGTTCGGTCGAATTGGAATTGGGCAAATCCCTTTTGCCAGAGTTTGAAGTACCGTCGGGCGAGACGGGTGTTTCCTATTTACGAAAATTATGCGCGTTAGGTCTTGTCGAACGTTATCCGGAAGAGGCGAAGCGTCAGGAGGCGAATGAACGCATGGAGTTTGAACTCGCAACCATTGAGCGCATGGGTTTTGCCGCCTACTTTTTGATTGTGCAGGATTATATCGTGTGGGCCAAAGAGCATGGGGTGATTGTCGGACCAGGCCGCGGGTCCGCGGCTGGTTCCGTCGTGTCCTACGTGCTGAAAATTACCAACCTCGATCCCCTACACTATGATTTGTTGTTCGAACGTTTTCTCAATCCTGACCGTATTTCCATGCCAGATATTGATACGGATTTTGATGATGTGAAACGGAAAGACGTTATTGAGTATGTCATGAAAAAATATGGAAGTAACCATGTCGCTGGAATTATTACGTTTGGAACCATGGCTGCGCGTGCCGCGGTCCGTGATGTTGGTCGGGCTCTTGGAATGCCCTATCCACAAGTGGACCAGATTGCTAAGAGCGTTCCTCCACCCGTGCAAGGCAAGCATATTCCCTTGGAAAAATCGATTGTAGAAGCGCCCGAATTACATGCATTGTATGACAGTGATCCGCGTATAAAACGTTTGCTTGATTTGGCCATTAAGTTGGAAGGCACAGCACGTCATGCTTCTCAGCATGCGTGCGGAATTGTTATCACTCCTTCCCCGCTTGTGGAATATGCCCCGGTGCAAAAAGCGCAGGGAGGAGATGTTGAATATGTGGTTCAGTACTCTCTTCACTCGGCAGAATTGATGGGATTGCTTAAAATGGATTTTTTGGGTTTGTCTAACTTGTCCGTGATTCGTGATTGTTTAGAAATTGTACAAGCGGTTCATCAAATCACTATGGACATTGATCGTATTCCGCTTGATGATGCGGAAACGTATGAATTGTTAAGTCGTGGAGAAACGACCGGAGTCTTTCAGCTGGAATCCGAAGGCATGAAGAAATATATTCGAGAGCTGAAGCCTACGGTGATTGAAGATATTATTGCCATGGTCGCTCTTTATCGTCCGGGACCGCTTGGCGCCGGGCTCGTAGAAAGTTTTATTTTGCGCAAGCACGGAAAAGAAAAGGTGAGCTATTTGCATCCGCTGATGGAAGAAGCACTCAAGAGCACGTACGGCATTCCAGTTTACCAAGAACAGGTGATGCGCGTGTCAAAAGATATGGCCGGATTTACCGGGGGCGAGGCAGATACCTTGCGCAAAGCCATGGGGAAAAAGAATGCCAAGCTCATGGCCGAGATGCGCGCGAAATTTGTTATGGGTTCCATTAGAAATGAGGTTAAGCGAGAAATTGCTGAAGCTATTTTTAAACAATTTGAAGAATTTGCAGCTTATGGTTTTAATAAATCTCATTCCGCATGTTATGCCCTGATTGCGTATCAGACAGCCTATCTCAAAGCCCACTATCCTATGGCGTTTATGGCAGCGCTGTTGAATAGTGATTGTACCAATCTTGATCGAGTGACAATTGAGGTTGATGAATGTCGGCGTATGGGATTGGAAGTGATGGCTCCGGATGTGAATGAATCCTTTGCCCGTTTTTCTGTCGTGAAAGGCACGAATAAACTACGTTTTGGTTTAATCACTATCAAAGGTCTGGGAGAAGATGTCGTCGAATCAATTATTCAAGAACGAAAAAAGGGTGGATCCTATCAGTCATTATCAGATTTTATTTCCCGTATTACCCATCACGGATTTAATCGTCGTTCTTTGGAAGCGTTGATCCGGGCTGGAGCTTTTGATCGTTTTGATGAGCGTAATACTTTGTATTTTAATATTGATGCCATTCTTGAATATCATCGTCGGCTCACCAGCGAGGCGTCTTCCGGCCAAGCTAACCTGTTCGCTTCCTCTGGAACGAGCTCCCATGCCCCACTAGTGCTCAAACCAGCGCCCCCGGCGAGTTCGCGAGAAAAACTCATGTGGGAAAAAGAATTATTAGGATTGTATGTTTCCGCCCACCCCTTCCGTGAATACCAGGAACGATTGACCGGTTTATTTGAATCCATGATCAACTTGCCCAACAAGAAAAAAGAAAAAAAAATTCGGCTGGGCGGGATCGTGACTTTAGCCAAAAAAATTTATACCAAAAATAATGAGCCCATGGTTTTTTTGAAAGTGGAAGACACGACCGGTGATATTGAAGTCGTGGTATTCCCGCGCGTCTATCGCGAGAACCCGGACATTTGGCAAGCCGATCGCATGCTCGTGATTAGCGGCCGATTGCAAGAAAAAGATGGAGATCTCAAATACTTAGCAGAATCAGGTTATGAGATCACACCGAATAATATTGATGAAGTGGCGAAATATTTAGATACAAATGTTATTTCTGCGGCGGCAGGAATCCAAGATCCCCGCCTTCGTGAGGATGACAGACGAGAACAAGCCGTCACCGTACATCTACGCGCACAACTTCCTGATTCTTTTTTACAAAAAGCCCGCGAAGTTTTTGATCGAAATCCCGGTCTCTATCGCGTTTATTTTTTGATTGAGAATGAACAAGGGAAGCAAAAAATTGAATCTTCTTATCGCATTGCATTAAATGAAGCGGTGATTAAAGAATTGGAAGCTGTATTGGGAACGAATACGATTAAAGTTGAGGTATAAACTCTAAAATTTTTTCATCTACCCATTTTCTTTTTCTATTCCGTCGATATAAGAACGGGTTTGACCAATGTCATCTTTAAATGCGTACTCAACCCGAAATTTCGGTATTCCTGTGGATAGATCCACATGAATGGCTTCGGTAGAAGAATTGTTATCAGGAGCGATCACTTCTAATCCTAATGCTGTAGAGAGTATAGGTCCGATACCACCCGCCATCCCAACTTTACATGCACCCAAAATAATTGTGGCATTGGGAGTCAGATAAGAACTTGTGCGTTGTAGACCAAGACCTTTCAAATCCTCGACCGTGAGCTCATGACCTATCTTTTTGTCATTTCCAAAATCCATGCTTGATCCATCCGCATGCCCACCAATATAGGCGAATTCAATTTTATGTTTCTTTCCATAGCGCTTATCTAATTTAATGAGCGCTCGTGCGATCCCTATTTTGCCATCACATTCGACGACGCGAAGACGATATTTGTCATGTATTTGTTTGAAAAAATCTTCAAAAACTTTTACATCATCATAAAAAGCACCACTCCAATCGTAACGAGGTGAGATAATTATCCCATAAGGCAAATCATTTTTTTCATGCGTATCGCATTGTTCATTCAGAAGCTCAACGGGATATCTTCCAAAATCCGCGATACCATATTCTTCCCACAGCAGTTTCGCTCCCCCGGGTTTTTCTAAGGCCAATCGACAAAGATGTTCAATATTACGGCCAATCCCGATCATGAATCTTGTTCGCATAATAGGCTTGTCTGGGAGATCCTTGTTAGAGCCACTTTGTTTCCAAGCATCCACTATTTTCTTAGGATTTAAGCCCTGCTGTGCCAAAAGAATACCCATGATGTTTTCACTTTCCTCCTTTGCGATTTTGAGAGGATTGAAATAAAGAACCGATAAGATACGACTGGTTCGCGCGATTTCTTCCGGAGTCCCCTTTAATCGTTTCATGAGTTCATCAATCAATTCTTTTTTATCCTGATCTTTCCCGCATTCAAAGATGAGTGCTTCTTTTAATCCTAATTTTGACCATTCATTTACCTCCGGAAGAAATTCCATTGATTTTCGCAGGGTTTGTTTTAATTGGTTCCTGACTCCTGTTGTGATTATTGATGAAGCTAGAAACTTCGTTACTATTTCCTGCATTTCTATATTCTTGGAATAGGTACCTTTAAGTTCTTCTTGGATCGATGGAAGAGACATTGCTAAAAGTTGATTGATTTGTTTTGCAGGTAACCGCGCTTTTTGTACGTCATCTATCTCGTCAGCAAATTTTGTGAGGTTAGCAAGGCTATCAATAGTTTGGGTAGACTTCTGCGGATCTTCCAGACCTTGTCTGAGGAGATGAATAGTTCGACTTATACGATCGATCTCCTTATTCTGTTCTTTTTTATCACGTTTTTCCCAAGTTGTTTTTGAGTAAGGACCAGCTGATCTACGAATAATAGCTATGGCGAGGCCATAATCAACCTCACTATCACCACCATCAAATACATGAGCGATATTTGCTTTAAGTGTTCTTGCCGTGTCCGTAACAAATAGTCCTGCCCTTTTCATTGGTTGGATAGGCTTACGTTCTCCTTGTTCAAGTCCAGGCATATATTTATTTCCCCAAATAAAGTTCTTTCATCCTTTCCGGATTCTTTAATTCCTGCGCTGTACCAGCGAAGACTACTTTTCCTCCCGCCATCAGATAGCCGCGTGAGGCAATTTCTAGAGCGAGATGAACGTTTTGTTCAACCATCATGATGGTCATACCCGCTTCGACCATGGAGCGTAGATTTTCGAAAATTTCTGCAACGATTTTTGGTGCTAATCCTAGAGATGGTTCATCCAACAGCAAGAGCGAAGGTCGCATCATGAGACCGCGAGCAATGGCCAACATTTGTTGTTCACCACCAGACAGGGAAGCCGCTGTATCGTTTAGTTTCTCCTTTAATTTTGGAAATTTATCCAGTACGAACGCCATATTTTCTTTCAGCGTGTGTGGATGATTGAGTAGATAGCCGCCCATTTCTAGATTTTCTTTGACCGTGAGTGTCGAGAAATTAATACGTCCTTGAGGCACAAAAGCAATGCCCAACTCTAATAGTTCATGTGTGTGTAATTTCGAAATATCCCGCTCACGAAATAACACTTTTCCATGATGAACGGTAGCAAGTTTAAAAATGGCTTTGAGCACTGTGCTCTTCCCTGCCCCATTCGGACCAAGCAAACACACGATCTCCCCCACCTCAATCTTAAACGATACATCATGGATCACATGTGATTTTCCGTAGCCGGCGGTGACGTTCTGGATTTCGATCATAAAGTACTCTTGTCATCCTCGCGAAGGCGGGGATCTAGATTCCTGCCTGCGCAGGAATGACAAAGAAAAAGAATCATAGTTGTTGTCCTAAATATGCGTGCAAAACTTCCGGATTCCTCTTGATTTGTTCCGGAGTCCCTTGAGCGAGAATTTTTCCGTGATCCATCACGATCACCTGATCAGCCAACGGCATAATAAATCCCATGTCATGCTCAATTACGAAAATGGTTTCTCCTTCTTCGCGTAATTTCATCAAGATACTCGAGATGGCTTCACGAATCACCGGATTGACTCCTGCCACTGGTTCATCAAGTAGCATTAAGCGATGCGGATGGATCAACGCCATAGCAATGCCCAGGAGTTTTCCTTGACCATAGGACAGATCAGCTCCCGCGTGACTGGCGGGAACATCCAACCCCACCATTTTCATTACTTCATGCACGCGTTTCATCGCAACTTGATCACGCTTCCCATCATTAAATAAACTTTTCCAGAATTGATCATCCTCATCATCCAGTGCCAGCAAAAGATGTTCAGCCACAGTCAGATTCCGAAACGGGCGTGAGAGTTGAAAACTGCGCGAGATACCATGACGCGCCCGTTCTTCCGCGTTATGTGTGGTCAAATCTTCTCCCAATAAAATGATTGACCCGGCGTCTGGCTCAATCGTACCGGAGAGCAGATTAAAAAAAGTCGTTTTACCAGCGCCATTCGGCCCGATGAGCGCGGTAATCTTCCCCTGTTCAATCGTACACGAAGCATGATCAACAGCCGCGACCCCACCAAAAGATTTTTTAAGATTAGTCGCGGTCAGCATATGAAGGTAATTCAACCGTTCCAAAAATTCCCTTGGGACGGAACAAGACGACCATCAAAAGAATCAAGGCGAAGATGATCGCTCGCAATGCGCCAACAGTGGCGGATGGTAAATTCGTGGCAATATCTACAATTTCTGGAACAAAAGTCATGATCAATGCACCGATGACCGTTCCTCGAGTAGAGGCAAGTCCTCCAACAAATACCATTGATATCACCAAGATTAATTGCGGGATGAAAAAGCTGGCTGGATCAATAAAACGGATAAAATGAGCGAGCAAGGCTCCAGACAATCCCGCCAGAGCGCCAGAAATCACATGCGTGATCAGTTTGACGCGAAAGGCACGTTTACCGAGTACGCGCGCATGCAATTCATCATCACGAATTGCCCCTAAGGCACGGCCAAAGGGAGATTTGGTAATACGCTGAACGATCAACAAGGTGAGGCCAAAAAGCACCAGCGCCAGAATCAAGAAAAAACGATCTTCACGAATGAGTTCAGGTCGTAAAATTCCTGGGATACCGAGTGGGCCGCGCGTCAAACTCGTCCAATTAAGACCAACGGAATAAACTGTAAAGTTAAATCCAAGCAACACGGCGGCCAAAGTGTCACCGCTCATCGTACGGATTAACAGTCCGAGTAGGAGCGAGGCAATGGCGGCAAAGATCATTCCTAATATAACACCCAGATACATCGGCCAGCCATGCAAAGTCGTGAGGATCGCTGTTGAGTAGGCCCCAATAGATACCAGTCCCATAAAACCAAGATTAATCAGCCCGGCCCAACCCAACGTCAAATTCAACGCCAAAGCGGCAATGCCCAAAATGGCAAAGAGAACGAGGAGGTGGATCAGTAGAGCAATCATAGCGAACGTTTTATTTTACCTAATAAACCATGCGGACGTATGAGCAAAACGAGGAACGTGAAGATAAAGCTCGTCAATTGAACCCACCCGATATTCCAATACCAACCGGTTAGAGCGATGACCGTTTCAATCAGCAGACTGCCTAAGACAGCACCACCAATGGATCCAATGCCACCCAAGATCGTACGGAAGAACATTGCCAGGGTGGCCATGACGACCATAGAAGGAACGAGGCTGTATTCAATGGCAAAAAGAATTCCCGCAATTCCCGCCAGAGCTGAACCGATGCCAAATACCATCATGCGCATGCGTCGAGCGGAAATGCCGACAACTTCCGCGACCATTTCATTATCAGCGACGGCTCGCAACGCTTTACCGATCCGTGTCTTGGATAAAAAGAGGGTGAGAAGAATCAATAAGATCGGACATAAAATAATGATACGAACTTCGTTGTCCGTCACATTTACTGTTCCAAAGGTGTGAACTTGTCCTTGGAGAGCTGAAAAGAATTTTGTGGCTGATCCAAAGACTGCGAGGAGAACGTTTTGGATAATTAATAAAATGGAAATGGTGGCAATTAAGGTGCCGGCAATAGAAACCACACCATTTTTTCGCATCCGTTCATAAATCTGGCTATTGATCAGTAATCCCAGTGCAGTCGCGATGATGATGGCGAAAATGATGGCGAGCCAGAGAGGCCAGTGCCAGAGCGTCAATCCCGTATAAAAAGCGTAGCCAGCGGCAATCATGACGGCCCCATGTGCCAAATGCAGGACGCGGGTCACGGAATAAATTAAACTAAAACTCGCCGTGATGAGCGCGAACAGCAGACC
>SICT01000039.1 GCA_009691315.1 Candidatus Uhrbacteria bacterium | reverse complement strand
GCATCGGAATGAGGATCCCCTGTCTCATCGCCGAACGTTTGTGTTGGCGGGCATTTTTGTCTTGATTGTGGCTGGGATTTCCGCGATTGGGGCGAGTGCGTCCTATCGAGCGGTTAATCATGGGACAAGTGTTTTGACAGAAATCGGACAGTTGCCTGTCCTGAGGGATCTGCGCGGGATGTTTGGGGCGACAAACGACGATCATCTACTTAATACGCCAGATCATCGATTAAATATCCTCCTCCTGGGTGTGGGCGGTGAAGGCCATGATGGACCTCAACTGACAGACACCATTCTCCTCGCCTCACTTGATCTGCAAACAAAAAAAATCGCTCTCCTCTCTATCCCGCGTGATCTCGCCTATCCCTTAGGCGGCGGACGATTTGAAAAAATAAACTCGGTCAATGCGTACGCCGAACAAGAACATCCAGGCGAAGGATCAAAATATACGGCAGAAGCCCTTTCAAAACTTTTGGAAGTGCGTATTGATCATGTTCTGCGTGTAGACTTTCGTGGATTTGAAGACTTTATTAATGCGCTTGGTGGAATTGACCTTCGTGTCGAAAAATCATTCGTTGATCCCGCTTACCCCGTATCCGATGTCACTCCCGAGGTCATGACGATTTCATTCAAACAAGGTTCCCAACACATGAATGGAAAAACAACTCTCACATTTGTCCGCTCACGACATGGGTCGAACAATGAGGGTTCTGATTTTGCACGCAGCCGACGCCAACAATTGGTTCTGCTCGCCGTGCGCGAGAAACTTTTATCCTTGGGCACACTGACGGATCCATCAAAAATTTCCGCCCTCTATACCGCCATATCCACTCACATCCAAAGTGACCTGACTCCCTGGCAAGTGCTGACATTTGCTCCGCTCATCCCAAGTTTTTCTCCCCAAGCCATCTCCCTCAAAGTCCTCACCGATGATCCAAATCATGGAGAACTCACCGCGGCAAATGTAGATGGGTCCTACATGCTATTCCCCAAAAAACCCGACTGGTCAGACATTCGTACCCTGGCCCAAAATCCATTTACGACAAACGACGAACAAATAAAGGAAGATCATCTAGCTGAACCGATCAAATTGGAGATTAAAAATGGCACAACCCGCACAGGTTTTGCCGCACAAGTAGCGGCAAAACTAGAAAAAGACGGATATGAAATTAGCTCCTTTGGGAATGCCTTGGATCGCGCGAATGAACGCACCATGATCTACGACCTAACCCAGGGTAAAAAGTCCATTGAGTTAGCTCGTTTACGCAAACTCTTGAACGCGGATGTGTCAATCACCAGTCCCTCACAGACCAGTTCCACACGCATCATTTACACAAATCATCGGACCGCCGAACGCATTCTGTCGCCGAATGCAGATTTTCTTGTTATTTTAGGCGAAGCTAGCTACGGATTACTATCAAATTAATTTCATCATTCCTCTATGTCATCTCCCCTCCCCCAAATCGCCATTGTCGGCCGAACCAATGTTGGCAAGTCGACTTTGTGGAATCGTCTGACAGAAACTGGTCAGGCCCTGGTTAGTGACCAACCCCACACCACCCGCGATCGAAAAGCCGGTCGCGTTCTGTGGAATGGTCTGGTGTTTGAATTAGTAGATACCGGCGGCATGGATACGGAGAAAGATGAAATCGGTCAGGGCATTCGTGAACAAGCCGAACGCGCGATCAAAGACGCAGATCTTGTCCTTTTTATGATTGATGTACGAGCCGGAGTTTTGGTGCAGGATGTCCAACTCGCAAAAAAAACCAAAAGTTTGAACTCGAATGTCTGGTTGCTGGCGAATAAAACAGACAAAGTAAAGGAGATGTCTCTCACCAATCAACCAGAACTCTATCGCTTAAATCTTGGTGAGGCACATGCCGTAAGTGCAGCCACAAGTCTCGGTGTCGGTGATCTGTTGGATGAAATTTTGAAAGAATTGGAGCGCTTAGATCATCCAGCGATTCCACAATATGAAGTCGAACCACTTAAACTCGTCATCATTGGCCGTCCAAATGTCGGAAAATCTTCCCTCGTGAACTCAATTCTCGGCGAAACACGTGTCATCGTTTCCCCAATCGCCCACACCACCCGCGAACCGCAAGATACCTGGCTCAAATATGGTGATCGTGATCTTGTGCTGGTTGATACGGCTGGCATGCGCAAACGCAGCCACATCACGGAACGATTGGAGGAAGAAGCGATTGGACGCAATGAACAAGCGATTCGATCCGCAGACATCGCCTGTCTGGTGCTGGATGCGACCGAAGATCCAACGGCCCAAGATCGGCATCTAGCTGGAATCCTTCAAAATAGTCATAAAGGATTGATTCTCGTAGCCAACAAATGGGATCTGGTCGAAGCAAAAAAAACGGAAACCGCCCAAGAATACGAAAAACTCATTCGCCAATCTCTTCCGTTTCTTGATTGGGCACCGCTTGTCTTTGTCAGCGCCAAAACCGGACAACGTACCAAACAACTGCTTGAGATGGCTCTTGAAGTCCAAGCAGAACGCTATCGGGAAATTGATTACAATGCTCTCAATCGCCAACTCAAAGCCACGATCAAAGCAAAAAAACCATTACAAAGCTATGGCCCAAGCTCTCCGCGCGTTCATGATGCGGCACAAATCAAACAAGCTCCCCCAACCTTTTTAATCACCGTACATGGTGACAAAGACAATCTACATCCAAACTGGATGAAATTTTTCGAAAAACGTCTGCGCGCAAAGTTCAGCTTCTTAGGCACACCTATCGTGACCATGGTCCGACATCTCCCCTTTGCAAAAGCACAACTCAAACGGAATGTGCACGGTCCAGGCATGGAAGCCGTGGCCGGAAAAATTCACGAGAAAAAACCCCGCGTCAATCAAACACGACGTAGACAGAAACAGGGGGGGAGACGATACTAAAACTATGAAGCTCATCGTCGGGCTAGGAAATCCAGGAAAAAAATACGAACACACTCGCCATAATATAGGATGGGAGATGGTGGATTTTTTTGCCCAGCAAACCGGAAGTGTTTTCAGTAAAAAGGTAGCATTTCGATCTGAAATCGGGGAAATACAACTCGATAAAGAAAAAATCCTGCTGGCTCATCCCCTCACCTACATGAATGATTCCGGCAAAGCCGTGTCGGCCATCAAATCCTTTTATAAATTATCAACGGCAGATATTTTACTTGTGCACGATGAGATGGATTTTGAGCCTGGCAAATATGCATTTACCAAAAAGAGCGGGCCAGCCGGGCATAATGGAGTGATTTCCATCCAAGAACAACTCGGAACGACTGAGATTTCGCGTTTGCGTATTGGGATCGGTCGACCAACTCCTCCGCTGATGGCAGAAAATTACGTACTTCAACCATTTCTTCCACAGGAGCAAGAAACCATAAAAAAACTTTTCCCCAAGCTAGAAGAAGCAATAAAATATTGGGTGACTCATGGGATTGACAGAACAATGAATACATGGAACGGAGTGTAGGGAGAGAGTATTGAGCACTAAATATATTCCTCCTCTTTTGGAAAGAGGAGGTGAGGAGGAGTTACAAAAAAATCAGGAGCACTCAATAATCTCCGGTCTTAACTCCCTCATTCCCTCTTTCCAAAAGAGGGAGGTCTGAGCCGATACTCAATACTTATGCTGTGGACTGAAGACCGCATCGCGCGTTTGTGCCTAGGATCCTTCTCCGGATTTGGTTGTAGAAGCTTACGCAAACTTTGGCGAAGCTTCCCCTCTCCACAAAAAGCCTGGACAGGATCCTCACACGCTCTCTTGCAAGCCGGCATTCCTCAAAAAGCTGTTGAACGTTTTTGTGAATGGCGAAAAGACTGTAAACCGCAGAGGTTGGTCGATCAGCTAGCGCAAGAACAGATTTCTTTTGTGATTCCGGATGATCCAGAATTTCCGCAAACTCTGCGCGACTCATCTGATCCGCCGGAAAATTTATTCGTGCGTGGAAATCTGGTCGATGCACCGAGCGTCGCGATCGTTGGTACACGCCATTTGACCACCTACGGCAAGCGTTGCGTTGACATGCTGGTTCCTGAACTCACGCGTGCGGGACTTATCATTGTTTCTGGAATGGCTCTAGGCATTGATGGGCTGGTCCATGAAGCCACCGTAAACGCAGGTGGAATCACCATCGCCATTCTCGGCACTGGCATTGATGAAGCCTCACTGTATCCCCGCGAACACGTAGCCTTGGCACATCGCATTCTAGAACATCATGGCGCAATCATTAGTGAATTTCCACCTGGCACCGGGAGCCGCAAAGAACATTTTCCCATGCGCAACCGCCTGATCGCCTCTCTCACACAGGCAACGATTGTCGTGGAAGCGGCACGCAATAGCGGCTCACTCATCACCGCGAAACTCGCGCTGGAAGAAAATCGCGAAGTCCTCGCTGTACCAGGTCCGATCTGGAGCGACACGTCCGTCGGCACCAATCATTTGATCAAACTTGGCGCCAAAGTCTGCACGAACGCGAGAGATGTTTTGGAAGTGCTCACCTTTGATCGCCCAGAACTGATTGCTCAAGCCCGCGCGCTCATGCCACTTGATCCACACGAACAACAACTATTAAAACTCCTCACCGAACCAAAACACATCGATGAACTGGGACGCTTGCTCGCAATCGATTCCCCGACGGTGTCTTCACGCCTCGCCGTGCTCGAACTCAAAGGTCTGGTCAAGTCCATTGGCGGGCAAATGTGGATTAAAGGAAATTAAAATTATGCAATATGATTCAAATTTTCATCATCGCCGATCAATCCGATTAAAAACCTATGATTATTCATCCATGGGCGCGTATTTCGTCACAATCTGTGCGTATAAAAAAGAATGTTTGTTTGGAGAAATAAAAAATGGGGAGATGAGAATAAATAAGGTGGGGATGATTGTTCAACAATGGTGGAAAAAATTACCAAATAAATTTTCAAATTTACAAACTGATGAATGTGTCATCATGCCCAACCATATTCACGGTATTATATTCATCGTACGGGCAGACCCATGCGTCTGCCCTGGGCCCGTTGTCGCCCCTGGTCGATCGGTCGATCCTGGGCCCGTTGTCGCCCCTGGTCGATCGGTCGATCCTGGGCACGGGTCCCGGGACCAGGGCGCACACATGGGTGCGCCCCTACCGAAAATGATTCAATGGTTCAAAACGATGACCACCAACGAATACATCCGGTACCAGAAAAAAATAAATCCGAATCAGGTTGTTCCAAAATTATGGCACCACAACTATTACGAACGCGTCATCCGTTGTGACGCGGAACTCTACAACGTTCGTAAATACATTTTCGACAATCCCTTGAATTGGAATACGGATCCTGAACGAAATTAAAAAAGCGCACCACGAAAGTGTGTATGCGCAAGAAATCAACGAGACGTGGGCCTTTGAAGAAGCCGTCGTCGATGAACCTCATCCGGAGCTATGCCCCAGGCAAGATCAACTGATGCGATCAAGGCATCAAGTGCTTTCATCGATTTTAGACCCATATGTTTCGCCATCAGATCCCGTGGCTGGGATGCCAATTCAGGCAGGGTCAAGATCGGCGGGTCGAATCTTGTTTTCAGCCGGGAAAGAATCCACATCCGCAGATTGCATGGGTAACGAGCCATCAAAAGAGCAAATTCTTCTTGCTCTAAAGAGAGCGGAGCAATTCGCTGCCTGTGAATGACTCCAAGACGATGAAACAAGGTCCTTCGCTCTCGTCGTCGCAATCCGCATCTGACCACAGAGAGGATACTGTCCTCTCCCTCAGATAGCTGCGCCACAAGCTTGTGCAAAATCACGAGCCCCTGGTCTGACAATTTCTCTCCGGTCGCCAGGATCATCAGCGTAGTGAGCTGTTCGACCACAGCCTTCTGTACAACTCGTCTATAGTCTTCCCGTGTTTTTCCCATGAGCAGACCCCTTATGAAGGTGTTCAAAACCCTCTGTGTCTATCAATTTTTTCCTCGACTGTCAACTCTCAACCTTTGCCAATTCTTCCAAGAAAGGTTATAACATTCTTCATCTATGCATCATCTCGTGATCGTCGAGTCTCCGACCAAAGCAAAAACTATCCATAAATATTTAGGATCTGATTACACCGTGATCGCGTCCATGGGTCATGTGCGCGACTTGCCACGATCATCTAGCGACATTCCGGAGGAATTGAAAAAAACTGATTGGGCTCAACTAGGGGTAAACGTGGATAAAGATTTTGAGCCGCTCTATTTGATCTCAAAAGATAAAACCAAAGTCATTACTCAGCTCAAAAAAGCGCTCAAAGATGCGGAAGATGTCTACTTGGCAACTGACGAAGACCGCGAAGGCGAAAGTATTAGCTGGCATTTATTACAGGTTCTGAAACCGAAGGTTCCTGTTCATCGCATGGTGTTTCATGAAATTACCAAACAAGCGATTGAAAAAGCGTTAGCTCATCCCCGTGAAATCGATGAGAAGCTGGTGCGCGCACAAGAAGCCCGACGCATCTTAGATCGTTTGGTGGGATATTCGATCTCACCGGTGTTATGGAAAAAAATTGCCTATGGATTATCTGCGGGCCGCGTACAATCTGCCACGCTCAAAGCGATCGTGGATCGGGAACGCAAACGCATGGCGTTCGTGCGCGCCGGCTATTGGGATGTGGGGGCCAATTTAAATCATGCGAAAGGTGATTTTGAAAGTAAGTTGATCTCAACGAGCGGCAAACGCATTGCTTCGAGTAAAGATTTTGATGAAGAAACCGGTGCGCTAAAGGAGGAAGCAAAAAATATTGTTCTGCTTGACGAGACGCAATCGAAAAAAATCGCGCAGGAAATGCCAGGACTGAGTTGGAAAGTCACGGAGGTCAACAAGAAACCGGTCACGCGCCGTCCACCAGCGCCGTTCATCACTTCGACTCTTCAGCAAGAAGCCAACCGCAAACTTGGACTCTCATCGAAAGAAGCGATGCGCGCCGCCCAAGCATTGTATGAAAAAGGCCATATCACCTACATGCGTACGGATTCAGTGACGCTATCTGCTGATGCCATTGCCGCTGCGCGACGAAACATTGAATCCCGTTTTGGCAAAGAATTTTTGCCTGACGAAGCGCGTCACTACACCTCCCAAGCCAAAGGCGCGCAAGAAGCGCACGAAGCCATCCGTCCAAGTCTCCTGTTTACCGCGCCCCATGATCTGGACGTGTCTCCGGCTGAACGCGGCCTGTATGAATTGATCTGGATGCGCACGCTCGCTTCCCAAATGCGCGACAGCGATCAACTTCAACTATCCATCGTGACGCAAGCCGGTGATCACGTATCGTCTTCCTCCGGACTCAAGATTCTCTTTCCCGGATTTTTACGCGCCTATGTCGAAGGTGCCGAAGACACCGAACAAGCGTTGTCAGACAAAGAGCACATTCTTCCCGAGCTCAGCGTGGGCGACAGCGTGGCCTGCCAAACGGCTGAGGCACAATCACACGAAACGAAACCGCCCTCCCGCTTTACCGAAGCCGGACTCATTCAGTTTATGGAAAAAGAAGGTATTGGCCGGCCGAGTACGTATGCTTCGACCATTTCGACGTTGAATGATCGTGGATATGTTCGCAAAATGAGCGGCGCGCTTGTGCCAAGCTTTACCGCGTTTGCCGTGACTCAACTCATGGAGCGACATTTTCCAGATCTCGTAGATACAAAATTTACTTCTAAAATGGAGGAATCACTCGACAATATTGCCGATGGCAAACAGGAATGGCTCCCCTATTTGCGCGCCTTCTTTTTAGGTGACAAAGGCCTGCGTGAACGCATTGAACATGAAGTCAGCACGATTGATCCGGAAGCCGCCAAACGTATAGACATCCCTCAATTGCCTGGCGTGATTATCCGTGTCGGAAAATTCGGTCCGTATTTTGAAACCGAACATCCAAAAAGCCACACCATGGTCAAAGCCTCAATCCCAGAAGATGCTGCACCCGCGGACTTCAATCAGCAAAAGGTAGATGAACTTGCCGCCCAAGCGCAACAAGGACCAACGACCCTCGGAAAAGATCCTGAGAGCGGAAAAGAAATTTATTTAAAAACCGGAAGCTACGGTCCGTATCTTCAACTGGGCGAAGACTCCGAGGACAAAAAAGTAAAACCAAAACGCGTCAGTATTCCAAAAAATGTTCCGCTAGAAACGCTGAGCCATGACAAAGCGCTCTTGATCTTGAGTCTACCGCGCTTACTCGGCACACATCCGGAATCGACAAAAGAAATTCGCGCTGGACTTGGTCGGTTTGGACCGTATGTGGTCTGCGACGGAGATTTTCGTTCGCTCAAAGGCGAGGATGATGTGCTAACCGTCACGCTCACACGCGCACTCGAACTTCTTGCCATGCCAAAAGGAGCTGGCCGAGGACGAGCCGCTGTCCTCAGAACGATCGGCAACCATCCGGAATCTGGCAAACCCATGACTCTGCATCAAGGAAAGTTCGGGACGTATATCAAACACCGCGCGACGAACGTCACACTGCCAAAAGAATTGAAACCAGAAGATGTGACCGTTGAAAAAGCTGTTGAACTTTTAGCCGCTAAAAAAGAAAAAAGGAAAAAATAATTTACTCCTTCTTTTTATCTTTCTCGCCGGTGATCCAGCTGACCATTTTTGCAAATCCAAGAGCAAGTGCACCAAAAACAAATTTTGCAACTCCAACAACGAGCATTCCAACAGCATAGCCCGCTGTCTTCAAACCTCCACCGATTTTCCCCAGGAACGAACGTGATACTGCCGGTGACTCACCAGCGGCAACAGCCGCCTTTTGTGCAATCACTTGCTCTGCCTGGGTCTTACCCAAAACCTGTTCCATCGCCGCCTTCTCTACCGGAGACATTTTTTTCTCAATCTTTGCACGTTCTTTATCCACACGTTCTTGTGCTTCTTCTGCCTCATCTTTCGCCTCTTCCGCAGTCATTTTGCTGAACGATTCAACATACCCATCTTTTTGCGCATGCTCCCACTCAGCCATTTCCTGACGCACACGGGCCAAATCCGTCTCCAATTCTCGTGACGCGCCCTGTGGCGTTCTTGATTGGCGATCAATGGTTTCGTCCAATTCAAAAATCAATGCATGACCATTATCCCACATTGCCTTGTCCCGCAGACGCTCTTCCGCATACAATCTTTTCAACTGCGCCTGATACACGGCTCTCTTCTTATCACCGCTTGGGAGATCTTGAAGACGCTGACTAATCGTCTCGACGGCATGAGTGACGAGCTGAGCCGCGGCCTTTGCGCGTTCATACTTTTGCATCATCTCTCCCAAATCCCGCTCCCCCGCCTCACCTTCCACAGAATTCTGTTCTACAGAATCATTCGC
>SICT01000038.1 GCA_009691315.1 Candidatus Uhrbacteria bacterium | reverse complement strand
GTGATTTTGTGGAAGCGCCGTCACAAATGTTTGAAGAGTGGGCTTGGAAGCGTGAGACGCTCGACGTGTTTGCGCGACAGTATCAGACCGGACAGAAACTTCCCGAAGATCTTTTTCAAGCCATGATTCAAGCGCGTACGTTTGGTGAGGCCACCGCCGTGGAACGTCAGATTTTTTTATCTTCATTGGATCAAATCTATCACACACGCGAACCTGGATTTGATACCACGGAAGTGATGGAAACGCTTCATCATGAGTTCAGTTCATTTACTCGGATTCCACATACCTGTTTTCAAACAGCCTTTGGGCATCTGGTCGGATATGATGCGGCCTATTATGGTTATCAGTGGGCGCGTTCACTTGCCTTTGATTTGCTCACGCGTTTTGAGGCAGAAGGAATGTTAAATACGGTCACGGCCGCTGCTTATTGCAAGGAAATTCTTGCTCCCGGAAGTTCGGCTGATGAGAACGTATTAGTCTATCGATTCCTGGGCCGCGAAGCCAATGCGCAGGCCTATAAACGGTTTTTGGGAATAGCGGAGCCCCTCCCCTTGCCAAATTCCTCGAAATAAGGTATACTGTCTTTTGTTAGTTTATTCATTGTTAAGCGTAGAACTTATGAACGGTACCATTAAGAGTTTGAACGAGCGCGGCTTTGGTTTCATCGCCGCCGAAGGTCAGGAGAAGGATTTGTTTTTTCACTCATCTTCCCTCGTGGATTGCGCCTTCAACGACCTCAAAGTCGGTGATATGGTGAGCTTTGAAACAGAAGCTTCTGACAAGGGTCCTCGCGCGGTCAACGTGAAGCGCGCCTAAGCGTCAAAAACATTGTCCATAAAAAGCCGCCTTTTATCGGGCGGCTTTTGAATATTGGTGAAATTTAGGATATGATGTTTGCATATGGAATCCACTCAAAACACAAAAGTCGTAGTGATTAAGAATATCTATTTGTATCTGGTGGCGTTTGTTGGGTTGATGATGATGGTTTTTGCGAGCGCAGATTTGATTAACACGCTTTTGCGTTCATACGTCTTTACGCATGCAGATCAGGATTATTATCAAAGCTATCCTTGCGCCGTGCCTGCGATCGCGCGTGCGGATGGAAAGCCCATCGATCAACCGGATTGCTCTAAACAGCAGGAGGAGATGAAGCAGCAGTCGGACAAGAATCGTATCGCTCAGCGCGAGCGTGATCTTATTCGCGATCTCTCATTTATTCTTGTTGGTGCGCCACTCTTTTTCTTTCATTGGAGAATCGTAAGGAAAAAAGGGGAATGATATGCAAGAGCCGGTGCGTTGTCCTTGGGTGACATCAGGGGATCCGTTGTATATTGATTACCATGATCACGAGTGGGGAGTACCGGTGCGTGATGATCGATTGATTTATGAATTTTTAGTTTTGGAAACATTTCAAGCTGGACTTTCTTGGCGCACCGTTTTACATAAGCGCAAGAATTTTGAAAAAGCATTTGCTGGATTCGATTATCGAAAAGTGGCGCGGTTTGATCAACGCAAGGTCACGTCTCTTTTGAAAGACGCTGGGATTATTCGTAATCGTTTAAAAATTGAGGCGGCGATTAATAACGCAAAAAAGTTTCTCGAAGTGCAAAAAGAATTTGGGACCTTTGAGAAATATATGTGGTCGTGGGTTAAGGGCAAGCCGATCAAACATAAAATAAAGACCGCCAAAGATTACCCTGTGCATATTCCGGAGGCGGTGGCGTGGTCAAAAGATTTAAAAAACCGTGGGTTCAAATTTCTTGGACCCACGGTCGTGTACGCTCACATGCAAGCGGTCGGCATGGTTAATGACCATGTAACCGCTTGTTTTTTTACATCCACGCGCCTAAAATCGCGCCCATGACCAACAGTGAAACCAGGTAATGGCCATTGTTTAAGATCCACAAGTTCCAAGATTTATTTTCCCACAACACGCTTCCCAGAGTGACGGGCGCAATAAAGCCGAGCCAGCTCCAGAAACCAGCCATGACCCCGGCCCAGGCGCCGGTCATGTGCAGATAACTTGAGCCAAACACGACAGAATGCGCCAGCACATACGCCATAACGAGCGAACCGATGAACATGAGTATATATGACTGCGTCATGCCCTTCTTTTTGGACGCTTCCATTTTTTCCGGTGTCATGCCCATCAGGGACATCCACATTTTGCCGAATAAGGGGCCGTACCAAAGCGATCCAACGACCATGGACACAATGCCACACACGAGCACGGCCAAATAATTGATAGGAATAGCTGGAGACATAAAATAAAGAAATAAAGAATTAATTGTTTACAGTATAGCAGACTTTGGGATACTCTGATCAAACTATGCCGTCTGATGAAAACTCTTTACGCGTTGTTTAACTGAGCTATGAAAAAAGAAAATGATTTGCAAGAGATCGCGCATGCTATCGTGGAAACATTCAATGCTCAATCACGAGCAAATTTTAACGAAGTTATTCACTTTGAAGATTATCACGGTTTCCAAATTTTTAGCCTTCCCAATAAACTCATTGATTCTGTCTTGAGCAACTTCGACTATCAGCCGGACAATCTAGAAATTGAAGTCGTGAAAGTTGTGTCTAATTTGCGAGATCAAATTCATTACCACGAAGGATCGTCAGCTTTCATCCATATTCTTGGCGCGTCTCACGGTTTTGAGAATCCAAAAAATGCTTTTGCGTATCAAGACGGTCTCTGGATAGCGGTTCATGATGGAGAAGAGAGGTTGATTCCTCCAAAAACCGTTCATGGATTTACGGTCGAAGAAGACGGCGTTCTCTTTTTTCTTTCCGTTCAATACCCACCTATCGTCACAGAAGTTAAGGATGACTATCATCCAGCAAAAGACCTTCTCTAATTCGCGCGAATGGTAGAATAAGGAGAGTGAGTGTGATATTCTGATCTGTATGAAAGATATCGAACGTGTCATGAAGGCGCTGGCAAATCGCCGACGTTTGATGATCCTCAGGCATCTTCAAAAAGTAGGCAAAGCATCAGTCGGAGAAATTGCCGGATCCATTAAACTTTCCTTGAAGGCCACTTCTAAACACTTGCGTCTTTTAGCCGCCAGCGATTTGGTCGAACACGAACAAGTGAGTCTCACGATGATTTATTTTCTTAACAAACCTCTGCATCCTATTTTAAAAACCGTTCTTACCTTCTCTAATTCGCGCGAATAGGCGCATAGTAAAAATGTTTCATTAAAAAAGATCCCGGAGGATCAGAGTTGACGAGAGAGTTTGTTTGGCGGCAGAGCGCTCCACAGGACAGAGGCCCAGCCAAGCGTGCCAAGAGTTAGGAGCGTTCTTCTGGTCCACAGATCATCGGCGGTGAATGACCAGGCGATCGCGAGCAAGGAGAGGAACGCCAGCACGAGCTGATAGATCCAGCGATACGTTGGTGACAACGTCAGCGTGAGGATCCTGTACCACGGTCTCCAGCCCGTCGCTTCGCTGAATAGCGCTTCACACACGGAGCAGAATCGATCCTGCACTTCGTCCGGGTCGGTGTGACCATTCATCAGACAGGTCAGATCATCGCAGTGGTCGAGGTTGAACAAATGCGCAACCTCATGTATCAGCAGGCCTCGGATTCCGGCGCGCGTTTTGAGTTTATCGACGCTGATGAGACAGCGATCCGAACTTTGGAATCCGTGGAGTCCAGTTCCGTCGTGATAAAATAGTGGATGGTTTGTCACGCCGACAATATTACCGAACTGATGCGGAGAACGAAAGTGGCTGAGCCATCCGCAAAGTTCATTTCCACAGACGTGACCACGTTTGACTTTGATCCAGGGAGCGCGTTTTTGGCGCTCGAGACGCACGGTTTGAAAGCCGAGACGTCGCAGATTCCGTTCTACAAGGGCCACATGTTTTTTGTCCACCTCATCGATCGGCACGATGCCGATGGTGATTTCTGCCGCGGTTACTTTCGGCTTGGGTGTCTGTTTTGTTTTTTTGCCCATGATGTTCTCCCGGAAATGGTGAGAACACAATAAGTACAAAAACAGCTTTCGTCAATTGGATCTCAGGTATTTTCCTATCAACTGTACCTGTTCGATTATATGCCCTTGCATGGCTGCTTCCACATCAAGTTTTGAGGCGCCAGCGGGCAGATCAAGCATTGAGTCGAGTGCATAGAGTTTAAAGAAATAACGGTGTTCACGATCTGGCGGGCAGGGGCCGCCATAGGCGAGTTTGCCGCCGGTATTTTTTCCAAGTGTGCCAGCTGGATTTTTCCCTTCTTCAATAAACACGGTTTCTGGTGAAATATTAAACACCACCCAATGATCCCACATGCCATCAGGTCGGATGGTTTTTGGGACATCTGGATCATCCATCAAAAGCACCAGACTCTTTGTGCCAAACGGCACGTCGCTCACGGTGAGTGGCGGACTGATGTTTTCGCCATCGCAGGTGTAGCGAGACGGAATGGATTCTCCGTCTGCAAAGGCAGATGATGTTAGTTGCATATTAGGTATTTTGATCCTTTTATTGAATCCTGTATACTCTTTTTATATGAAACGATATTACTTCCTTGTTGGTGGCGCGATGATAAGTCTTATTTTTTTAGGGGTTGGGTGTAATCCAGTGGCTAAGATTCAAGAAAAGGTCGCGGAAAAGGCGGTTGAGGGGTTGATAAATAAATCAACGGGTGGCAAGGCGAGTGTGGATATTGGGGATAATAAAATGACGTTCACGAATAATAAAACGGGGGAATCCATGGCTTACGGAGAAAATTTAACGATTCCTGAGAGCTTTCCAAGAGATGTTCCGATCTATCCGGGTGCCAAAGCAGTCGCGATTGTGACGGCAAAAGAGGGGAGTCAAAGCGCCTCACTGAATTTAGTGTCAACCGATGAAGCGGCTAAAGTTACGGCTTGGTATGCGGATCAGATGAAGCAAGGTGGTTGGACCGAGGCGTCTAGCATGACCGTCACCGGCGCGGATATTCGTACCTATGAAAAAGGGAAGGTCAAACTTGCTGTCACCATCATTGGGAGCACGGATGAAAATGAGAAGAATAAGGAAAGTTCGATTTCACTCGTGCGGACAGAGGAGAAATAAAGACGATGGCGTTCGATTTGAGTTATTCTATTTGTAAAATTTGATACATGGTTTCACCATTTTCTGTTTTGAGTGTGACTTGATCGCCAGGCGCATGATGCAGAAGCGTGGAACCAAGAGGCGACACATGGGAGATGCGGCCGCGCGATGGATTGGATTCTCGTGGGCCAACAATCTCATATGTTTTTGTTTTGTCATTCACGCGCACGGTCACGATCGAGCCGAGTTCAACGTTGTTCGATGGTCCTGCGTGTTGAATAATGACCGCTCGCTTAATACGTTCTTTCAGTGTGTCGATGCGTGCGTTGATGCGCCGCAAGCGAAATTTTGCATCTTGATATTCCGCATTTTCAGAAAAATCTCCAAATTGGCGTGTGCGATCCACCTCCTCAATCGCTTCTGGTCGTTCCGCTTCCCGTTGCACCAGCTCTTTCTTCATTTTTTGTAAACCAACCGCTGTGATCTGGTTTGCGTCTGATCCATCATCATACTGTTTGAGCTTTTGTGCTCGTCGTATGGGTACTTGCATAATGAGCCTTATGCTAACATAGTATTTCCTATGGACAAAGAATATTCATCGATCGTTTTTGGTGGAGGGTGTTTTTGGTGCACGGAAGCGGTTTTTCGAAATTTAAGAGGCGTCATCTCAGTCATGCCAGGCTATGCCGGAGGCCTGATGGTCAATCCAACTTACGAACAAGTCTGTGCAGGCGACACGGGTCACGCTGAAGTGATTAAAATCGAATACGATCCGACGCAGATCAGATATGAAGATTTGTTGATCGTCTTTTTTGCCACGCATGATGCGACGACCGTCAACCGACAAGGAAATGATGTTGGGTCGCAGTATCGGTCAATCATTCTGTATAGCAATGAACAACAGAAGTGTGAGGCAGAAACATTTATTGAAAAATTGAACGAACAGCCAGGCGAAAAATCAATCGTGACTGAGGTCAAATCACTCGATCAATTCTACGAAGCAGAAAAATATCATCAGAACTATTTTGAGAGAAATTCAGATCAGCCGTATTGTCAGATCATGATCAATCCAAAATTGGAAAAAGTAAAAGCAAAATTTCATCAACTTTTAAAACAAAATACTCTATGAAGAATGACAAAGAGCTTTCGCCAGAGCTGTATCATGTGGCCCGAGAAAGAGGGACAGAGGCACCGTTCACGGGTGAGTATTGGAATAATCATGAGAAAGGGATGTATGCCTGCGCCATTTGTGGCACGGAATTGTTTTCGTCAGACACAAAATTTAATTCTGGCACAGGCTGGCCAAGTTTTACCGAGCCAGCGAATCTTGAGCACGTTGAACTACATGAGGACAATGCGATGGGTATGCATCGTACGGAAGTCTTATGCAAAAATTGCGGCGCGCACCTCGGTCACGTCTTTGACGACGGCCCGTCTGACAAAGGTGGCAAACGCTACTGCATCAACTCCGTGTGTTTGAATTTGAAGAAGGAATAAAGTAGTCTGGTCAAATTATGAAATTGATGACTTTGAATATCTGGGGTGGGAGAGTGGGTCGAGAAATCGTGCTGAATTTTTTGAAACAGCAGGCATCAGAGATCGATCTTTTTTGTTTTCAGGAAGTTTATAGTGCAAGCGAACATTCCGACTTTAAAGATGATCTCGAAAAAGATCCTCGATATCCTAAAGGAGCTGTGACAGATTTCTACGGACATTTAAAGCAGGCTCTGCCACAGTTTGAAGGGATGCATAGCGAATCATTTCTTGTCGATGATTATAAGATTCCCGCACCCTTTGGTTTGGCGATGTTTGTTAAAAAAGGCTTATCTGTCATCGAGCGTGGAACACACGAGATTTTCAAATTGGATGAAGAACCCTACCTCGGCCTATCAGATGGTGTCAGATTATGGAATCGACTTTTACAATATGTCACTTTACCCTATCAAAATTCAAGCCTGACGGTGTTTAATCTGCACGGTCTGTATACCGGCGGTGGTAAAGATGATGAACCTGGGAGACTACAGCAATCTTTAAGAATCAGGGAATTTTTTACACAACATCCAGGAGAGAAAATTCTGTGTGGGGATTTTAATTTGAACCCGCATACCGAAAGTATGAAACTGTTGGAGAATGGAATGAAGAATCTCATTAAAGATTTCGGTGTCACTTCCACGCGCAGTCACTATTACCCCAAACAGTCTAAATTTGCTGACTATATCCTCCTTACGCCAAATATTGAAGTGAAGAAATTTGAGGTCATGCAGGAACCTGTTTCAGATCATCTACCGTTATATTTAGATTTTGTCTGATTTGTATGGATCAATGTCCTTTTTGTCATATTGATCAAATTCGCACGCGTGTCATTCAAGAAACACCACTCGCCTTGATTATTTTAAGCAACCCACGACTCATGCCTGGGCACATCCTTGTTATTCCCAAGCGTCACGTGGAAAAACCATTAGATTTTACCGAAGCTGAACGTAAAGGAATTTTTGATACTGTTTTAGCCATGCAAGATAAAATCATGTCTGTTTTTTCTTCCGGTTGTGATATTCGTCAAAACTGCCGCCCATTTATTCCGCAGAGCCGGGTCAAAGTGGATCATGTCCATTTTCATCTTCAACCGCGCGAAATGGAGGATGAGCTGTATCACGTCAGCCAAATCCACGAGAAACAGCTGTGGCAGGATTTAACGGCGGAAGAGATGGAAAAATTTTTCACGTTGTACCGGATCGCCTAAGATAACGTCCCATCTCCTCGTTTAAGATAATGTTCGAGAGTTTCTTGATTTGTCTGTGTAGTCAAAAAAGAGCTTTTGATATAAAGTGACTGAGCTTTTCACCTTCCAAGGAGATCGGGACATGAATGACAGGCATTTACCGATTCCGAGACTCGGTCGTTTGGCCGAGCAAATCGGCGGCGCATTGATCACGCTTCAAGTTCTTCAAGCTGTCGGAGATTCTGCGATAAGTCCAGCAGAAAAGGAAGTGCTTGAAACCTGCATCGACTTTTTTACAGGAGCGTGTTGCGCTTCACGAGGATGGGATGCGGCAAGCGATCGAGATCGTGCCTATCAGCAGTTTCTCGAACGTGCTCTGCAGGGCGAGTTGGCTAGTCCTCGGGCCTGGTCAGAAGTCCTGCTGATCCTGCGTCGCGTGATCATACATGCGAGTTTGGGTCGTGCTGAGACCAGTCAGTGCATCATGGCTTTGCGCGCTCTGGATGCTCAAGCCCAACGCGAAGTGATACAGATGCGTCGCGAACCAGCTTCGATGCAGGGCGGACCCGAGGATTGATCAATCGTTTCCGTTCCTTTATCTCACCCAGCCCTGCTGGGATTTTTTTATCCTGAATCAAGTTGAAGGATTATCCTCGAGTAAAATCAGCTATTCCATCTTTCCGTCTTGCCATCCGTTCCGTGGCCAGGGCAAAATCGTGTGCGTTGTTGTATGTGAGGCCTTTCGCCATGCGTTCACGCTCATCCAGCTCGTGAATCAAGGTGTATTTGTGATCGCGTGGGTCGGCTTGTATATCAATCCAGATTTCTTTTTTTGGAATGTAGGAATAAACAAGATCGTGTCCACCCAGTAAAAAATACGGATCAAGATTTTTGCGTACAGACGCGCCATCCACATAGCGAATCGTCAGCGAGCCTTTTTTGAGAGTTTTTGTAACCAGAATTTTTGAGGGTTTGCGACTAGCGAATGTCTTTTTTGCTTTCTCGCGAATCAAGCGAAATGGTTTGCCGCGCATGGAGCGTTCGAATTTCCATAGCGCGAGAAAGAGAGTCTTTTCTTCCTTCAAAAACTTATCAATCCACATCTCTTCGAGCGGAATATAGGGATAATCCGCGTGCGAACCTACGCCGCTAAAATCCGTATCAATGGTATTGCGGATTTTGAAGCCATCCACGATTTTCAGTTTCATAAAAACATTAGAACACAACAACCCTTCTTCTGGAAGGTAGGAGCACTCCCTCTTAGCGTAAGAGGGAGTTGGAGGGAGTTAAAAACCGGAGATTATTGGTACCAGGTACCACATAACCCTTTTGTTTTTTAACTCCTCCTGCCCTCCTCTTACCGTTAAGAGGAGGAATCGATATGATGCTTGCAGACAGAGAGGTGTAGGCCTATACTAAAAATAGAGTTCCCACCATTAATATGAAAGTCAAAGATATCATGAGTACGGAAGTGCCAACGATTCATCATGAGGCGACGTATGAAGAGGCGGCGAAAATTTTTCATGATGAAGTGTGGGGTGGGGCGTTTGTGATTGATGAGGAAGGCAAGCCACTTGGTTATTTGTCAGAAAAAGATTTGTTTCGTGTCTTGTACCCATTTTACAGCAGTTTTTATGAGAGTCCAGAATTGTATTTAAATTACGAAACACGCGAGGATAAAGTGGACGAAGTGCGTCAACATAAAATTAAAACGTTCATGTCAAAAGAGTTAGTGACGATAGATGCAGAAGCCCCTGTTCTGCGCGCTGGAGCCCTTATGCTCGCCCGTCATATTCATCACTTACCCGTGATGGAAAATGGAAAAATGCTCGGCGTCGTTTCCCGCGAACATCTTT
>SICT01000037.1 GCA_009691315.1 Candidatus Uhrbacteria bacterium | reverse complement strand
GTGGTTCGTCGCGCTGGATTAACCTATCTTGGAGTCGGGAGAGCCTAACATCCTGTGAAATTTTCACTTCATGCTCCGCAAACAATCGGCGCCATGGCCGGTTGGACTGGGGGCGCATTTTTGATTGGCATTGCTCTGCACAGTCTCATCCCTTATCAAACGATTGATCTATTTGCCATTTCGGTCGCGACCATGTGTGCCATTCTTCTTCTCTTTATCGGTTGGAAATCTCTTTGGATGCGGGTGATCGGCGTCTGTCTGCTCGCGATCGTGCTCGGACTGTGGCGCTTTGATAGCGTAAGATCTTCTTTACCGCGCGGCCTGATCCCATTTTCTTCCAAAGGACTGGCCTATGCCTCAAACAGTGTCACGATTTCAAATCCGGAAGATCCGCGCTATTGGCTGGGCCATGGACGGGTGTGGCTAACAGAACGTGCAAATAAAATCTTTCCACCAGACCAAGCAGCTCTGCTCACCGGCATTTTATATGGTGAGCGTGGCTTTTCTAAAACGTTGAAAGATGAATTTCGCCGCGCCGGACTCCTACATATTGTGGCCGTGTCCGGATCAAACGTCACGATCATTGTTGTGATGATCATGCCGGTTCTGCTCGGCCTCAGACTCCCGCGACGCTTTGCTTTTATCGGACTTTCCCTCGCGCTCATCGCTTTTGTTTTGTTTGTAAATCCCTACGCCTCGGTCATGCGGGCCGCCGTCATGGGTTGGCTGATTGAATTCGCTCCGCTCGTTGGACGTATTCCCAAACCGTCGCGCCTGCTCCTGATCGCTGCCGTTGTGTTCACCGTTTGGCAACCCTGGGCTCTGTTCTATGATGCCAGTTTTGCGCTGTCATTTCTGGCTATGGCCGGACTCTTGATCTGGACGCCGTGGTTTGATGAACAATTAAAAAAATGGATTTCTTGGACATCTGTCAGAACAATTTTAGCGGCTTCGCTTGGCGCAACGCTTATGACGATTCCGTATACAGCCTGGGCCTTTGGCCAACTAACCCTCCTCGGCGTGCTCACCAGCCTGCTCGCTCTCCCGCTCGTTCCCTGGATCATGGGCTTGGGCACACTCGCTCTCCTGTCCCCTGTTTTTATTTTGACGCTCCCCGCACGCGGCTTCCTACAACTCTTGCTGTTAGTGGCTCATCTCCCAACAATCATTCCATTTGGAGCTTGGTCTCATCTATCCACATCCTTCACCACTCTCGTCGTGAGTTACGGCGTTCTCTATCTCTTTTGGAGCTGGATACAGAGAAAAAAACGACTTATCCACGAGGCAAACGACTCTTTTCCGGTTCCCATGTCCAGTAACACGCGACTGTCAGACATATCTGACGAAATCTAAATCGTGAATATTTAAATATTTTTTCGAAATTTATTTGAAATTTGATGCTTGGTATTTGATATTTTCTTTTTTATTTTGTCCTTGTTAGACAAGACAAACAAAAAAATTGACCCTGTTTTCTGGCCACCTTATTCTGGAATCAAGGTCGCAAGGCCTTTCCACGAACCTACATCGCATCCACTTCACAAACGAGAACGATTGTTTTGCACACACCCCCAGGCGTCATTCGGGAGGCCCGGCCCGCTTGTATGCCACGCATCGGTCACGCAGGTACTGCTCTATCCATTCGTGACTGATACGTCTCCCCTTCCATGCATTCGTCCTTTCGTTTCATACAGAAATTGCCTGGAGCGCACTTTGATGAGGCATACGGGAAAATTTTCCCCGCTGGTCATCAACGACCGCGCTGATCTAGAGATGCGAAATCCAATCTCAGATCTCTGCACTTTCTTCCGGAGGATGTTGGCTCATTTCCTTTAAGGGGCGGCTGATGATTTCCCCTCATCCGCCCCAAGCACGCTTTCCCTTTACTATGATCCATCACACTTCATCTCGTCTCATTCTTCTCGTAACCACGATTGCCTTGCTCGCCGCTGGCTGTGAAAAATTGGCTCACATCCCGCATGGACCGTTGGTTCGTCTGCCGGCTGGATGGGACAGCAAACAAGAAGGAGACATCCTGCGCATCGGAAGCGAAAATCTCTCAACAGAACGTTGCACCGTCGAACTGAAAGCCGAACCGCTTCAGATTTCTGTCCAAGGCGATGAGTGGCGGATGGAAGCATTGCCGGGCAACACTCGCCACGTCGTCTTGGCTAGGAACTTTCAGAGGCAAACCATCCTGCTCACTTTCTGTCCCGATGATCCCACGCAAAACGAATCTCAACTAAGAAATATTTTATTACATAATTTGAAACCATAGTCTCCTCCGCATACCCAATACTGAATACTCAATACTTTTAAGAAAGCCCCCTGACTTGCATCCGTGACGCGTAGCGGATGCAAGGAACGGGCTTTCGCCCGCGCTCCTTACAACTCAACGCATGAGAGGTACGTCATGAAGACCCGCCTGTCCCTGTTCGTCCTGCTCTTCTTGCTCATCCTCATCGGCTGTCGAGCCAGCGTCGTGATCGAAGATGCGGAACCGTCGAACGAACAGTCGCTCATCGACTGCAACGTCGGCAAAGTGCTGTTCCCGACCCTCAAGGAGGAGGAGTTCAACCATCTGTATCAGAATCGAGATTTTCTGACAGATGGCAACCACCTGGGCCGCGACATCAAGCTCCCGGAAGGCCGACCCATCTACCCCGTCGCCTGCGGCACCCTGCGTGTCTATCGCCCAGCTTCCGGCTACGGCACGCTCGTCGCAGTCGTCGAACACCGCTTGGAAAAGCCCAAGCGTGTCCGAAATGGGATCGGTTCGGAAGTCGAAGTGACAGGCTTCCTGTCCATCTACGGCCATCTCCGCCCGACCCATGACCTGAATGGGAAAGATCCGCTGCCCATCAAGGCCGGCGACAGTGTGAGTCCAGATACCATGCTTGGCTACGTGGAAAACGACGCCAAGAATGGTGATGGCGCCGAACATCTCCACTTCGGCATCCGTCTGCAAAGCATGTCAGATGCCGCCAAGGTCGATATGAACTGGTTTCGTGGGTATGACACGACCCCGTCCCAGCGTCGCTGGTTCGCGAGTCCCGCGGAGTTCCTCACGACCCTCATGACCAGCGACATTCTGGTGCGCTCTCATCCGGCTGGCACGCTTCTCCAAAATAGAAGTGACCTGAATCAGATCTGGATGGTCGGCCCTGACCTCGCTCTCCACAAACTCTCGCCCGATGACGTGTGGGATGATCACTTGGTTGGGCGATACATCATCGTACCGACCGAGGAGCTGTCCTGCTACGCGAATGGTTCGCCGTACACGCGTGAACTCACCGATACTCGTGTGATCAAGTTCGACGATGCTCCGGCCGTGTACGAAATCCGTGATCAGCCCGAACCCAAACGCTATGCGTTTATCTCCGAGGAAGCTTTCAGTTCTTGGGGATGGGAGTCCTGGCAGATCGTGGTGCGTCCAGCCAATGAGCGACCGTTCTACCTGGCGCACTATCTTGATCGCGGACTCCGCCGCATGCGCGATGGGACGCTGGTCAAAGGCCGTGGTCAAAGCGAAACCTGCATCGTGTCCAACGGCCAGCGCTTGCCCATCTTCAACTGGCCAACCTTCGTCGCTCTGGGATATCAAACTGACGATGTGATCGAGGTTGACCCGAGCGTTCTTAACGCCGTGACCTATCCGCGTGGACCCATGCTCACGCCGCAGACGATCGCCCAATGTCTGCACCATCCTTCTGGTCCAGTGATCGATCTCGGGACTCCAGATTTCTCCATGCCACGAGATCTCGGAGTGTCTCAGGATCTCGCTGTCCCGAAGGATCTGAACCTGCCCATGGCACCGTCGACTGACCTGGCCGCCTCTCCCAAAGATCTGGGAGTTCCGATCAAAGACATGGCCGCACCTGTGCCAGGCATGCCAGAAGTGTGCAATGGCGCAGACGATGATGGCAACGGACAGATCGATGAGATCTTCCTGTGTCCGCTCGGCAAGCACGGAGCTAACTGCGTGACCGTGTGTGGCGCAAACGGATATCGTGTCTGTCAGGCTCCGAACTGCGACTGGAGCTTGAACTGCCATCCGTTTACCGAAACCTGCGACAACACCATCGATGATGACTGCGATGGCAAAGTCGATTGTGCAGATGCGGATTGTCTGGCCTCGCCTGCCTGCCAAAAACCCGTTGACATGGGGATGAATCAGCCGCCTGGCATTCGCTACGAATTCCGCGTGCTCGATCAACCCTTTGTGTGGCAGGCCAACGAACCTTACGTCTTGTATGACGAAGGTTGGCAGGCGGTAAATTGCCAAAATACCGGGTCGACCAAGATGGAAGCGATGGCAAACCATTGGTATCGCTGTGACGCCAAAGTCGCCATCGATCCCTTTGTCGGCAATTTCTTCTCCAAGGCTCATCCAGATTGGGGATTCAAAGGAAATCTGGCGACCATCGGAAACTTCCCCCAGCACTGCACCCCAACGCCCAGCGTCGAGTGGCGGCTGACCAATCTCCCGAAGAACCAACTCTTCTTCTCGGGATCAGTCGACCAACTGCCATGCGTGACCTTTGGTCCGTACGACTTCCACTCTCTGCCAGCGTACGAGTAACCCCTTCTTCTCCCCCAATCCTTAGCTTGAAGGACTGGGGGATTTTTACTCTTGACGCCATCTCCTCTTTACGAATAAAAACTGTTAAAGTTGGTATCGAACTAAAATAGAACACTTAATAAATCTCTATGCCTAAAAAAACATCAGACGAACGTGATGGTCGAACGCTTGCAGCGCAAACAGCTATTGATCAAATTAAAGAAAAATTTGGCGAAGGTTCTATCATGCGGCTTGGCGAAGCGCATAAAATGCAGGTCGAGGTCATTCCAACCGGTTGTTTATCCCTTGACCTGGCACTGGGAGTCTTTGGAGTACCCCGTGGACGTATTATTGAAATCTATGGACCAGAGGCATCCGGAAAAACAACGCTCGCACAACACATTATTGCAGAGGCACAAAAAGCAGGTGGCATTGCCGCCTTCGTTGATGCCGAACACGCGCTAGATCCAGATTACGCGAGAAAAATTGGTGTGAATGTTGATGAGATGCTCATTTCTCAACCAGACACCGGCGAACAAGCTCTAGATATTGTCGAAACATTGGTTCGCTCAAATGCGATTGATGTGATCGTGATTGACTCGGTTGCCGCGCTCACCCCAAAAGCAGAAATTGAAGGAGAAATGGGTGACCAACACATGGGATTGCAAGCACGTCTGATGAGTCAGGCACTGCGTAAATTGACGAGCATTGTCTCGCGTTCAAAAACCACGGTCATCTTCATCAACCAAATCCGTCTGAAAATCGGTATTGTGTTTGGCAATCCAGAAACCACAACCGGTGGTATGGCTCTCAAATTTTATTCATCCGTACGCATCGAGGTTCGTCGAAGCGCACAAATTAAAATAGGTGAACGGATTATTGGGAATCGGGTCAAAACCAAAATCGTCAAAAACAAAGTCGCGGCTCCATTCCGCACCTGTGAATTCGACATCATGTATAACGAGGGAATTTCGGTATCCGGTGATTTGATTGATAGCGGAGTGGAACTGAATGTGGTTCAGAAAAGCGGAAATTCTTATACCTATGAAGGAGAAAAACTTGGCGTCGGACGGGAAAATGCCAAAGCCACTCTGCGTGAACGGCCTGATCTCATGAAACAAATTCGTGCAAAATGCTTAACGACCTGGCAGACTCGAGAAGAAGAAAGTGGCGGGACTGTTCCTACCAAATCGACAGAAGAACCAACAGACAATACGCCTGATCTCGCCAGTTCATAATTTTCGCGTTACAATCAGGGGACTTTTTACCCATGTCTCGTAGAAAAAAATCCCTGGACCTATCTCTCCACCCGAAAACTCGGCGTGGAATTGGCATCGTGCTTGTGTTTGCCCTCGCAGCACTTCTTTTGCTCGCCTTGTTTAATTTATCCGGAGCCTTTGGCCAAGCTTTGGATGATGGAGCAGCCTATGTGTTTGGCTGGGATCGAATCGCTCTTCCCTTTATTCTCATTGCCTGGGGCATGTACCTGGTGAATCCAGAACGATTGCCTCTGCGCTTCACAAATGTCATTGGTTTTTTCCTATTTTTTCTCACACTCAATCCATTTGTCCATGCCGTAACCTTTCCCAATACAACAAACACGATCATAAACGATGCGGTTTTGCGTGCCGCTGGCGGAAAATTGGGCGAAACTGTGGCTCTACCCCTGATCCATTTTCTCGGTCTCCCCGGCGCCATCATCGTCTCGATCGCGCTCCTGATCATCGCTCTCTTGCTCAGCTTCAATGCGACCCTTGAACAAGTCTTGTTTGCCTTTCGCTGGTTGTGGAAACTTCTGGTCCTGATTCTACGCGGCCTCAGTTATCCATTCCGCAAATGGTTGGAATTACGCAGTCAAAAACTACAAGAAATTGCTCTTACTCCTCTCGAAGAAACGGCTCAGGAAACAGAAAAGGAAAGCTCGGACACACCACTCTTCCCCGTATCGCAAAGCAAGCACATGGCAGATGATGAGGAAGATGCTCCCCTACCAAAACCAAAACGACGTTATCCGCGGATCGAGATTCCACTGGAACTTTTGGAACGTCGCGATCAACGTCCAACATCAGGTGACATTAACCATAATAAAGAGGTGATTAGACGAACCCTCGAAACATTTGGCATTCCCGTTGAAATGACGGAGGTTTCGGTTGGACCGACGGTCACACAATTTGCCCTCAAACCATCGGATGGGATCAAACTCACGCGTATTACGGGTCTGCATAATGACCTGGCTCTCGCGCTCGCTGCTCATCCCATTCGTATTGAAGCTCCCATCCCGGGAAAATCGCTGGTTGGGATTGAGGTACCGAATCAATCTGTTGCAACGGTCGGACTACGCGAAATTTTAGAATCAAAAGAATTCCGCGAACGCAAAACCAATCTCACGTTTGCGCTTGGGAAAGATGTTGCGGGCAAACCGTGGGTGGCTGATCTGACACGCATGCCACATTTGCTCGTAGCCGGGGCAACAGGTTCTGGAAAATCCGTGTGCTTGAATACAATCATCATGTCGTATCTGTATACGAACGGTCCGGATGATTTGAAACTCATCATGGTGGATCCAAAACGCGTGGAACTACAAATCTACAATGGTATCCCACACCTGATCACGCCAGTTATTACCAAAGTGAATGAAACCGTAAATGCACTGAAGTGGGCGTTGCGGGAAATGGATCGACGTTATGATCTGCTGGCAAAATTTAGTTCACGCGATCTCGCAACGTACAACGCCCGCGTACAGGATCATCTTCCTTATATTGTCATTCTGATTGATGAACTCGCTGATCTTATGGCAACCGCTGCGTCTGATGTGGAAGGTCCGATCGTACGCCTGGCACAAATGTCACGTGCGGTTGGTATTCATCTGGTGCTCGCCACTCAACGGCCAAGTGTTGATGTGATCACCGGTTTGATTAAAGCGAACATCCCCGCACGTATCGCTTTTGCCGTCGCTTCAGCCACAGACTCACGCACGATTCTTGATCAACAAGGCGCAGAAAAGTTGCTGGGGCGTGGGGACATGTTATTTTCAACCGCTGAACTCGCCACTCCCAAACGCGTACAAGATAGTTTTGTGTCTGAAGCAGAGATTGGTCGTGTCGTAGAATTCATCAAATCAAAATATGAGCCGGCGGATTATGACTTGTCGGTCACTGAGCGTCCCAGCAGTGCCACGATTATGAATAGCGGCGGAGATTATACTGACGATGATTCTGACGCGCTCATTCCCGAAGCCAAAGAAGAAATTTTACGTGCGGGCAAAGCCTCGGCCTCTCTTTTACAGAGACGTCTCAAAGTTGGTTATGCTCGCGCCGCACGTTTGCTTGATCTACTCGAAGAAGAAGGCTTTATCGGCCCAGGAGATGGGGCTAAACCACGAGAGATATTAAAAGCAGATTTCACAAAACAAATGGCACCCCCAGAAATGCCACGACAACAAGTGGCTGAACTCGAAAAATTGGTTGAGGAGCAAGCGGCAGATGACCAAGCAGACGAAACGTAACCTGTATGGGGTTCGTCCATAAATCGGTGAATTCATCCGGCCATATCGGAGCGGATTTAATTGAACTACGCGAACGAGCTGGCTGGACGCGTCAGCAAATTGCGGCGCATACAAAAATTGACGAATCCCTCATCCGCGCCTGGGAAGAAGAGCATCTGGGGGAAATCTTGGATCCAATCTATGCCGAACGGCTGTTGCGCGTTTACGTAAATTTTTTGCACGGCCAAGAAAATTATTTCATTCAAAAATACCGTTCGTGTTTGCGTGAGCATCATCTTGAACGCAAACCAGAAGAACTCTTGCCACGACCGCGTTACATCCGAGGTTTTGATCTCGCAACCCTTTCACGCACTCTGACGATCGGTGGATTTATTTTATTCGCCCTCCTTTTAGGAGGATATGTTTATTTTCAAGTCCGAACGATTGGGACGCCACCACCATTGCAAGTAGATCAACCCTTGGATGAATCACGCGTCCCCCAGCCAAACATTCAGGTGAGTGGAAAAACCGCGAGTGAATCTTCCGTCACGATCAATGGCCAACAAGCCATTGTCCAGCCAGATGGCACATTTTCTATGGAAATAAATATTCCGCGTGGCACAACGCTGATCACAATCATTGCCAAACGTCGTCATGGGCATGAAGCAACCGTCACAAAACGGGTGGTCTACGATCGACCATTGCCTTCTGTGTATGAGGTGACAACATCGACCGCCCGGTAGGTATTCTCAGACCTCCTCTCTTTTGGAGTTGAAGTGAACGTGTGCAACTTCAACAGGAATGAGGTGAGTTAAAACCTGGAGATTATTGGTATCAGGTACCGCATAACCCTGTTTATTTTTTAACTCCCCTAACCCCTCTTTCCAAAAGAGGGGGATTCTGACCTAGATCTGCCTATACGACAAGAGCCAAAAAATCGGCAATCGCCGATTTTTTTTCATCTCTTCAAAGCTGCAAAGGGACGCCACGTTGTAAGGAGTTCCTCCTGACGGCGGGAGGAGAGAATTTATCCACCTCCGCGTAAAGCTTCGGCGGACACCGCTTTCAAGAAAAACTAAGAAACGTACGCCACTTCGCAGTTCTCAAAAGATGAAACCTTCCATCAAGATAGAAAAAAAATTGTGTTCCGTCAAGCCTGGTAAGTTTTCTCAATGGTCAAATGATATTTAACCTGTGAGAAAAATTTCTCTCTGGTCACATTGGTCAGAGGGAAGAAGAAAAGAACGAGGATCAGATATCAAGCTACTTGACGCACGGTTCGCACGGGCAAGTTGCCCAGTGCTTCGTGACGAGCGACGAGCTCTGCGACCGAACTCGCTTCGTCAACGCCTGGAGAAACATTTCGACGCGTTGCCAAGATTCGGCAGGCACTGAGACACTCTGCGTGTCTTTTCTCGAGCCAGTCCTGCAATTGCTGGTCAGTCGCCGGATCCGAATCGGTCGGCATCTGCGCGTCTGGGAAGCCGAACAGCTTCCAGTCGCGATGCAGATGAACCTTCCGGCAGATGACGAAGAAGTCAATGAGCTGCCGGAGAAGATCGGAGATTTTTTGTGAGGTCAACCGATGTTTGTCCAGACGGTGGAGCCGTGTAGTCTCTGAAAGAAGCCTCAGAGCATGTCCGAGAGAGACGAACGGCTCGTCCTCCGAGTACTCCGG
>SICT01000036.1 GCA_009691315.1 Candidatus Uhrbacteria bacterium | reverse complement strand
CGGATGTTGGTTTGAGGGTAATGCGATAACTGATGACCGAACTGTCAGAACTCTGCCCAAATGAAAAGATGGGCGGGATGATAACCCCTGTTGCGAGATCTGCGGGCAAAAGCAGTGACAAACCAGATCCTCCAGATTCAAAAACGAAAAATCCATTGGGGAATATGACCACTTCACCGCCCGTGGAAACACGCACATCACGGCTCCCTGTAGCGGCACCGGCTGAAATGCTCACCGGCAAAACCAAACTCGTGAGGGCAGAAGAAGTGAGCGATCCAACCGTGACCCCATTTGTTCCAGCAATACCCGGAGGCAATAAGATATCTACCATACTGGTGGAAGCAAAATGGGTATTGGTCCCACTAATCGTAACCGACATATTACTGGCGCTTCTTGGTCCACCTTGGGGACTGACATTGGCAATGCCAGGAATACTCCCTCCACCAGCTGGAGCGACATTAATCGTATAACTGCGCGTGGCTGTCGCCGTCCCATTCGTAGCACGAAAAACCATATTAAAGCTTCCGGAGATACTTGCGACCGTTCCGGTGATTTTTCCTGTAGCGGCTACCAAACTAAGACCAAGTGTTGTATTGAGCGTAGCCGTTGAAGACGCATCAGCCATATCCCAAGCAAGGGTTCCACCAACAATCCCAGCCGAAACCATGGTGGCAAGAGGAGAGCCGACAGAATAGACCGTTCCTGCGGTCGCTGATGGGATACTGTTCGTTGTAATGCTGGCCAAACTGCTCAGCGTGGTCGAAGCATTTGCGGCGACATTCCCAGCCATATCCATCATCTTATTCGTGGCAATGGAAATGGTGCTGGTCGTGACATCGCCCGCGTCTAAGTTACCGCTAAAGGTGAGTCCGACCATGGATGATCCCATTGTATGGGACAGGGCAGAGATCGTCTGGGCTGCGCTGTCTTTATCGGTATAAATCAGCGGCGCATCTCCTAACACCAGATTTCCAAAGCCCACTTTTTGCACAGGTTCGCTAAACTTCACATTCGCTGTATTGCTCCCTCCAAACCCTTCAAAAGCTAAAATCGTTGGCGCCACACTATCCACTGTATAGTTTGGACTGGTGAATACTGAACTAGGCCCATTTCCATCAGATGTGACAACTCCACTGACTGGAATTGCGGCAATAATCTGGGAACTGGTAGCCGCGGCAGATGTTTTGATGGCCACAAAGAAAATCTTCTCAACACCAGAAGTCAAACTCACCGGAGTGGCTGGCGTCAAAGTAATGCCGGTTGTATTACCGGTCCAACCAGGACTGGCGGCAAGTGTAATAACACTGTCAGATCCATCAAAGGCATCGGCCATTGAACCATTGTCTTGATACAAAGCAACGCCAGAGGTTCCAGCAGTTGCGATCGCCGCAAGAGCCGTCGTGGTCACAAAACCCGTGCCGCTAAAATTCGCCGTGACCGAAGTCAATGTTTGACTCGCTTGAGAGGCCGTGACTTTTATCTTGACGATGGCTTGGGCATCCGAACTTGCCTTAATTGGCGCGCCGGGAAATTGACCATTGACCAAGCCAAAGGCATTAACACTAACCGTCGAAGCGGCCAAGGCTTGCGGAACAAAAAAGAGCGCTGGTTCCAAAGCACCTCCGATCAAGGTCAGAAGAGTCACGATGGCCGCACGCGAAAAAGACGAACGAACTCGTTTATGAGATATCATATTAAATTAAAAAAATAAATTTACACATTAAATGTGTAATAGTATATCAAATTTTATGCAACAAGGTTATCCACAGCACAATTGTCATTCTTGCGAAGGCAGGAATCTACATCCCTTCAGTAATTTGAGAAAATTCATCTAACAAAAGTTTCTGCCAAGCAGCCATATCTCCACGCGCAAGAATTTCTTTCTTACGTGAAATATTTTGATACAGAGGCTGGATCCAAGCCGGATGGATTTGCAAGATTTCTGCGACCTTGATCATCTGCTCCTCACCGGCTGGTTGAAAATAGCTTAAAAATTCTGCCTGTTGCTCTGCAAGCAAACCGGATGATAAAATAATGCTCCCCAGTCTCTCAAGACTCATGATCATGATTTTTTGATTTTAACTGAGACCAAATGTGTTCCGGGACAGGAGCGGGAAAGGTGATGATATGAAAGGCATGTACAACTTTCTTTGCATTAATTTCTACCTTGGTATGCGCGACTCTTTCTCGATGTTTCTGCCCAAGATAATCGTTTAACCACTTTTTCTGCTCAGCGGCCAACGTTGGATCAAATTTTTTGCTTCCATCTCGATACCCTAGGGAACTATACGCCACATCAAATGTGGTGCCATAGGCATGCGTAGATTTGCCCGGAGCGGCGGCAAATGGATTTTTTTGCGCTCCTACCACTTCCGCTTGTTTTGCATCCGGACGGCTCGTTGATGAAATATCAATAGCACTTCCCGCAAACACTCTCACATACCCCTCTCCTAAATCACGAATAAATTGTGCCGCAAATGGTTCCAGGTACTGCTTACGACGAATATGCACACCCGCGCTGTCTTCCAAACGAACTATTTTACCCGTCTTTACGGCACGATCCAAATCCTCTTGCGTCTTCAAACGGCGAGCAAAACCCTGTTCAACCAACCAATTCGCTCCCCGACCTTCCGTATGCATATCTGAGTCGACTCCCTCAAGCGTCGTAATCCTTGGTTTCTGTGGCTGCCCTTCTCCCTTTTCTTGACCCGCCATGGCTGACGCTCCCCACAAGGTCGTGACCAACAAAAACAATCGCGTCAGTTTACTTCCCATCACGGATTTCAAAAACCGACGCTCGCGCGAAGCCATGACTTCTTTATTCTCAACACTTGACAATGGGTGTTCTATTTTGGATTTTTTTTCTTCAGTTGACATAGGTCTTTAATAATGAGAATGCGCGTGCGTGTGATCCGATCCTTGTCCGACACCGTAACGATGGATGACCCAGGCAGCGAGCAAAGCGGTAATCGGAACCGTAAAAATCAAACCAATCGTTCCAGCCAGGGAACGAATGATTTCATCTACTACAGTATCAAAATTAATAAACTTTAACCAGGAACTTTTAAATTGCTGGTACAGCAAAAGAGAGGACAGCGAACTTCCAACATACGCAAAAACTAATGTGTTGGCGAGCGCGCTCATATGATCGCGTCCCACCGTCATGCCGGAGGAAAATAATTCGCGAAACGACGCATGAGGCTTGGCACGGCTCACTTCTGATACACCCGAGACAATGGAAACGGCGACATCTTCTACGATACCTGCGGACGCAATAATGATCCCGGCAAACAATAGACCCGTTGGATTTAAACTTGGATTTTTATCGAAAAAAAGGCGGTCTTCTTCCGAAGATAACCCACTCAAATGTGCCCAGGAAGCAAAAACATGAGCAACTCCGTACGCAACCATGGCTCCACCCATGGTCCCAATCACGGTCACGAGCGTACGACGGTTCCACCCATTGGCAAATCCGGTCGAAATTAAAGTAAAAAGACCTGACAAGATAATCGCAATGGGCACGGGATTTAGCCCCTTTAAAAACGACGGGATCAAAACAAAACCGATCAACAACAATGAAATCCCAATTGAAGCCGCCACTTTAGCCCCTTGCCAGCCAGCCAAAACCACAAGCATGGCGACAAATAAAATCGTCAACCAAATAATCGCGCCGCGCCGATCAAACCCTTCAATAAAAAAATTCGCTTGGCCATTTCCATCTACCTGAACAAAAACCACGACTTTATCCCCTTGCGCAAGATGCAAACCGTATGGATTTGAATCAATTTCGCCAGAGATTGTTTTTACCTGATTATCGAACGGTCCGGACAAAAAACGAATGTGATAACGATCGATCTGTGTCACTTGATGATTAATCGTCTGAGTCGTCAGTTCATGCTTTTCCACAATCGCCCGCTCATAGCTTTCTTGAATAACGGGCTGAGAAGAAGTTGTAACAATGGATAAAGGTGCGGCCAGCGTAACACAGGGGGCAGCAAACGCACTCGATAAAAAAAGAACTACACAAAATCTAAAAATTTTCATAGCGCAGAAACGATAGCAGGACGCCTCTCTGTTGACAATCTATCGTTTCTATGTGATCGTGAACAACAATTTTGCACCTCAAACCACAAACCACGAGGACGATCGATGGCTCACATCATGTTCGCATCACACAGCGCCTGTCACATCGGTGTCCCAAAACCCGGAGGCATTCGCCCGAACGAAGACAAAATTTTCTTCGATCATACTCGGGGATTATTCCTGGTCGCCGATGGCATGGGAGGACCTGGAGGAGGAAAATTCGCCTCCGCGATGGTGGTCGATTGTGTGAATCAAATCTGCATAGGTAGACCGACACGAGCCGTCCTGGTCTCTGCCATGCAAGAAGCGAACGACCGGATGGTCCACACTTCGGAAATGAAGCACCTCAATCAGCAGGACTACATGGGCTGTGTCGCAACTATGGCCTGGATCGATGTGGAAGATCCGAACGGACGCACGCTCATCGCGCACATTGGCGACACACGGGCATGGGACTTCGAATTCGATGGAAATGGCCATCGGCTTACCATCGATCATGGTCTGACCAATCATCTACCGGAAGCTCGGGCCATGCGTGATCCTGACCGCTGTATCGTCACCCGTGCACTCGGTCAAGAACGCAGCCGCGACCGGATCCATTCTCAATGGATCGACGTCGTTGACACCTTCCGTCTGATTCCAGAACGACTCCTGCTGCTCGTCAGCGACGGGGTGAGCGATTACCTGAACAGCGCGGCACTTGCCAACACCGTCACCGCCGAATGGTCCAAGGGTCCGGTCGGAATCACCGACAAAATTCTCAAACGTACCCTCGACGAACAACGCCTACAAGCAACCGGTGACAACATCGGGATCGTCGCAGTCATACGGACAAGTTGAACTTTTCCTACCCTCGAATTATTTCGAGGATTTTTGTTATACAAAAGATTTGACGATCAGCTCAAAATAGATTGAGATCATGTCAGCCTTACACATTCAACAACCGACGAAGCAAGGTGGAAAAAGGAGCTGTTCAGATGGCCAACGAATCGATAATTGGGATGTCTGATTGCAACCTACGCTCTCTTCTCGCGACTTGTGGAGTGCCTATCGTGTTCAAGGAAAGAGCGTTCGACAAAGCGGACTCTTTCGTCGAAGAACGATGCGATACGCTCTACCGCGTAAGGATCAGCCGTATCGAATCCGAGGACCGACTCAAAAAGGTCACCAATCAGATGTGTGAGAGCGGCGATGTGTTCTCGCGACTCATACTCATGATAGAAGAAGGGCCAGAGAACGACCTACCCAGAGATATGGACGCCCTCGCGCGACGTGCCTTCCTCGTGCTAGAGAAGGCCTTCCAGTTGAAAGGACTGACACTCGGAAGCATGAGTTTCGAGCTAGGCTTTCACCAAGGCGAGGATCTGGCAAAGAAGGTCGCAATGCTCACGGGTACCCTGGACTACGTATCCATGGAGCTCTGGGAGAATGGTCGACCGCTCGAGCATTCAGACGATCAATCCACCGAGGATAGCCAGAACCTCCAGCGCCGCGTCTGCGATCTGACCGCCAGCTTCCTCCCACTCCCCAAGCAAACCCTGATCGTGTGGAGAGGATCTGATAAAGATAAACTCGATGCATTTTCTCAGGCCTGGGATGAGTTCGGCCCAAGCTTGTGGCTGAACGTAACGATGTTCGAGCATACTCGCTCGATGCACAAAGAGCCGGCCCAAGGCTACGCCGATCTCATACGGCTGGTCCATAACCAAGCCAATGGCAACTGTGTGATCATCGCCTACGTCGGCATGAGCAACGGCCTTGGCCCCACGCTCGCGGCCAACACTCACGTCCCGGTCATCACGGTACCGGCAAGCTTCGACAAATTCCCAGACGATGTGTGGTCGAGTCTGCGCGTCCCAAGCGACGTGCCTCTCATGACCATACTCAACCCAAGAAATGCCGTGCTCGCCGCGCTTCAAATCCTGGCGGCAAACAACCCAGCCCTCTACGCCGCGCTCAGGCTCAAGCTCGAAGAGCGCCTGATCAACACCGCTCGTCTCTCCTAATCTTCCTCCTCTCGATTCACGTCGCGAGGATTTTTTTATTTTGGTATAATTGGTATAATAGGTATTCGTTCATTATGGCTTTTAAAAATAATCCAATTGTTTTTTTAACAAAGAAGCTGTGGGAATACTCAGCTGGAAATCGACCGAGCGTGGTCTTCTATTTCGGGCTCTTCATTTGCGCCAATATCGTCAACGCGATTGAACCGTTTATCGTGGCTAAAGTTTTGGATACGATTCAACGCCAAGGAGTCAACCAACAAAACCTTTCGTTCATCCTGTTGCTCATCGCCTCGTTCATTCTTCTAACAATTGGTTTTTGGATATTTCATGGTCCGGCACGAGTGATGGAAACGCGTAATGCTTTTTTAGTGCGAGCCAATTACAAAAAATTCCTGCTGGACGGCACCCTGGATCTGTCACCTGCCTGGCACACAGACCATCACTCCGGAGACACAATTGATAAAATCGAGAAAGGCACCAACGGTCTCTACCAATATTCTACCCGTACCTTTGAAGTGATTGAAAGTGTTGTCCGCCTCCTCAGTTCGTTTGTGATCTTAGCGTATTTTAATCTGCATGCCGGCTATATCGTGGCCTTCATGGTCATTTTTACCATGTATCTGATCATGAAATTCGATAAAGTCCTGGTCAATCAGTATCAGCAGATCAACCGCATCGACAACAGCATTTCGGCCAAAATTTTTGACGTGATTAGCAATGTCACAACCGTGATCATTTTGCGTATTGAACGCCTGGTGTCAAAAGCCATTGTGAAAAAAATTCTTCAGCCATTCAGTCTGATCGTGCGCAATAGCAAAATCAACGAAGCAAAATGGTTTTTCGTCTCCATGTGCAGTTCGATCATGACCTTTCTCGTTCTGTTCTCCTATCTCTATGGCCATGTACGTCTGGGGCTTGCCATCACGATCGGCACCGTCTATCTGCTGTATAGCTATGTTCAACGCGTCGCAGAAATTTTCTTTCGCTTTGCCTATCAATATGGTGACATCGTGCAACAAAGGACCGCGGTACTGAATGCCGAAGAAATTTCCAATCAATTTGAGAAAAAGAAAACGATCTCTGCTATTCATCTGGGCAAACAATGGAAAGAGCTACGCATTGAATCACTATCTTTTTCGTATCACACGGAAGAAGGGGCTCATCTCCATTTATACAACGTATCGTTGTCGATCAAGCGCGGTGAACGGACGGCACTCATTGGAGAGAGCGGCAGCGGCAAAACCACTCTGCTCAAACTTTTGCGCGGACTCTATACACCAAAAAAAGTGACCATCACGCTTGATGGCAAACGTCTGACAGACCCGTGGGCCGTGATTAATCCCCATATGGCCCTGATCCCGCAAGACCCAGAAATTTTCTCAACCACGATCCGCGAAAATATTACGGTCGGAATTGATCATACAAACGCCCTGATCAGAAAATATACGGACATGGCTTGCTTTAGCGATGTAATCGAACGTCTACCAAAAAAATTGGAATCATCCATTGTGGAAAAAGGCGTCAACTTGAGTGGCGGAGAAAAACAACGGCTGGCACTTGCCCGTGGACTCATGGCCAGCGCCGACAAGTCGATCTTGCTGTTAGATGAGCCAACAAGCAGTGTGGATTTAAAAAACGAATCGCATATTTATCAAAATATTTTTTCTGCCTTTAAAGATAAGGCGATCATCTCATCCATGCATCGCCTACATCTGTTGCCATTGTTTGACATGATTTATTTTTTTGAAAACGGCCGCGTGATCGCACAAGGCACACTCAATCACCTCCTAGCCACCTCTCGAAAATTTCAACATCTGTGGAAGAGATATCAGGAAACACAAAGACTTGATCAATAATTGTTTTCATGCTAAGACCCTGCTACCCCAAAGGTGCGCCTGAAGGGGAGAAAAGGAGATCAAGGGCATGCCCAAGATCACGGAACTGTATCGCAGAGTCCTTCGAAACCAAACACTCACGGATCAAGAGTGGCAAGAGCTTCTCCGTGAACGGTGCCAGACCATCAAACCCTTCATGGATCGAATGACCCTCATGCAGCTTGGGTCATTCAGTTTCAGAAGGAACGATCTCGGTGGCGACCTGAGCCTGAACGATTTCCTGGATAGTCCTGCCATGCGCGATAGCACCGTAAATCGCGAAATGACAGGCATCTTCATGCGAGTGGAAGCGAGAAAGGCAAAAACTTGCCAGGATCGCGCCATCCTCGGATATACGCGCGGCGGCATGTGGCTGGTGGTACGGATTCGCACGGAAACCGTCGACTTCCACTTCACGGTCACGGAGATCACTTACACTTGTCCTGTAAATCCCGAGGACATCGTAAATGACTTCTACGCAAGCTATTATCAACTCTGGCAGCTGCTGGGAAACGTCGCAACCGGCTGGCTAGAACGTGCTAAAAAACGTCTAACCGAACTCGAACAGCTGAACGAACAGATCCAACTCGAGCGACTCCTCATCGGAACGCTCGAAAGCCCACTCTAACCAATCTTGTCTCTCTCCGACCTTCGCTAGCTGGCGAATCGGAGAATTTTTTTGTCCAAATCAAAAATCCCTCTTTCTGAGGAATCCTTGTTGGTGGGCGTGGGTGTATGAAGTGGGAACGTGGTTTAGGGAGAATCACTCACCAAAAAGCTCTCTTTTTCTTGCGTAAGCGGCATAAAAATCTGTTTCGTTTTCGATAGTGATACCGAATGCTTCGGCGCGTGGCAAGTTGTAAGGTCGCTTCTGTGTGCCGGGAATCTTTTCTTCGATCAGGTCTTTTTTGTCACTGGTGAGTTTGTTAATTTGTTCAAGGTACTCTTTCATGGCCGAAAATGGATACGCTTCATTCCGTTTGATTATTTTTTCTTCCTCACTCCACAAATGATCAACTTTTTCTTGATTGATTTTGTCTTTCAAAAATTCCAAAAATTTTATATGTTTCGGATCCAGAATACGTCCGTTGGTCAGTGTCTGATAAATATCCCGCGCCATGCTGAAATAACGCTCTTCTGGAGTGAGAACGATGTATCGCTTTCCTTCGAGTTCCATCTCCTGCGTTTCGAGGTAGCGACCACATGTAAAAATATCAACACTCATGTAATCTGTTTTATCGATCATGCCAAAATAACGAGCAAGCTCACCGATGTAGGTAATAAAATAATCTTTCTTGATGCTGACGCTTAATGGAGCAGTTCCCTCATCACGCGACAATGGTAAAAGAACAAGATCCAAATCATTGAATTTTTTCGATTGATTCATCTCTCCCCATTCAGGAAACAAGGCGCGATTCGCTATCCCCCCAACGACGGCGAACTTCCACAAGATATGTTTGCTGACACGTTCCAAGACGCGTATAGCTCGCTGATAATCTTTTTCGTCATGAAACAAAGTTTCGGCTGTACGCATAGGATTATGAAAGTGTATCATTTTTCCCTCAAAGCAAAAACGCCTTTTGACAGGCGTTTTTGCGTGGCGGGCGTGGGTGCACGAAGTGGGAACGTGGTTTAAAGAGAACTATCAGACGATTCTGGCCGTTTAAGCAGCTTTAAGCTTATTTCTTTATCGAATCAAAATCGAATATATCTACCTTCGTGTTTAATTTTTTGAGCAATCGTCTCGCCTCTTTCTCTCCGCCAACATAATCCAAAATCTTCTGCACATTTCTCTGGTAACGCCATTTCTCCATTTTTCTTA
>SICT01000035.1 GCA_009691315.1 Candidatus Uhrbacteria bacterium | reverse complement strand
ATGTTGAGTGTCATATACTTCTACTATAGATCAAAATCCGACATACTGCACCTCTTCTTGCAATTCAATCCCCAGGGTGTCACGCACGTTCATTTTCACAAGAGAAATTAACGCAACCACGTCTTGCGCTCGAGCGGTGCTGGTCGTCAGTAAAAAATTTCCATGCTTCATACTCACCTCGACTCCGCCGACACGTCTCCCTTTCATATTTGCCTGCTCGATGAGCCATCCTGCGCTGATCCGTTTATTCCGTAACATCGATGCCGGAATCACGTCGACCGTACGGCGAAGAATCTCGAGTTCTTTTTCATCCTGAAATTCAAAATTTTTAAACGCACATCCCGCACTTGAAGAACCTTGCGGCTGATCTGCTTTGCGTTTTTCCATCACTTGATGCAAGCGCGCTTGACTCTCTGCTTGATCAGATGCTTCTTTCAAATGCAACGCACAACCAAAAATCACGTACGCTTCGTGCTTGAATAAACTTTCTCGATAACCAAACTGACATTCTTGATTGGTGAGTGTCACACGTTGACCGTCAGCGACACGATAAGCGTCAACGCTTGTGATCACCTCGCGCATCTCTCCGCCGTAACAACCAGCATCCCCATAAATCGCCCCACCGATGGTTCCTGGAACTCCAACAGCCCATTCAAAACCAGCCAAACCCGCATCAACAATCTTTCGCGCCGCAGATACCGTGATGACTCCTGATTCGAGTTTAACCGTCGTGTCGTTGATCTCAACGCCGCGATTGGCCGCCTGAATCATCACGCCGTCAAATCCAGCATCAGCGACCAATAAATTTGTTCCACCACCAAAGACATACCAAGGGATATCAAATTTCTGTGCAGCTTGCACCGCTTGCCATAACGCATCACTCGAATGCGCCACCGCATACAAACGCGCCGGTCCACCAATATGAAAACTCGTGTGTTTGGACATTGGTTCATTCTTGATCGCAGAGACGATCACAGATTGATATGATCTGATTTGTTCATTTGTCATGTGAGTATTCTCTTTGCGATCTGATAAATATCTCCAGCACCCATCACAATGATGACGTCTCCTTTGAGGCGTACGCGACGAAGAGCGGCCAAGGCTTCTTCCGGATTCGCGGCATATTCGAGCAAGCGCTTCGCTCCCCGATCTGCATCATGATGCCTCACCGTTTGCTCAAGATCACGTGAGGAGACAGATTCAGCATCTTCGTGACGACCCACCACATCATAAATTTCTGTCAGCACAAGCACATCCGCGCGATCAAACGCCGGAACAAAATCCAAAAATAATTCTTGGGTGCGTTTGTGCTGATGTGGTTGAAAACACAAAACGATGCGCCGTCCCGGATACCATTGCCTGGCCGCTTCGAGGGTCGCGGCTATTGCCGTTGGATGATGCGCATAATCAGAAATAACGGTGATACCATCTTGTTCAACAATTTTTTCAAAACGCCGCCAAATTCCCTGAAACAATCCAAACACATGGCGAATCACGTCGCTGTTCACTCCAAACAAACTTGTCAGACTAACTGCCGCAGTCGCATTCATCACATTGATGCGCCCAGGCACATGCAGAAGATAGCGTGAAGCAGGTTCCTGCTCGTCGCGCAGAGAGAAGGTTTGTTCGCCCGGACGAATCACATGATCAATCACCTGCATATCAGCATGCGAAGCAAAACCAAACGTACGAATACGAATCCCACGCGCCTCGAGCTTGCTACGCTCTTCGCCGATGAGCGTACCCACTCGCGGATCATCCGCGTTGGCAATCACCACTCCCCCATCACGCACTCGCTTGAGCAAATCGCGAAAGGCTTGCATCAAATCATCCAGCGTTGGAAACGCGTCCGGATGATCCCACTCGATATTATTGATAATCAAACCGCGTGGATGAAACGATAAAAAATGTTGCGCGTATTCATCGCCTTCAATCACGACCTGAGAACTTTGCCCCGCGCGCACATTGCCCTCAGGAAATGCCTTAACGCAACTGCCGATGATAACCGTTGGATCAAGTCCCGCCTCGGTCAACAACAGTCCGGTCAGCGCGGTGGTCGTGCTTTTACCGTGCGTGCCAGTGACCAAAAAAATATCGTGATCCGCGAACCATTGCGCGAGAAATTCAAAATTATTAAGTTGAGTCAGCCCACGCGTGCGCCCCTCCATGCGCTCTGGATTATTTTCTGGCACCGCCGAGGAATAGATAATCAACTGGGTCTCTGCCGGGACATTTTTTTCCGTATGACCGATCTTGACGTTAAAATTTTTCTTGATCAATTCGTCCGTGATTTCTGAGCTAGCAATATCTGAAGCACTCACGCTCACGCCTGCCCGAACAAGTAACTTAGCCACGCCAGACATATTAATACCTCCGACACCAATCAGATGAATATGCCGGGGCAATTGAAATGACATGTGGATAGAGTAGGGTTTTTTAGGAAAAGAGTCTAGATATTGAATAAATACAAGGCTCTATGCTAACGTCTAGCATGTCCAACTACGTGCAAAGGAGGAAGTCGTGATCAATCTCGTCAAACGATTCATCGTGGAACCAGGTCACCCAATCAGAGGCCAGTCCCTTCGGACATTCCTCAAGGACACTCTCCCTCCAAGCTGGCGAATGAAAGGTGAACTCTCCGCGCACCATTTGGTGGGAAAAGATCATCAGCTCCGACCGATTGTCATCAGATGGAAACGGTCGCTCGAGCGCAAAATCGAATTCTACGAGTTCGACCTGCGGAAAAAGCCACCTCTCACGACGTGCTCATCAATCGAGGATCTCACTCACGAATTCGATAAGTCAAGATGCAAACCGCTGGAGGTTTTGTTCTGCGATGATGGCGAACTGGACACGCAAGAGGGCTTGGTGCCGCTGATCGAGCTGGCCACGAGATATATCTCTCTTGGCTACACTGGTGGAGCCATTCCTCCCTACCCCGGCGCACTCCGTTTCCAGAACCGGATCATCCAAGTGCCGCCACGCATGACCGGGTATCCCAGTGAAGGCTGCTTCTCCCTCACCTTAGAAGAGGCGGTCAACGATTGGTTGATCCAAATCAATCATTTGTATGGTGAGGAGGAATCCGGCACCATCGCGCACATGATCGATCAGTGCCTGAGGTGGGGCTTGAAAGAAATAGAAGTCAAGTAACGCAACGCCCATTCCACTCCCCTTGAGCACGCCTCCGGGGAATTTTTTTAATCATTCAGATCAGATCCATCCTCTTAGCGGTAAGAGGAGGTTAGGCTTTCCAAAAGAGAGGAGGTCTATTACAATCTCCTGCATGTTATAAGAGATCAGTGACTATTGCTTTTCAGACTCTTATTTTTATTATTCCCCCTATGATCTATCTTTCTCAACAAGATCCTCTCATCGCACGACTGATTGACGAAGAAATTAAACGTCAACAGGAAGGCTTGATGATTATTCCCTCGGAAAATCATGTGTCAAAAGCGGTGCTGGAAGCGCTCGGCACGGTGCTCACAGATAAATATGCCGAAGGCTATCCAGGCAAACGCTATTATGCGGGCAACGCAGTGGTGGATAAAGTGGAAAACACGGCTCGTGATCGCGCGAAGAAATTATTTGGAGTGCCACATGCGAATGTCCAAGGCTATTCAGGGAGTCCGGCAAATCTCGCTGTGTATCTGGCAACGTGCGAACCGCATGATCCAATCATGGGATTAGATCTGTTGAGCGGCGGCCATTTGACGCACGGTTGGAAAGTTTCTGCGACGTCCCTCTTTTGGAAAAGTCTTCCGTATCATATGACGGTTGATGGCCACGAAGATTTAAACGAGGTGCGTGAAATCGCTCGACGGGAAAAACCAAAATTGATCTGGTGCGGCGGCACAGCCATTCCGCGCGCTATTCCCTTTAAAGCCTTTGCCGAAATTGCCGATGAAGTTGGAGCGTATCTTGCGGCAGATATTTCGCACATCGCCGGGTTGATCGCGGGTGGGGCGCATGAAAGTCCAGTACCTTATGTCCATATCGTTAGCACAACGACACATAAGACATTGCGTGGGCCGCGTGGCGCGCTCGTCATGGTGACAGAAAAAGGCTTGCAAAAAAATCCGGAACTGGGAGAAAAAATTGATCGTGCGATTTTCCCCATGCTCCAAGGCGGACCGCATATGAATACGATCGCGGGCATTGCGGTCATGCTTGAGGAAGCGAGCCAACCGGCATTTAAAGAATATACGAAGCGCGTTGTTCAAAATGCGAAGATCCTAGCTGACTCACTCGTCACACATGGATTCAAACTCGTATCCGGCGGAACGGACAATCATTTGATCTTAATGGACCTGACGCCAAGCGGTCCGGGACGCGGATTATTCCTCCACTTGGCACTCGAACGTGCCGGCATCTACGCCAACAAAAATACCATTCCCAATGATCCAAGCTCCCCTTTTTATCCCAGCGGTCTTCGCTTAGGCTCTCCTGCCGCAACAACGCGTGGCATGGGAGAAAAAGAAATGAAACAACTCGCTGAGTGGATCAAACGTGTGAGCGATCATATTGCGAATGTGCGAATGCCCGCGGATAAGGAAGCGCGGCAAGAGGTGATCAAAAAATTTAAACAAACGCTTGAAGCAGATTCTTTCTATTCAGATCTGCAAAATGAAGTCCGCGAGTTGTGCCTCACGTTTCCAATTCCGGGAGTTTAAAAAGTTCATAACAACGCCAACATTATAAAACCTTACTCATGCTGATCTTCATCGACGAATCCGGTGATCCAGGACTCAAGATGGACCAAGGATCGAGTGAATATTTTGCCGTTTCTTTGGTCATATTTGAAGATGAGGAAGAAGCCATTGCATGCGATCAACGAATTACGCTTTTACGTCGTGAAATCGGATGGAGCGCAGATAGCGAATTTCATTTTCGTCGTAACTCTCATCATGCCAGGGAGCGATTTTTGAAAGCTGTTGAACCTTACAGCTTCTTCTATTACGGAATCGTTATCAATAAAGCCAAGCTCTACGGGGATGGATTCAAAAACAAGGAATCATTTTATAAGTATGCTTGTCGTTTGGTATTCGAAAATGCAAAAGACAAACTACATGATGCTACCGTCATCATTGACCATAGTGGCAGTAACGATTTCCGTCATCAGCTTAGTTCCTATCTTAAGAAATATATGAATGACGATCAGCACCGGCTTATTAAAAAAGTGAAGATGCAAAATTCGAAAAGCAATAACTTATTGCAACTCGCTGACTACGTCGCCGGTGTCATTAATCGATCCGTACAACGGCAGAAGAACAAAGCAGATGGCTTTCGCAAAATCATTGCTCATCGAGAGATATTCGTTCAGGTGTGGCCAAAATAGGCAAATAGAAAACCCCCAGTCCTATTCCCGAAGGAAACGCGGCGATAAACGCCACAGTTCAGACTGGGGGCAATTCCAGTATCAATATCCCTAGAAAAGGGCACTGCAGTCAAACCTATGCGCGCCAAAGACCTTAATCATTGGAACTCCGGCATTTTGAGATCGTGAGATTTCGGGGATTCCGATCCGTAAATCGGAATGCATTACCCTAGTTTCAAAAAAAATTTTAACCCCTAAACGGATAAAAAGAAAGATCCCGCCTTGTTGCGCACAGGGCGGGATCGATCCTTATACAGAAACGGATAAGGATTAAGAGAAAGGAATAGGAAGGGGCAAGGAGCCGAGGGGTTAGGACTGCGACTCCGGGAGGAACCCCGACACCGAGCCGTAGACCTCGTACGGATCGCCGACGTGGTCCGCGCGGAACCTGAGCTCGCCGTCGCCGAAGCTGACGAACGGCGCGCGGCCCCACGTGCCCCTGGCCCCGAAGTCGTACTCGTCTCCGGCGCAGTCCATCCAGAGATCCTCGTACTTCACGAGGCGCTCAGGGTGGGTGAGCAACATGATACCGGAGGCGAACGCGCCGAGGCCGAACTCGTTCTTCACGAACAGCTCGCGCACGCGCCGGACCGAGCGACCGCGGTGACGGAAGCCGAACTGCGCCGGGACGACGAGCAGATCGAAGCCCTTCTGCTGCTCGACGAGCTTCTTGAACATCTGCACCGAGCGTCCCGTCTGCCGGAGGTACTGCGCGCCGAGCTGCCCCTCGCGGTAGTTGTGGAGCTTGCGGGTCTCCGCGATCTTCGCGAACACGATCTCCACGGCCCCACCGTACGTGGACGCGATCTTCTGCCACGGCGGGATGACGAAGTTGCCCTCGGCCACCTCGACCAGCGGGCGGTTGCCCAGCTTCTCGTTCACGGAGCCGATGCCGGGGAAGAAGCCGTTCAGGATGCTGGCCTGCTGGACGATGGACTTCGGTCCCTTGTACTGGGGCGGGTAGATGCAGCTTGACGCCACCTCCTCGTTCGCGAACTGATTGGAGAGCGCGAACTGCCTTGCCGCCGCCAGGATGTGTGGCTGGAGCATGAGCTTGAACTCCCCGCCGCGCTCCCAGAGCTGCTGGGCCTGGTCGCGGTCGAGGCCGAGCTCCTGGAGCACTTCCCCGACAGCTTCCGATCCGAGGAGCTTGATGCTGTCGCGCTGACCGGACGTGATCGACTTGGCCGTCATCGTCGTCTCCGTACTTCCACGTGTAGCGTGGCGCCGAACGAACATCTGCTTCAGCGGGAACACCCCACCTAACAGTCCTCGTTGAAAACGGCGTTATTAGAGCCAATGCATTTTGGCTGTAATAAGACCGTTTTCAACGCTATCTCAGCTTATCAAAGAACAAATAAGAATAGCATAAAAATGAGCTTTTGTCAATCATTTCAACCTACCTTGTTGCAACATTTAAAACGATGAAGGGGTGTGCTTGAGCGCAATGTGCGCTACACGTTCGGTGACGATTTTGAGCCCAGCCATGCCAGGAAGACTTTCTAGTTGGCGATTGACGCGCTGGTCCATAAAACGCACGCCTTCTTCGCCTTGAAATAACGCTCGAATGACTTGATTGGTTTCCGATGCGCGCTTGAGTCCTTGTCCGACAGGGGTCCAGAATTTTTTGACCAAAAAACGGGTTAGGGCCTGGCGAAAATTTGATTTCAGCAACTTGATGCGAGCAACGCTCCAGTAAAAAAATGAATGGCGCGCTTCTTCACGGGCAATGGCGCGCAAAATATATTCCAGTACCGGATGCTTGGCCTGTTCCCATAAACGCTGATACCCGTTTAACGTGGAAAATTCCTGGATCGCTCCCCACGTCATATGCACAGCCGCGAATTTTTTCCCCACCGTGCGGGCAATGATCGTGGAGAGCGGACGGATGATAAAATTCGACTTGGGAATTTTCCTCTTTGCCTCTTCGTACCACGTGTCTGATGTCGAATGTCCGGCTTCGTTCAGGAAACGATTGAGCAATTCTCCATGCACCGGCTCTTCCATACTCCAACGGTCGATGAATTGGCGTACGGCCGGATCTTTGACCGTGGGGGTTTGCAACAATTCCTGGTAATAGATCTCCGTAAACTTTTCAACATCCCGCATATACAAAAGCGTCGGAATAAACTCCGGATTCAGCGGATGCTGAGAGATCTCGTGCCACGGGATTTCCGAAATAAATTTCGGAGTCAGCACCCGCTCCTCTTTTTCATACCAAGCCAACACCTCTTGTTCGGTCTCGAATAACATCTGTTTTTACGCTTTGCAACACTCACTCTTTTCAGAACATCCACATTCGGAAGATTTTCCTTTTCCTGGCATCAACGAATAACGGCCTGAACCGGTACACGCTAAGCAGATGGCCATGCCCAACAGAACAAGCGGTAGTGAGGCCATTGGAAAACTGAGTTTCGTCACCATAAACAAAGCGACAAACATGACAAAGGCGCTCAGAATACTAAAGAGTCGTGTCCAAACACCCAGCAAAATCGCAATCCCTCCTACCAATTCCGTCAACGCGGCAGCATAGGCAAAAAAAGCTGGGGCAAAGAATCCAAGTCCAGCGACCATGCCCGTGAAGGCTTCCATACCTGGATTTTGACCGAAGAGTTTTCCCCAACCGCTATAAATAAAAACAATTCCAAACGCGATGCGCAGTACGAGCAATCCCTGATCAAGACGATTTCGGCAACATGGCTTCCCTGTATTTTCCATAAAAAAATAAATGATTATAAAGGTCAGGCAATCATAGCAAATCAACCAAGAATCTGCCAAGAGCGAAAGTGATAGAAGAGATCTCGGACAAAACCGGTCCAGCGGGTTTGGATGCAGAAAAATTTGAAATCAAGAATGCCGGTTTTTCCTAACCATAAAATATTTCCTTTCGATGAATAGCGGAATGGTTCCAGTGGTTCTCCGCGGACACGGTGTAAAATATTTTTCGCGATCGTCTCTGCCATCAAAAAAGAGGTTTGCGCATTTTTCGGAATCGTCAGATTGTCTTCACGATAGGACACGATATCCCCTCCCGCAAAGAGATGATTGTCAAGCTTGAGATATGCGTCAACAACAAAGAATCCGCTAGGGTCCCGCTCTACGGATGGTGCGAGGTTAATCGTCGGGGCTTGAAGACCGGCACACCACACCACGAGGTCGGCGGAAATATGTGATGTTTTGGAAGTTTGAATGCCCGTAGCTGATACACGTTGAACACTCTCGCCAATAAATAGTTGAGCCCCCGAGGCACGCAGAATTTTTTCCACACGTCGGACCAACGATAGAGGAAATCCAGGTAAAATCTGCGGCGCCCCTTGGATGAAGGAGAGGGAGCATTGTGGAGCAAAACGTGAAAGGGCTCCAAGAGCTTCAACCCCCGTGGCGCCAGCGCCCACGATGACGCACGCGGGAGATGAGTGTTCCGCCATTCGCTGTCTGATTCTTTCCTGAATACGCGCAACATCCTGAAAAGATTTAAGGTGAAACGTATGCTCCTTCACTCCGGGAATTTGATAATCACTTGTTTCTGCACCGATCGCCAGAACGGCCTGATCATATTCGATGGTTTTTGCCGAGGAATCGTCCACCGCGGTATAAGAAATGCTTTGCCTATTGCGATCAATCGCTGTGACCTTGCTTTGAATAAGGTGTGCGCCAAACTTTTTTAGGAGTGGAGCCAACTCTCTCTTTAAACCCCTTGCATGTGATCCGGCCAACGCATCGATCAAGCGTGGGGTGAATAAAAAATAATCTTTAGGATCAATGATGGTCAGTTCAATTTCTTTTCCAATTAATTTCCGCAGACGGCGTGTGACAAGCAATCCTAAAAATCCAGCACCTATAATAACGACGCGATGAGACATAGAATCCAAAAAAATCAACCTTCGACGCGCATGGCTTGTACGGCGTTCAATGATCGCTGTTTGAGAATCTCTCCAGCCTTTAATCGAATATCCACTTTGAGCAAGGTTTGGTAAAGAGGTAACCATGCGTGCCCATACTTTACCGTTAGTTCCTTTTCATTCGTGGCAACACATGTCACCGTCTCCCGTTTACTGACATCAAATTCTGAAATTTGATACGAAATCTGTTTTCCATCAAGAGGCAAATGATGTTCCCGTTTAAAACCTTCAACCCCACCAAATATATTTTCCCCACTCCGCAACATGCATCGCGCTAAAGATAGTTCACGGTTGAGATCATCCATGTCATCAATCTCACCATCCATCTCGACGATACCTCCTTGCTCGCTCACTGCCACATCACCCAGTTCTTTTCGTTCCAAATATGACTCACGCAAGTGACCTTGCACCATTGGGCGCGATTCAATACGAAAATATTCCATCCCCTTGATTAGTCCAAACGGGTTATAAATACGCTCAGCTGATACCGAATCACCCATGGAAACAAGACGAATAAAAGCGGCGTGTCGTAGCT
>SICT01000034.1 GCA_009691315.1 Candidatus Uhrbacteria bacterium | reverse complement strand
AGGAACGTGAGCGTTTGGAAACAGAATTAAAAATACTTGAACGAAGTTTTTATGGTCATGGGTGGCAGGAGATCTCGCAGGGATTGGAGGCCACTCAATTAAAGGTCAAACAAGCAAAAATTGAAGAAGCGAAATTGGAAGCAGACGCAAAAAAATTGGAAACAGATTTGGTCGCTTTGGAAAAAGCTGGTCCCGTGTCCGAACAATTTCGTGTTTTGCGTAAAGCGCTGGATGAACTTATGGGCAAGCGCACGGAATTGCGTGAGCGGCAGATGAAGTTGGAAACACAGGCAGCGGTTGCGGCTGCACGGGCAGAACAACCATGGACTCCGCTTCCTTTATCTAAAATTATTGCTTCCGTCGATACGATTCGGGAGAAACATGAGGCTCTGGATAGGCTCTTGGCAGCGGCAACCTTGGATGTTGAGGCGCTTAAAAAATTGGTGACAGAATTAAAATTGATGAGCTCGAAATTGGTCACTCAATTGCAGCAGCCAGCAGCTGAACCGGCTAAGAAAGATGAGAAGATTGATCCCGTTCTGAAAAAAGAAGCGCTCGAGATCGCTCAAGCTTTGAGTCAGTTGGCGGATCAAATGAGCGAGGCGCAGAAAAAAATGGAAACGTGGAATCAAGAGGAGGCAGGTGAGCGGAAGCATATTTTTGCTCTTCAGCACGAGCTTAATCAAAAACGACAGACTGCTCAAGCGGCTGAACGGCGGGCATCGGATGCGTCTATTGAACTGGCGCGTTTTGAGACGCGTCGCGAAGGATTCTTGAATGATTTGCGACAACATGCGCCAGCGTTTGAACAAGGGCTCGATGTGCTCGTGAAGGAGATTAACGCATCTATTTTGTCGGAAGATGCTTCGGCCCGTTTGCAAAAATTGCGCTCTCAACTCGAATGGATCGGGGGGATTGATCCAGAAACGGAAAAAGAATTTAAGGAAACGCAGACGCGGTATGAATTTTTGGCAGCACAAACCAAAGATTTGCGAGAGAGTCTTGAAGGGCTCGCGCTGGTGGTGCAAGAACTGGATGCGACGATTGGGGAGCGGAGCGAAAAAGCATTTCGTAAACTCGATCATGAGTTCGGCATTTTTTTTAAGAAATTATTTAATGGGGGTGAGGCAAAATTGATTGAGCTTGTGCCAGAACCGAAAGACAAAGAAGTGGATGAAGAGCAGGAGGGGGAGATCGACGAAGACGAAGAAGAGATGGCACAAGGATTTTCCGGCATTGAAATTCAAGCAACCCCTCCGGGGAAACGCTTTAAGGCGATTGCGTTATTGTCTGGCGGCGAACGCGCACTGACGTCCATCGCTCTTATTTGTGCCATCATGGCTACGAACCCATCGCCGTTTGTCGTGTTGGATGAAGTGGATGCGGCCCTGGATGAATCTAACTCCCGGAAGTTTGCCGAAATCATCAATTCGTTGGCCGATCAGACCCAGTTCATCGTCATCTCTCACAATCGTGCCACCATGGCTCAAGCCAATGTTTTGTACGGCGTGACTATGGGGGATGATGGCGTGTCGCAACTCCTATCTGTCAAACTGGAGGATGTGGAGAAATTGAGACAAAAATAGGTTCCCCTCCTTACAGAGGAGGCTTACTCTAACACTGTTAGAGTAAGGGGGAGGAGCCGATGGACCAACCGCTCCCCCTCCGACTCCCCCTCGATAAGGGGGAGAGCCATTGACGAAAAGAACCCGTTGTTCTATTCTTTCAGCACTTTAAAATATGTCGTTTTGACCGATAGGCCAGCGTAGCTCAGCTGGTTAGAGCAGCTGTTTTGTAAACAGCAGGTCGTCGGTTCAAATCCGACCGCTGGCTCCAGCAAATTTATGTCCCAAGATAATCTCATAAAACTCGAATGCACGGTGTGCAAAAAGGTGAATTATCATTCACACAAAAACAAGAAGATTAAAAATCGTCTTGAGTTAAGTAAGTTTTGCAAATCTTGCAAGAAATCAACGCCTCATAAAGAAACAAAATAATTTTATCTATGTTAACCCTTCGTCTCACTCGTGTTGGAAAAAAGAAGTATCCGTTGTACCGTTTGATCGTGTCGGAAAAATCCCGCGATCCGTGGGGGAAAGCGCTGGAAATTCTCGGCACCTATCAACCACACACAGACCCTGCCACCTTGGAAATAAAGAAAGAGCGTGTGGAATACTGGATCTCTAAAGGCGCACAAACGTCTGAGACCGTTCATAATTTATTAATTGATCAAGGCATCCTCAAAGGAGAGAAGATAAAAAAGAATACGGTGTCCAAACGGCGCAAAGAAAAACTCGCCAAAAAGAATCCAACATCATAATAACAAAATAAACGCCCCGCAGAGTTACGGGGCGTTTTGATTTAAAAAAATCCTCTGAGGGTTAGTCAGAGGGGAGAGAAAGATACGTGAAGACTCGTTCGAACATGGCTTGATCGATCCACTCGATCGAGCGATAGAAGGCCACGAGTTGGCGCAGGGTCATGGCTGCGTGCAAACGCTTGCCATGTGATTCCAGTTGCTCACGACCTCCCTGCTCGCGATCAACGAGCACGAGCACATCCTCGACCACGAGGTTGGCTTCTTCGAGAACCCTGATCGCTTCGAGTTTCGAATCGGCGTGAGTGATCAGATCGTCGAGGAGCAAAACTCGTTCCCCGGGTTTGAAGTCGCCGATTGTGATTTTTGTGACCTGTCGTCCGCCCTCACCATCGATCTTTTCCATGACGATGAGGCCGGGCCGTTCCCGTAGCGCGAAGCTTTGGAGGGCTTGGGCGAACGGATCGCCTGCTCTGGGAACCCCGGTCACATGCTGGTACTCGAGGCCCTTACGCGCCATCTTCAGGAGCGCTTGCGCGATCGAAGCGACCGCCCACGGCAGAAGTGGTCCTGCCTTGGGATTCTGCGGCGTCCTCAGATTGAGATAGATCGGTGAGAGCGGCGCGTCCGGCTTGGTCTCGTGGAGCTTGAGCCGGAAGTCGCCGAACTTGATTGCACCGAGCTGACGGAGCTGGCGTGCCAGTTCCTGCATGTCCGGTGACAACCCATGCGCTGACGGATCCAGGAAGAGGGGATGAGCGGTCACGATTGCGCCCCTTGTTCCATTGTCGCGAGTTTGGCGGCAATCTGTGCCACGAACCCTTCGGCTGCCGCTCGCGGATCCTCTGCATCGCGGATCGGACGACCAACGACGAGAGCACTGGCCCCGTCACCGATGGCCGCTTCCGGTGTTCCGATGCGCTTCTGATCTGCTGCATCGCCATCTGGATTACGGATCCCGGGAACGATGATGAGCATGTCCGGTCCCAAAAGCTTGCGTAGCTCGCCGGCCTCCTGTGCGGAGGCGACGACGCCACAGCACCCGGCTTCTTGCGCCATGAGTGCACGTCTTTTGACCACGGCCATGACGGATACGTCCGTGACGCCTGTTTCTTCGAGTACGGCCAGGTCTTCCGAAGTGAGGACCGTGATCGCCAGGATGTCGGTGTTCGGGTTGCCATTGTGAGCACCCTCAACTGCGGCCTTGAGCATCTCCTTCCCACCCGCAGCGTGGGCGGTGATGAAGTCGATGTGATCACCCTTGGACGCGGCGGCTTGGGCCGCGCGTTTGACCGTTTCCGGGATGTCATGGAGCTTGAGGTCGAGCATGATGCGCCCACCCGCTGTTTTGATCGCCTGGATAGAGGCATCTCCGCGGGCGACGAATAGTTCGAGACCGACCTTGAAATGGCCGATCACGGGCGCGAGCAGGGTGATGAGCGGCCCGGCTTGCTTCATGCCCGATACATCCAATGCGAAAATCAATCATTCGCGAGGTTCCAATTTCCTGCTCCTTGTTTCATGTACCCAGTTCCGACCCAGTGCCGGAACTTTCCGTCGGTAGCTTGCTATAATCGACAAAAAAAGACAAGCTGTATGGTATGAAAAAATTTCTTCGCACCTATCGTTCGACTTTGCTTGGGGGAGTGATTGGTCTGCTTGGGGCCATTGGTTTTTTAAGTGGAGCTTTTTCTTCCTGGAGCGCTCAGGCAACAGATCGTTTTTTCTTAGAGCGTAAGGCGGATGCTCGTATTGTGATTGTGGGGATTGATGATGCTTCGCTTGCCCGCATTGGTCGCTGGCCTTGGCCGCGTGATGTGCATGCCAAACTGATCGATACGCTCGCTCAAGCCGGAGTGAAGGTCATTGGTTATGATGTGAATTTTCCAGAAGCTACGGAAGCGGCACGTGATCAAGCTTTGGCTGATGCGATTAAGAAAGCTGGGAACGTGATTTTGCCAATCGAATTGTCTCTTAAATCCAGTTCAAATTTTTTCATGTACGATCCCAAGTCGATCGTCCAACCAATCACTCTGATTCAGAGCGCGGCGCGTGGAGTTGGACATACGAATACCCCTCTTGATTCTGATGGAGTCGTGCGTTTTGTCCCCCTCACCGTTCAAGCTCCGCGCTCGACCGTGCCCGCTTTTGCCTATGAGATTGCCTCTCTTGCTGGTGCAGTTCAGGAACTGCCACAATCGAGCGACATCCCTTTTGATAAACGCGGACGATTAATCATTAATTATCCTGATGCCCCTCGTCAGGCTTTTCGTATCATTTCCGCCGGCGATCTTTTGCAAGGGAAAATTAGTGTAGCTTCTCTTAAAGATGCAATCGTTCTGGTGGGAGCTACGGCATCGGATCTGCATGACCAGCAAGAAGTACCGACTTCCAGTGGCACACCGATGAGCGGCGTTGAAATTCATGCCTCTATTCTCGACACCCTCTTGTCTCGTCATTGGCTTGTATTTGCTCCACGTTGGATTGAAGCGTTATTTTTAATTATTCTCGCTTTATTTCTCGGTTGGTGGATTGCTTATGGACTGGCTCGGAAGCGTGTTGTCTGGGTCGGAATCGGCTTATGGTTGGCTTGGCTCATTTTTGCTTTTGTCGCTTTTGATTATGGTTTGGTGTTTGATGTTGTTTGGCCGACCATCACCATTTTTATTCTCTATGCCGCTCTGCTTTTGGAACGTTGGTTAGCGACTGAGCAAGCTAGAAGTGAATTACGCACGACCTTTTCGCGTTATGTTTCTCCGACGGTGGTTGAATCTGTTTTGCGTGATCCGAGTAAGCTGAAACAAGGTGGTGAGCGGCGGCACATGACGGTTTTATTTTCCGATTTGCGTGGATTCACAACTTTGTCTGAGGGATTGTCTCCTGAAAAACTTGTCACTGTTTTAAATACCTATTTAGATGCCATGACACGTTTGGTGTTTGAACAAGAAGGGGTGTTGGATAAATATATCGGTGATGCGGTCATGGCTTTTTGGAATGCGCCCTTTGAGCAATTGGATCACGCGGTGCGGGCGGTACGAACAGCGGTCAAGATGCGTGCGCGTTTGCGAGAATTAAATAAGACGGGAGCCTTTCCATCTGGTATTGAGCTCAAAGTTGGTATTGGAATGAATACGGGTGATATGGTGGTCGGGAATATCGGAGCTGAAATGCGTTATGATTACACGGTGATTGGCGACACGGTGAATTTAGGCAGTCGTGTGGAGAGTTTGTGCAAGGAATATGGGGTGGAAATTATTATCACAGATGCGGTTAAGCGTGAACTCGATGATCAATTCGTGTTGCGCATTCTTGATCAAGTTGCGGTGAAAGGGAAAAAAGAACCGATTCGGATTTTTGAAGTTTTGGGCGAACGATCTCAGGCAACAGAAGAAGAACTTGCGCTTGCCACTAAGTCTGAACAATTGTTTGAATCATATCTCACTGCTCGCTTTGAGGATGTCTTGAAAGAAGGATCAATTATTTTACAGATTATGCCACAAGATGCACCGACCAAACTTTTGATGGAGCGGGCCAAATTCTTTATTGATAATCCACCGCCGGCGCCTTGGACAGGAGTGTGGGTGATGACCAAAAAATAATCCTTCGATAAGCTCAGGATAAAAAAATTCCCGATGTAAAAATCGGGACAGAGAGAAAGAAAGAGCTGATTAGAAAGTGATCTCCAGCGCAGGTGGGCGCCGGGAATTGAAGAGGTAGCCCTTGGGCTGGATCGGCTGAACGTTCAGTCGAGCCAGTTCCTGGGTTGAGCGACATAGGATGCGTCCGTGAGAGTAGACACCACCCTGTTGGTCACGGGCTTGTTTGAGATCCCGGATGAGCCATGCGTTTGACTGCGGAGGAAGCTTGCTGAACACTAGGATGTCGATCGTCCTGTGAGCATCTTCCCCAAGAGTGGCCCCTGCAGCTTCCCCTGGTAGCGTACAAAATTCGAGATCCATCCCGCAGACTTGGTCACCCCAGCGTGACAGTTCAAGTTGCCCGCGCGGAGCGATCGGATAACCCCAATCCGTCTCCCGCAATTGATGACGAGTGTTTAGGAAATGGCGTCCCATGAGAGGGAAGACCACGATCTTTTCGTCGCTTCCGTTATGCATGACCAGACTGAATGCCTGACAGGCAGGCCCTTCGACCATGACCTCATTCGGCTTGGAATTTTTGGTGCGATGCTCGGGACGGAGTCCGCCTTTGTGACGGACAAGGACACGAAGACCCGGATGAATATCCACGCGCTCTCCTTGGAAGAAAGGTACTTTTTACTTCGGGGACAAGACTATAACGTGAAATAACATGGGGGTCAATAGCGATTTCCCGACCTGCGGATTTTTTGATTGGTTTTCATTCATGTGTTAAGTTCCAATTGAGGAGGTGTCCTGTGAAAGCTGTTCATTTTGGTGCGGGGAATATTGGCCGAGGATTTATTGGTCTTCTGCTTTGTCGCTCTGGTTATGATGTCACGTTCGTGGACGTGAATGCAGAAGTGGTGCGTCTGCTGAACGCTTTAGGCCGATATCCGGTGTGCATTGTGGGAGATACCCACGGTATGCATCGGGAATGGGTTGATGGGGTGAAAGCGTTACATGTAGAGGACCGACAGTCGGTTGCGGAAGCGATCGCTGAGGCAGATGTTGTCACGACAGCGGTCGGCAAATCCGCCCTCGTCCACATTGCGCCACTCATCCTGGATGGGATGCGTCTTCGTCGGCACGATACGGTTCCCGTGATCGTGGTTGCTTGTGAGAATGTGCTGGGCAACTCCAGTTATCTGGCAGATCTGGTGCGACAGATCGCTCCGTTAGATGCCTCGTCCTGGCTTCGCGCCGCCGTATTTCCGGATTGCGTAGTCGATCGCATCGTGCCCAACGCCGCGCAAGAAGCTGAAGGCCATCCGCTGGCCGTTACGGTCGAGGAGTACTGCCAATGGGCAATCGACTCCTCCCATTTGCAGATACTCCCGCTGATCGACGGTGCCGAGTTCCGTGAAGGTCTCGAGAGTGTACTCGCGCAAAAGTTGTTTACGCTTAACATGGCGCATGCGATTGTCGGATATTATGGATATCTGCGTGAGCGGATGTTTATTCATCAGGCGATGCAGGATGAAACGATCCGAGTCCTGCTCGAAGGAGCGCTCAGCGAAGTTTCGCGAGTGATCGTCGCTTCCTATGGAATCTCGGCGACAGAACAGGCTCAATACGCCGCCAAAGTTATTCAGCGCTTGGAGAACCCAGCTCTTGCTGATACGGTTATCCGTGTCGGTCGAGAACCAAAACGCAAGCTTGGATCCAACGATCGTCTCGTCGCACCAGCTCTCAAGGCGATTGAACTTGGACATATCCCTGCGCATCTTGCGACCGGAGTTGCCGCTGCCCTTGCCTTTGATTGCTCAGAGGATCGAGATGCCCAAGCACTTCAAGTCATGGTTGCTGAGCTCGGACTCAAGGAAGCGTTGCACCGCGTATCCGGAGTCGAGCATGACCACGCCCTCGCGCAACTCATACACGCGACCGCTTTGTACCGTCAACTCTAGTTTTCCGCATCGTCTTTTGACCTGCGGATTTTTTTATTGCAGTCGTTCGATGCAGTGGAGGCAAAGAAGATTTTATCTTAATAATTCAGGAATCCGTTTAGCGTACTCGGTGCGATGTTTGGTGAGAGTTTTTATTGAAGAGATGCGACGAATGATGTGATCTCGAAAACGTTTATCTCCCAGTAGATATTGCTCGATCGCCCAAAAGCTAAAGACCATATTGCGATAACCGCACTCAAAGGCGAGTTCACGCTCAAGATCATTCAATCTTCCAAATATTTTATAGCCTTGTAAATATGATTTGATGTGAGGCCAGCTTAATTCTGTAGCTGATTTACGGCAGTTAAAAATCGTTGAGCGCATGACCTCAAACCCACGAAATCCCCATTCGGCCTTTTCCCAGTCTAATACGGCAGTGATTTGCGAGCCGTGCATCAGAATGTTTTTTGTATGAAAATCTCCTTCATTTAAACGGATTGGGAGATGATCAAATCCTTTCATACTCCAGTTTTGTTGCAAGATTGTTTGTTCATGGACATCTAGAATCTTTGTTAGTTCTTTTCTGAAAGAGGCTGGATGATCGAACAGCGCCTGACGAAAGCCACGAATTCGATCGAGCGCATAATCCGCTCGCCAAGAACAAAGTTTTTTATAGACAGGTTTCTTACCTTTAAAGGAAAAAGTATCGAGCATGGAATGAATTTTCCCCAGCATCATTCCCATCTTGTGCATCCGTATATGCGTGTTTTTGTAGCGTAGCGGATGTTCACCAGAAATAAATGGGTAGAGTGCAATCACGTACCCATCGGACATCACGGTCTTGATTGGCAGGGAGACGGGTATGTCATGATTTGCAACGAATTTCATCAGGCGATGTGTTTCTTTTACTTTTTCTTCCGTCATCTCCAACCGATAAATTTTCAAGACATATTTTTCTCCATCCACTGAGAGCCATTCATTCTGATTTAATAAACCACCGCGTAAAATTTTTGTCTTAATTTTTTTCTTACCAAAAAAATCTTGCAGAACGGGTTGGAGTTCAGTAGGCAATAAAAAGGAGGGCATAAGAAGACCATCATAATAAAAAACTCCTCTTTCGAGAAGTTTTTTATTTGGGTAGGCAAGGATTCGAACCGAATTAAAGATGTATAGCCAAGTTGTCGTGGGATGCAAAGAGAGCATCAAATGCTCGATAAAACAAACTTATTCATTTATCTCTTGGTCGCTTGAATTAACTCAAGCTAACTCATTTTGGGCAACCGGTGGGCAACGCATGAAGGTGGGTGGCATTGTTCCACCTGCCTTTTTGTTTGAATAAAAATCAGAGATATCAAAATTATTATGAATTTTATATTAACTCCATTAGTAGTTGGTAACTGGAGGATAGTTCACCTAACGAATGTCAACCGGGCGTCAACCGACAAAGGGAAGGGCGAACATAAAATTCATTGATTGGGGGAGTTTCGTGTTGGATATTTTATGAAAAAAAAGACACACCCCGTAGAGCGAAGAGCAGGTGCATCTTCTAGGGTGTGTTCTTGAGAGAGCTGATTCGTTGTCCCGAACTCCGACCGTTGTCGAAGGCCTCATTGCGAGGCGTGGGAAGGTTCAGGCCGCGAGGTGCGTCACGAGCTGGGCGGTTGGGAAGAAGATCGTCTGCTCCTCGTCGCCCGCACCGATCGTCTCCGTGCGGAGCATCCCTAGCTTGACCAGCTCGTGGATGCCGTTCACGACCGCCTGCGGCCCCATGAAGTAGATCACACTCATGGGCAGGTTGGGCCGCACGGGCGCCACCGGCTTCTTCGGGGTCATCTTGCCGAGGATGCTCCAGTGGAGCGCGACGAAGATGAAGCAGAACGCGACCCCTACGATGGGGTTGATCGCCAGGCCGAGGCCGATCGACGCCACGGCGATAAGGAGCAGGGCGAGGTTGCTCCGCACGATGTGACGCTGCCGGACGTCGCATCGCCGGTCGTACTCACGCAGGGCCTCCGTCCCTTCGCGGTCAAGCTTGTAGTCCGTGTGCATCTGCTCGACCAGGCGCTTCCAGCTCACCCCGACCCACTGGCCCAGGTTCTGTGAGAAGGTGAGGATGCGCGCCGCCGCCTCCTCCGGCTCTGCGCGCTGGAGCCTTCCGACGAGGCAGTAGGGGTGAATCGGTCCGATGTCCGACGGGCTGCGGGGCAGGGTCTCGGTGGTCTCGAAGATGCCGCTCTGGAGTTCGCGCATTGGTGGATCCTCCTTGGGTTGAGTAGACGAAGCGTTGGGTTGTGGTGGGGTCAACGAGCCTAGG
>SICT01000033.1 GCA_009691315.1 Candidatus Uhrbacteria bacterium | reverse complement strand
CAATGCGCATCCGCACTGTGGGGCTGCTTCCCGTGGGGAGTGCATCGTTCAGCCCTAAGGCCCTCAGCCCTTTTTCATTCCTTAACATTTTACTTGGTCTCTTCCGCCGCGTGTTTTTACCTTCGGGTGATGCATGCGGTTTTTTATTTGGAAATATTCTCCGAGGCTCCGGCTCTTGCCCTGTTTTCCAAAAGGTGATAGCCTCGATCCCAACGTCCAAAATTTGTGGACTTTGTCTTTCCGGAGCATGTCTGCACAATCTCACATCCGCATTCGCGGAGCTCGCGTACACAATTTAAAAAACATTTCGGTTGACCTGCCAAAAAATCAATTGGTGGTGATGACGGGTTTGTCTGGTTCTGGAAAGTCGTCTTTGGCTTTTGATACCGTGCATGCGGAAGGCCAGCGCCGCTATATGGAAAGTATGTCGTCTTATGCGCGGCAGTTTATGGAGCTGCAGGACAAGCCGGACGTGGATGAGATCAGTGGACTCTCGCCAACCATTGCCATTGATCAAAAATCTTCCTCACATAATCCGCGTTCGACCGTTGGGACCGTGACAGAGATCTATGATTTTTTCCGGTTGTTATTCTCGCGCGCCGGTCGTGCGCATTGTGTGAATTGCGGCAAGCCGGTGGTTGAACAAACACCGCGTGAAATTGCTGAGAAAATTTTTATTCTGGCAAAAACATCTTCCATGAGTTTACTTGCTCCTATGGTGCGTGAGCAGAAAGGTGAGCACAAGGTCGTGATGCAGGCGGTGCATCATGCCAGTTACCGCGAGATCCGTTTTGATGGAACGTTTGTGGATTTGGAAGAGATGTTGCATGCCCGCGTGGATAAAACACAGGAACATACGATTGAAGTTGTGGTGGCCAAGATCGAGAAAAATAGTTCTATGGTCCTTGAGTCTGTTTTGGACTTGGTTAAACAGTCGCTTGAATTAGGCAATGGACTTTTAGTTGTTTGGAAAGAATCAGACAGTCAAGAAATTTTATTTTCCCAGTCGTTATTTTGTGCGACGTGCAATCTTTCGTTGCCGATTTTGGAGCCGCGTCTTTTTTCCTTCAACTCTCCGCATGGTGCCTGTCCGGCGTGTACCGGTCTTGGGACCAAGTTGGTGCTTGAACCAGACTTAGTCATTCCAAATAAACGGCTGACGATTGCCCAAGGCGCGATCAAACCATGGACGCGCATTGCGGGAAATCAAACCTCACACCTCAAAATTTTAGAGGTGGTTGGGGAGAAGTATGGATTTTCTGTGCATGAGCCGGTTGGGTCATTTTCTGTTAAAGCGCTAAATGTTTTGTTTGAAGGAACAGGAGATGAAATTTATCGCGTGGATGATCGAGAAACCTACTTTCATGGCATTCTCGCGATGTTAGAAGAAAAATATAAAGAGACGGATTCTGAATACGTCCAAAAAGAAATTGAAGCTTACATGCGTGTGCTTACATGTCCGGAATGTGGTGGACGACGTTTGCGCAAAGAAGCATTGTCTGTGACTGTGGCGGGAAAATCGATCGCAGATGTGGTACAAGTCCCCCTTGATGAGGCACTGACTTTTTTTGAGGGTTTGGGTCAGGCACAGGCTAAAGTAAAGGCCTCAAAAATTCATCGCATTAAAGTCAGTCAACAGATTGATGCCCAGGGATTTACCGAACGCGAGCGTTTGGTTGTTGATCAAATTACGAAAGAAGTTTTACGTCGTTTGAGAAATTTGCTCGATGTAGGATTAAATTATTTGACGCTTGATCGTTCGGCCATGTCCTTGTCTGGGGGCGAAGCTCAGCGAGTACGCTTAGCCGCGCAGCTTGGTTCCGAGTTATCATCGGTGATTTATATTTTGGATGAACCATCGATTGGTTTACATCAACGTGACAACGATAAATTGATCGCGACCATGAAGCGTTTGCGTGACTTAGGAAATACGGTTCTGGTGGTCGAACATGATCAAGCCGTGATCGAAGCCGCTGATTATGTGGTGGATGTGGGACCTGGGGCAGGGGAATATGGGGGAGAAATTGTGGCCGCGGGAACGCTTGCGGCGATTAAGAAAAATAAAGATTCGTTGACGGGTGCCTATTTGCTCGGAAAAAAATCCATTGAATTGCCTAAGACGCGGCGCAAAGGAAATGGGAAATCCATTACGGTGAAAGGCGCAACAGAATTTAATTTAAAAAATGTTGATTTTAGTTTGCCGCTGGGAAAATTTGTGTGTGTTAGCGGGGTGTCTGGTTCTGGAAAGTCTACCCTTATTTTAGACATTTTGGGTCGAGCTTTGTCCGCGCATTTTTATGGGGCCAAGGATCCTGTGGGAGCGCATAAAAAAATAGAAGGGATTGATCATCTCGACAAAGTTGTGTCGGTTGACCAGTCACCCATCGGGCGGACGCCACGTTCCAATCCCGCAACGTATACCGGGGTGTTTACAGCCATTCGTGATCTGTTTACGGAAATTCCAGAAGCCAAAATGCGCGGTTTTGATGCGGGAAAATTCTCGTTTAACGTCAAAGGTGGTGGGCGTTGTGAGCCGTGTAGTGGGGAAGGTTACTTACAAATCTCCATGCAGTTTTTGCCTGATGTGTATGTGGAGTGCACCGAGTGTCATGGTCGCCGTTATAATGCTGAAGCGCTTGAAATTCACTGGCGTGGAAAAAATATTGCGGACATTCTCGATATGACCGTTGAAGAAGCGCGGCGTTTTTTCGTTGACCAGCCGGCCATCTACGAAAAACTTTCTGTTTTGCACGAGGTTGGTCTGGGATACGTCAAATTAGGTCAGCCAGCAACGACGCTGTCTGGTGGAGAAGCTCAGCGTGTGAAACTTGCGACGGAGTTATCACGTCGTGCCACTGGCAAGACCCTCTACATTTTAGATGAACCAACGACCGGTTTGCATTTTGATGACATCAAGCGTTTGCTTGGCGTTTTGAATGCGTTGGTTGATAAAGGCAATACCATTCTCGTTATTGAGCATAATTTAGACGTCATCAAGTCCGCGGATTGGGTGATTGATATGGGGCCAGAAGGGGGCGTGTATGGGGGAGAAATTGTGGCCGCGGGAACGCCTGAACAGGTCGCGAAATCCAAACATGGTTGGACCGGAAAATATTTGAAGAATGTGTTGCGCTAGCCACGTACTACGTGGTTTTTTATCCCTTGACAGTTTTGCTAGATTTTATTACTCTTCTGACACTTTCTATGGAAAACCAACTTGTTCTCCCTGCGACCATTATCCCTACCCAGGTCAAAACTGGGATGACGATTCGTGTCCATCAAAAAATTAAAGAAACTGACAAAACTGGTAAAGAAAAAGAACGTGTCCAGGTTTTTGAAGGATTAGTGCTGAAGGTTGGTGGAAACGGTGTCAGCAAAACCATGACTGTCCGCAAAATTTCTGACCGTATTGGCGTTGAGAAAATTTTTCCTTTGACTTTACCTTCTATTGTAAAATTAGAACTGGTGAGGATGGTAAAAACACGCCGTCAGCATATCGGTTTTGTCCGTCACTCCAAAAAAGCTTTGCGTGAAGTAAAGAATATAAAATTAGTAGCCTAACAAATCCAGTCCTTGAAAATTTTCATAGAGAAAGTTTTTTTATGATTTGATCGGTTGTTTCTTCCGGGCCGCTATTTTTCGTCGTATCGATGACGAGGTCGTAATGTGAAGGATCGCGGTAATCTACGCCGTAGTATTTTTGGTAGCGTTTGGTATCAGACGCCATCCGTGCATCAAGGGCCTGACGAGCTTCTTCTAGAGTTTTATAATCCGGTTCATCCCGTTCTTCATGTCCAGGCGTTGATCGCTGAACCTGAATGATGCGTCTGGCTGCCTCCATAGGCTCACATTCCAGCAGGACTTTGAAAGAGTGTGGGATAAAATGCCAGGACACGCGGCCTTCAATTACAAAATGATTCTCTTTTTTTCCTAGCTCACGCTGGTAATCGTCAACGGATGAGTCGGTCGTTGGATCAGATTCGCCGAGGGCATTCAATTCCGCAATAGTCATCCCGCGTTCGATAGCCATTTTGCCGCGCAGACCGCCCATAGAATAAAAAGGCGCATGCAGTTTTTGAGCCAGGAGTTTTCCCACAGATGTCTTACCTGAGCCTGGTACACCGGAGATAGAGATGATCATAACGAAGCTTTGATCTGTCAGCTTATAGCTTTTTGAAGTTCACCAAAAGCGGGATCTGGAGGGAGTGTAAACGATTTTTTTTCTTGTGTTTTTGGATCGACGAAGGAGAGAGCAATGCTTTGTAACATAATGCGCGGTGCTTTGATATTGCGATCGGTTTTTTTGCGGATGTAGAGAGCATCGCCCATGATTGGATATCCAAGCGCGTGAAAGTGTGCGCGGATTTGGTGCGTGCGGCCGGAGAGAATCTGCACTTCAACCAGCGTTGCGCCGACAAAGCGTTCGGTCACTTGGTAATGGGTCCAGGCGGCTCGTCCTTGCGTTTCTTGTGAGGGTCGAGCGGCCATGCGTGGTTGAGTTGATGAACGGGCAATGCGAAATTTAATGTCGCCTTCATTCTGTGGCAATTCGCCATGGACGAGTGCAAGGTAGGTTTTTTCTATCTGACGTTCTTTGAATTGTTTTTGTAACGCTTCATACGCGGCCTGCGTTTTTGCCACAATCATTAGTCCGCTCACTTCACGATCCAGTCGATGAATGATCCCTGGTCGCTCCGGATTTTCCCCCACACGTCCAATTTTTGGATCATGCTCGATCAACCAATCAACCAGCGTACCGGTTTTGTATGTCTTGTCCGGATGGACGAGGAGTCCGGCCGGTTTGTCGATGACCAACCAATCAGCCGTTTCGCCGATTATTTTTGGAGACGGAGCCTTTTGATCGTTGATCTCTGTTCGTTTGTCATCCTCTGCTTCTGCTTTGGCCGTGATAGAGAGCGGACGATACTTGATCTTGTCGCCTACTTTCAAAAAACAATGCACCGAAGCCTGTTGGTTGTTTACTTGAACCGACCCATCTTTAATGAGTTTCTGGAGGGCGGAGCGTGTTTGTCCGACGAGCTGTTCTGTCAAAAATACATCCAGCCGTTCGCCAGCGCCCTTAGCTTTGATCGTCCATTGTTTCATGCACGGATGATAGCGGAAAGCGACCAGATTGTCATTGTCTCGTGATTGGGGTCAGGTCCCGCTGTGAATATGAGATGAAATCTTTTAAATCATGCTTAAATTGCATCTGAAATTGGGGTCAGACCCCAAATCCAACAAACCCCCAATCCAATTATGATGATATTATTGACAAAAAGCCATTTTTGTAATATGTTAAGAATGTTTCTTGAATGAAACTCTATTTGGTTCGCCGAATGTTTCGGCGCACTCCAGGAGCTTCATTCCTGGGTATTTTGACCCCATCACCCAACCCGTTTGTTTACCCACTTTTGAGGAGGCCCCGCCATGCGCGTCCTGATCCCGTTCCTGTCCCTGTTCATGCTCGCTCTCGTCGGCTGTGGCGAACCACCCCCGAATATCCACGTCAGCACGTGGAAAGTCGGGAGTGACAACTACTGGCTCTGGCGAGTCACAGATGCCCATTCCTCGGAATTGATGCAGGGGACAAGGTTCACAACCATCCCCACTGTCATCGGTTTCCCGACCTCGATCTTCCCGAAGACCGGACAGATCTTCATCACGATCGAGAATGATCCATCCCGGAAGGAATCGGAACTGGATCTGAAAACGCTCCTACGCGTCGCACTGGAGTTGCCTGAAGGGTTTACGGCCCGCGGCATATTCCTCGACACCTACACCCAACAGGGAACGGTCATCCCCGATCAGCCTGGGTGGATCCTCTTTGGGGATAGCCCAGGTCGTTGGCTACGATCCATCAGCGTTGAAAAGAACCGCGGCCTGTAAGTTTGACCATGGCTATCTGTTTTCCCTTCTGACCGAACTTCCTCCAGTCATTTTTTTTACTTTTTATTTTTCCCGCCTTATACAATATATAGAACACGGTCGTGTGCTATATATTTTTTTCTCACACCGTCAATAATATCCGGTACCAGGTACCATAACAAATAGTTGGGACCTGACCCGAATATCGTAACCTGACCAAAAAAACCGCACCAAAAGGGTACCAGGTACCAAAACCAGGTACCAAAAACAAAAAGCGTACCAGGTACCAAAAACAAGGTACCAAAAACATGCGTGGGCAACCGGCGGGCAACACAAAAAATAGAAAAGAAAAAACAGCGTTTGGTTACGCTGTTTTTTCTTTGCGCCCGGTAGGATTCGAACCTACAACCATCTGTGTATAAGACAGATGCTCTACCATTGAGCTACAGGCGCGTAGCTTGATTTTTACGTAAGCGAAACTGCTGCAATAAGACCACATTTTTTTGTTCTGGTCAAAGGCTTTGACTTTTCTCTCGTCATCCTTCATTCTTGTGCCATGCAAAAAATTTGCGGGCGCATCATCAGAGGCAAGGGTGAGGGGAGGAAGCTGGGTTATCCCACGGCGAATTTGGAGTATATATGCGACCAGGTTCCGGAGCCGGGAGTGTGGATCTGTCGGGGGACAGTTCAGGGAATGGAATCGATGGGTCTTGCGGTGATCGGCATGTGGTCATTGCCCAATGGATCACCGAGTTTGGAAGTTTATTTGCTGGATGTGGAGCGTGACTTGTATGATCAAGACATGGAAGTCATCTTCGTAAAAAAATTGCGCGATTTAAAAAAATTTTTTGATGTGAAAAGTTTGATCAAACAAATCGAGCAAGATATTGAGGAGGCCCGCCGATTATTTCCTGTGTAATATGTTTTCAGGCATTGTCCAACAAAAATCTTCCGTTGTAGATCTGCGTCGTCAAGAAGGCTTGATCAATCTCACGATCGATTTGGGTTCACTCGCAGAAAATCTTAAGCGCGGAGCCAGCGTTTCCGTGTCTGGCGTGTGTTTAACGGTGACAGAGATGGTTGGCTCGCACATCACGTTTGATGTGATGGGGGAGACACTGGCTAAGACGACGATTGGTACGCTCAAGATTGGCGATGAGGTTAACATTGAGCGTTCGGTGCAGATCGGTGATGAGCTGGGAGGGCATGTTGTCTCCGGGCATGTCAGTGGAATGGTTAAGATCATCAACCTTGAACAGCCGGTGAACAATCATATTGTGACTTTTGAATGCGCCAAGGAGTGGATAGATTTTATTTTGCCAAAAGGATTTATTGCCCTTGATGGTTGTAGTCTGACCATCGTTGAGGTTGGACTAAATTGGTTCACGGTTCATTTGATTCCTGAAACTTTACGTCTCACCACGTTCGGACAAAAGCAAGAGGGCGATTTTGTGAATCTTGAGCTTGATCCCATGACTCAAGCCGTCGTTGAAACAACCAAGCGCTATTTGGCCCAGCGGGGTTGACAAAATCTTAAATTTCTTATAATAACCTAAGCGAGACCTTTCCCAACTCAACCAAGGAACCGCTTGCCTAGAGCGGTTTCAGGAGGCCCTGAACATGAAGCGCATCCCCATGTTTTTCTTGATTGTGGCGCTCAGCGCCCCCGCGATAGTGCGGGCTCAGATGGACGATCCGGATGTCAAGGCGGTTGATGCAGGAAGCACTTCTGCAGCACCGCCCAAGCCCGAATCGGTGCGTGGGGGTAAGTCCCCAGATGCCGGAGCTCTTCCCGCGGCCAAGACCGAGGAGAAGCCAGCCGTCGTCAATGACGATGGGAGGGCTGACAAGAAGAAGGTCGACAAGAAGGCTGATGCCAAACCGGCCAAGCCCTCTCGCAAGCCTGCTCCGGAGGCCAAGCGCCCCTCGAAGCCCGAAGCCCAGCCGGTCGTTGTGGCGTCGGACATTGGCCACCCCAAGGCGGCAGATGCTCCGGAATGCGATTTGCAACCGGCTTGCCTCAGGTCACGGGGATACTATCTCGACGGCGCTAATCTGTTCGAGAAGAATAAGTTCTCGGAGGCGTTGGCAGCTTTCTTGGCCGCCTACAAGGAGAAGCCTCTCTATTCAATCGAGTTCAATATCGCTCGCTGCTACCAGCGGATGAGTGATTTTGACCAGGCGACGCTGTGGTACAAGCGATACTTGGACCACACGACGCAAGTGAGCGAGATGACAGAGGTGCAGAGGTTGATCGATATTTGTGAGCAGGCGGCTGCGCAGCAGACGCTCGCGCACAAGCAGTCGGATGAGACGAAGGTGCTAGCCCAGACGCCGGTTCAGCCGCTGTCTGTTCCTGCGCCATCTGTCACGCCCGTTTCTTCCGCACTCATCCCACCGAGCGACAGCGGGAAGAACGAGAAGAAGTGGTCCCCGAAGTTTTGGGGGCCCCTTGGTCTCGGTCTCGGATCGCTCGCACTTCTCGGTGTGGGTGGCGGATTGGTCGGTTCGGCCAATGCCGATCACGATCGTCTGAGCGCAAGCTGCGCTCCGATGTGTGATCCCGCGCTCATAGAAGGTCCGCAGGCTCGCGCCAGCGGAGGCATCGCACTTCTCGCCATAGGTGGAGCTGCCGCCGCGGCAGACGTCGTGTGGTGGATCCTGACCGCCGTGCGGAAGGATCGCGAAGCACCGTCGCATGTCTTCATCCTCGTGCCCACGGGCACCGGGATCTCGGCGAGCGGTTCGTTCTAAGCTCTTTTTTCTCCCCCCAACGCTTCATGCGAAGGGGGATTTTTTGTATCTTTAAGAAATGACACGATCAATCAGTCCGTAGGCCAGTGCCTCCTTCGCTTCCATAAAGTTATCACGCTCGGTTTCTTGCTCAACTTTTTTGAGTGATTGGCCCGTGTGTTTGGCTAAAATTTTGTTCAAGTTATCTTTGATCTTCAGAATCCGTTCGGCGTGGATTTTGATATCCGTGGCTTGGCCTTGGAAGCCACCCAGCACTTGGTGGATCATAATTTCAGAATTGGGTAGAGCAAAGCGTTTGCCTTTGGCACCACCGGCCAGGAGTACGGCCCCCATGGACGCGGCCATCCCAATGCAGATGGTGGAAACGTCTGATTTGACGTACTGCATGGCATCATAGATTGCGAGTCCTGCAGTCACAGATCCGCCTGGGGAATTTATATAAAGTTTAATGTCTTTTGTCTTGTCTTGGCTTTCGAGAAACAATAACTGCGCCACAATCACGTTGGCCACATCATCATCAATCGGTGAGCCGAGCATGATAATGCGATCTTTGAGCAAGCGCGAATAAATATCATAGGCTCGTTCACCCATGTTGGTTTTTTCAATCACGGTCGGAATGAGCCAGTCTTGTGTATTTAGGTTTGAAATTTCGTAAGGATTCTTTTTCATAATGAACCCATTCTAACGGATGCCTAATTAGCAGTCAAGTCTAGAGACTGCTAATTGTGACTTTCCCATCTTTTTCCACAAGTTTTCCTGGGATGGCAAACCCTGCTGCTTTTTTATGTCCGCCCCCGCCCAGGAGTTTGGCGAGTTTTGAGATATCCATATTGATACTACGGAATGATCCGTTTACTTTTCCATCTGGTAATTCTTTTAAAACGAGAATGCTATCCGCTCCCGCGCACACGGCATGCAAGAAGTTTGACATGCCCTCGATTGCTTCCACGCCTCCTGGAATATCTTGGACATCTTTTTGTAAGAAGTATGTGTAAATGAGATTGAGCCTTGCATGATGAGTCAGACGCGCGAGCGCCAGGCCCCACAAGCGCAACAAGGGGATAGATTTGTTTTTTACGGAATGTTCAAGAACATCTAGTTGCCGTGCGCCATACGCCACCAGTTTGCCCGCCGCTTCTACCGCCCGCATGGTTGTGCCAGAATTGGAAAAATATGAGGTATCAAAAACCAGGCCAGCAAGGAGAGATGTGGCCATTGCGGCATCAACACGCACTTGGTTGGTTTCAAAAAAGCGATAGACAATCTCCGCGGTCGCACAGGCATCGCGTAAAATAATATTGATGTGACCAAATGGTTGGGTCGTGGCATGATGATCAAACACGATGATCGGGCACGTTTTCGGATCCAGCATTTTCTTTTTTTCTTCCAACCCGGTTTTTTTCAATTCACTTGAGTCAAAAGTCAGAATTGCGTCAAACGTTTCGTTCATGACGGATCGGTCATTCGTAAAATGATGAATATGATCAAGGTAGTGTGAGGAGATGGGGATAGGATTAAGACAAAATGCACGTACGGTTTTTCCTTCACGAATCACCCACGCGAGCATGGCGCAGCTAGAACCGAGGCTGTCACCGTCTGGATGGTCGTCGCTTACCACAAGCAACCTTTTCGCGTTTTTTATCACGTAAAATACCTCTTCAAAGAGG
>SICT01000032.1 GCA_009691315.1 Candidatus Uhrbacteria bacterium | reverse complement strand
TGCTCAGATCCTCCCACCACGCGTTCAAAAGCTGTTTTCATAGTTACAGAAAGTATATAGGAAAACAAAAATAGAGAGAAATAATCTCTCCATTTTCTGTTCCATCAACTTCCTACTTTCCCTGTGGCATTACATTCACGAACTTCACCATCTTAAATGCACCAGTATATCGTTTGACGCGTTTGTTGGTAAATTTCACAATACCCGTTTGCATGGCAAACAAGGTGTCATCTGATCCACGACGCACATTCAAACCCGCTCGAATTTTTGTACCACGTTGGCGCACCAAAATATTGCCCACTTTGGCAAATTCTCCAGCATATTTTTTTGTGCCTAAACGTTGGCCTTGAGAATCTCGGCCAAGGGAGGTAGAACCACCAGCTTTTTTGTGAGCCATAAAATTTGGATAATGTGTGGAGATTATATGGGGGATAGGGATGACTGTCAAGCCTTGTCAGAGGCTTGGGTGTCACGTATGATCGAGGGCATGAAAACCAAAGAAGAATTTAAGATTGATATTGAAAACGTGCTGAATGTTCTGCGTCAGGGATTGGCGATGCACAATGGAAACGTTGAATTGATTGATGCAGATCCAATTTCTGGCCGAGTGACCGTACGGCTTCAAGGCTCCTGCGTAGGTTGTCCCATGTCCGATATGACCCTCAAAGCGGGGATTGAAGAGACGCTGAAAGAGATGATTCCTGAGGTCAAAGAGGTCGTACAGGCGGAGTTGGAACAAGAATCACCTACATGATATAGTTGCGCTCATGTTGCAGCGTGATTGGCTTTTATCTAGCAAAACCGCTTGGCAGGATCTCTGGTTTCGATCCATCACGATCGTGGCGATGCTCATTGCGGTGGGCGGATCAATCTATTTTTTATGGAAACTTCTTCCGGCGCGTCACGACAGTCCAACCATGGTGATCCATTACAATATTTATCTCGGCATTGATCAGATTCAATCATGGCACTGGATTTGGTTCTTACCAGGGATATGGAGCGTCCTCACTCTCCTCGATCTGATTCTCGCTTATGGTTGGTATCGGGGTGAATTTCATTTAGCTTGGAGCTTGGTCATTCTCTCCATCGCCTGGAGTATCCCGTGGTTTATCTCCTTGGTTTATCTCATTCGTATTAATATCTAAATATGACGGATACTCTCATTGCGGCACGTTCACTCGGCATCATCGCTCTGACGTTTATCATCTCCGTCTCTCTCATGCCCGGACTCATTCGTCTTCTGCATCGCCTGGGAATGAAAAAAAGTATTCGTGATGCAGAAAGCGCACCGGTCATGGCGGCTTTGCACGGAAAAAAAGCCGGGACACCTAACATGGGAGGGATTGCTATTTGGGCGACCGTACTGATGGTTGCGATTGTTTTAGGCTGGGGTTGCGCCTGGATCGGCGAAGGAAGTTTTTTGTGCCGTATCTCATTTCTCTCTCGTGGACAAACCTGGTTACCACTCGGATTGATGTTTGCAGCGGCACTCATCGGATTAGTGGATGATTATTGGAACGTCAAACGTCTGGGTCCTCGCGGCGGCGGTTTAAAAAAACGCCATCAGCTCCTTTCCTATCTTTTAATTGGATTGCTTGGTGCCTGGTGGTTTTACACGAAACTTGATTGGCAGATTGTTCATATTCCGTTTCTTGGCACCTATTCCATTGGCTGGTGGTATATTCCCTTTTTTATTTTAACGATTGTGTCAACCTCTTTTTCCGTCAATGAAATTGATGGATTGGATGGCCTAGCGGGAGGAACCCTTCTTGCTGCTTTTGGTGCCTATGCCATTATCGCCTGGTCTCAAGGCAGAATGGATTTGGCGACACTCTGTACCGCAGTCATTGGCGCGCTCTTAGGTTTTTTGTGGTTCAACGTCAATCCGGCAGATGTCTTCATGGGCGATACCGGGGCCATGTCTCTCGGAACCGTGCTGGGTGTCGTTGCACTCATGACCAATCAACCTTTCCTCCTTCTCATTATTGGTCTGCCGTTTGTCGTGGAAAGTTTGTCCGTTCTGATTCAATCAACGAGCAAACTCTTGCGTCACGGAAAAAAGATTTTTAAAAGTTCACCACTCCATCATCATCTGGAAGCGATTGGTTGGAGTGAACCGCGCATTGTGATGCGTTTTTGGATGATTTCATTTGTCTGTGCTGGCATCGGCGTCGTCCTGGCGTTGATTGATCGTTGAACCCATGAATGTTCGTCCACGTGTTGCGTTTTCCCTAGATCCGGTTATCGTGGGATTGACCATCGCTCTTATCCTGGTCGGATTGATGATTCTCACCTCAGCCACTGGACCCATTGCCTTTCAACGAACAGGGGATAGTTTATTTTTTGTTAAACGTCAACTTTTAACAGGGGTGCTTCCAGGCTTGCTCGGTTTTTTCTTCCTGGCTTTTATCGATTTTCGTCGCTGGAAAAAATTCGCTTTCCTCGCCTTAATCACCAGCATCATCTTATTGGTTCTGGTTTATATTCCAGGTATCGGTGAACACTCTCATGGTGCCAATGGTTGGATCCATGTTGGATCGTTTAATTTTCAACCATCTGAACTAGTCAAGCTCACTTTTTTTCTCTATCTCGCCGGTTGGTTGGAAAAACGACAAGGAACGGAAGCACATCAAGCCAAGACGGGACTTCTTCCTTTTCTCATTGCCTTGGGAATCATCATGCTTCTCTTGGTCCTTCAACCAGATACAGGATCCATGGCGGTCATTGTTGGTACATCGCTTTTGCTCTACTTTATTTCAGGCGCTCCCATCATATGGTTCGGAGGATTATGCGCCCTCGGAGCTGGGGTTCTTGTACTTCTCATCAAATTCTCTCCCTATCGTGCCGCACGTTTCATGACGTTTCTGCATCCGGAACTTGATCCAAAAGGAATCGGTTATCACATCAATCAAGCGATCTTAGCCATAGGTTCTGGCGGATTATTTGGTTTAGGATATGGCAATTCCCGACAGAAATTCTTGTATCTACCAGAAGTTCAGTCAGATTCCATTGTCGCGGTCATGGCAGAAGAGTTTGGATTTATTGTCATGCTGATGTTTATTGTCGTATTTGGGATTTTAGTTTGGCGTTGTTTTAAAATCGCCCGTGCATCCCAAGATCGTTTTGGCATGTATCTTGCGGCCAGCGTCGGAATCTGGATTGCGTTGCAAACTTTTTTGAATGTCGGTTCTATGACAGGACTTTTGCCCATCACCGGTGTCACGCTCCCATTCATTTCGCAAGGCGGGTCTTCTCTCACTGTCTTGCTTTGGGCGATGGGACTGGTTGCAGGCATCCCTCGCGCTCAAGGCAGTCGTATGCCAAGATAGGTTTTATGATGAAGATTGTGTTTGTGGGTGGGGGAACGCTTGGCCCAGTTATGCCATTGATCGCTGTTTGGCAGGTCTTAAAAACCAAACAATCTGAAGCAGAATACGCTTGGATTGGGACACCGAACGGTCCAGAAAAAAAGCTGATTGAAGAGCGGGGGATTTCTTTTTATGCCTTACCAGTTTTGAAGTTCCCGCGCTACCCAAGCATTCTATGGATCACGTTTCCGTTTCAATGGTGGCGCGTACATCGAAAAGCAAAACGACTTATCGAGCAACTGAGACCAGATATCGTTGTCACGGCTGGAGGATTCACAGCGGTTCCAATTGTGGCCGCAGCTCGTCAATCCAAGATCCCTTGCGTAACGCATCAACTTGACCTTGAGCCTGGTCTAGCGAATCAAAAAATTGCACGTGCCTGCACCAGGATAACAACATCGTTTGACTACGCGCGCAACCCGTTTGGCAATCAAGTAAAGACAGAACGAATTGCAACGCCTGTTCATCTTGCTATTGATCAAACCCCCTCAAAACAAGAGGCATCAAAACACTTTCACTTGCAAGCCGACAAACCCATCACGCTTATTTTTGGTGGAGGAACTGGCGCGCAATCGCTGAATGAGATGCTTGAACATTCGCTTCCTCAATGGCTCACGTTCACCCAAATCATTCATGGAACAGGGCAAGGAAAAGGATTTGGTCAACACATGAATCATCTCAAAGGATTTTTTCAAACTGAACTGTTTGATAAGCGGATGCTCGATGCTTATGCTGCCGCTGATTTGATTATCTGTCGTGGCGGAATGGGATCGTTGTCAGAAATTTCTGCTTTAAAAAAAGCAATGATCATCGTACCCATCCCAAATTCTCAACAAGAAGCCAATGCTCACGCATTTGAAAAAGCTGGTGCCGCAATCGTCGTTCATCAAAAAACAAAAACATTTCAGCAAGATTTAATTTCCACGGCACAAAAATTATTGCAAGATGAATATGAACGGTACGCGATGGGGGAACGGGCTTACAAATTTTTCCCAACAGATGATGGAAGCGCCCTGGCGGAAAAAATTCTCCAAGTGTTAAAAAATGAACCGATAAGAGGTTCAAAATAGGAGGGGTTACTCTTCAGTCGTCGAGGGAGGACCGAAGGATGAGGATGGCTGGTATCAAGAACAGGCTGAAGAGGATGCAGAACCAAAAGTACAGCACGTTGTACGGGAAGATGCTCATGCCGCTGGGCTCGGTGACTTCCTCACCGCTTTGCTTGTGATCAAGAAGCGTTTGCCTGAGCTTCATCAGCAGGTTCGTCTTCTCCAACTGTGACGCGGTCGGTTGAACCTTCTCGAGCTCTTCGAGGGAGTCCTTGGGGTTCTGATGCCAGAAACCGACATCCTCATTATTGTACTATAGTATTTTATTGAGGATAGATCTTTTTGTTTCATTTTTATACATGGGGAGTTGGAAGTGTTTACGTAACCATTTATCCTGCTGGAGAAATTCTACGCGCATATACAGAGCCTCTGAACGCACCTGATACTGTGTGCGTAATAAATCTAAAACTTCTTGGCACTCATACGGATACACCCAAACGCTATCTTGTAATCGATAAAATTCCAGCGATAAAAGAACCGCGCGTACTTTGTGACGAATCATTTTTCTCTTCTCTGGAATATCAAAAATAAGAACACGCCACTTCTGATCCCAACGCCGAGGTTTTTTGATCTTCTTCTGTCCAATTTCATATGCCAGTAACTGAGTTTTGCCTTTTTTGGTTAAGGTAATTTTCCATCCTACCGCTCCCTGACGTGCGACAATCCACCCTTGTTTATCCAGTCGATAAACGGCTTGCCAAATACTCTTGTAGGAATAACGTTCTCGTCGAAGTACAGGAATCAGCTGAAGCAAGTTTGGACACACAAGCCCAACAGCGAGCACACCCGTTGCCCCAACTGTCATAAGAATTATTTTTGTAATTTCTCCTTTTGAAATCTTTTCCATATCCTCAATAAAGTACTATAGCATAAAATTGAGGATAGGCGGTTTTTGGAAAAACCATTTACAGAAATCCTCATAACGATCACCCCTAGAGGTTAACTGTAGAATCTATTGTCCGTCTGGTCAGAGATGGGTATAATTAAATATCTATGTCCAACCTTCAAAATATCGGTGAGGAATCCATTGCCTTGCACAAAAAATTTCGAGGAAAAATCGAGATGCGGGGAAAAATATCTATTGAATCGATGCGGGATTTGACGCTCATCTACACACCAGGCGTTGGAACTGTTTCAAAAACGATCGCGGAACATCCGGAAATGGCTGATGAACTTACGTGGCGGAAAAATACCGTTGCGGTGGTGTCTGATGGATCGGCTGTGCTTGGTTTGGGAAATATTGGCCCCGCGGCCGCGCTTCCGGTCATGGAAGGAAAGTGTGCGATCTTTAAGCGTTTTGCCGATATTGATGCCATTCCGATTGTCTTATCAACACAAGATCCAGATGAAATTGTGAACGCAGTAAAAGCGATTGCACCAAGTTTTGGGGCTATTCAATTAGAAGATATTTCTGGTCCGCGTTGTTTTGATATTGAACGGCGTTTACAAGAGTCGCTCGACATTCCAGTCATGCATGATGATCAACATGGTACGGCCATTGTCGTCCTCGCTGGATTGTTGAACGCTCTCACAGTTGTGAATAAAAAAATGGACGAAATTTATGTTGTGTTAAATGGTGCGGGAGCCGCTGGAGTAGCGGTGGCTCGTATGCTTTTGAAGGCTGGCGTGAAAAATTTAATTGCGTGTGATCGACAAGGGGCTATTTTTGAAGGGCGAGATGACTTAAATGAAGAGAAAAAAATATTAGCCGTGATTTCTAATCAACAAAAAAAAGCTGGCTCGCTGGCCGAGATGGCTCGAGGAGCTGATGTTTTGATTGGGGTAAGCGCGGCTGGCATATTCACGAAAGAAATTGCGCAATCCTTGGCGCCTCAATCAATCATCTTTGCTCTCGCGAATCCTGTTCCAGAAATTTTGCCTGAAATAGCAGAAGAAGCCGGTATCATGATTCTTGCGACCGGTCGCAGTGATTTTCCTAATCAGGTAAACAATGCGCTGTGTTATCCGGGATTATTTCGCGGCATGTTGGATCATGGGATCAAAAAAGTGACGGATGATATTAAACTGCGGGCCGCACAAGCCGTTGCCTCCATGGTTGAACATCCAACAGCGGAAAAAATCATTCCTTCGATATTTGATGAAGGACTCGTCGAGCGAGTCGCATCGAGCGTTCAATAATCCTCACTTTTCCTCTAGAGAACGCTCGCCGAACTATGCTATACTGTTTTACATGATTCATTTGGAGCACGTTTCTAAAATTTATCCGCCACATAGTGTTGGATTACAGGATATTTCTTTAAAGATTGATGCAGGTGAATTAGTTTCTATTGTGGGACAGAGCGGAGCAGGGAAGACCACCTTGGTTAGGATGTTGATTGCGGAAGAACCACCAACGCAAGGTCGAATTTCCATTGGTGGTTGGGACATCACACGGATCCGTTCTTCAGAGATTCCGGAATTACGTCGTCAAATCGGGGTCATTTTTCAGGATTACAAGCTTCTCCCAAAAAAAACCGTCTATGAAAACGTCTCGTTTGCTCTAGAAGTCGCGGGAACCCCAAGTAAACGTGTGAAAGAAATTGTTCCCCAAGTTTTACAAATCGTGGGATTAGAAGATAAGACAAAACGATTTCCAACCCAACTCTCTGGTGGCGAACAACAACGCGTGGTCATCGCTCGCTCCCTGGTTCATCGTCCAAAAGTTCTTGTGGCAGATGAACCGACGGGAAATCTAGATACCCTTAACACGCATGACATTATAAATCTTTTGCTAAAGATTAATGATTTTGGCACAACAGTTATTCTGGTCACACACAATCGAGAAGTTGTGAATGCCTTGCACCGACGGGTAATCACCTTAAAAGATGGTCTCATTCATTCTGATCATGCACAGGGCAAATATATTCTTTAAACATCCATGATCGTCATCATTCAATATGATCGTCATCATTTAATATGATCACTCTTTGGAGAATTTTTGTTACTTCGTGGAAACACCTGGCTCGTAATTTATGGATTGCCTTGGCGACGATTTTTGTTTTCATGATGGCGCTCCTCTCCGTCAATGTTCTCTTAGGGGTTAACGCCATGTTGGAAAAAGTTGTCACCTTGTTAGAAGAAAAAGTAGATATGACCGTTGCGTTTAAACCAACGGCTCCGGATGCGATTCTTCAACAAGCGAGATTTTATTTAACCTCTTTACCGCAAATAAAATCAGTGAGCGTGATTTCTCCAGAACAAGTTTTGGCAGATTTTAAACTACGTCATGCCCAAGATCCAAAAATTTTAAGCGCTTTGCGAGACTTACCAGCAAATCCACTGGGAGCGCAGCTCATCATTCATGCGAGACAGCCGGATGATTATGCATTTTTAGCTCAAGCGATCCAGAGTCCGCAATACGCCGCCTTCATTCAATCACAAACCTATAATGACCATCAGTCTGCCATTGCACGGGTACATGATGTGAGTCGACAAGTGCGCATCGTGGGTTCTGTCCTGGTTGCTGTCTTCGCTTTATTCGGTCTGTTGATCGCGTTTAATGCAATTCGTGTAGCCATTTATACTCAACGCGAAGAGATTTCCATTATGCGTCTCGTTGGTGCTTCAGCCGCTTTTATTCGAGGTCCATTTGTGTTGGAAGGATTGTGGTTAGCCATGTTATCCCTTATTTCTTCTGGCGCAATTATTTATTCGACGGTTCTTTGGTTAGAACCAATTCTCACCCCTTTGTTTGGTGGATCAGATGCTGGACTACAATTTTTCTTTGTTCATCAATGGTCAAGGATTGTTTTGATGGAAGGAGTTGGATTGATTGGACTGGTGATGATTATGTCTTGGCTTGCCGTGGGCAAGTATATCAAACGCTAATGAAAAAATATCCTGAGCGTGGTTCCACGGAGTCACCACGAAGTGTCAAAAAATTATTTTTTTGCGACCGGAGCTGTTTTTGTGACAGCTAAAAATTCGGCTCGCATGCGATTCACAGATTTGTTAAAAGAACTTTTGACCGCCGTCATCCCACGACTGCCATAACCGCAATAGGGTTCAGACATAGCAGACCAAATCATCGACAATTTCTTTTGATAAGTTTCAATCGCTTTGGCATAGACAACCGCATCAACTTGTGCCATATCTTTTTCCATCTGTTTTACCGTTTGAGCATGCAAACTCTTCATGGCAGGAGTCAGACAACGAGTTGCACCAATGGCTGTGGCAACGGTCTTGTTTCCCATCTGTTGAACAGGCACTTTTACAGCCGCATGAATGGTCATGGGAGAAAAGGCCGCAAAAAGGCTAAAAAAAGAACAAAAAAAGAAGGATTCGGAAATGAGCTTACGCATAGGTTTGCAGTATAGCGAATTTGAGGATTCGTGCCAAGAACCCTTCTCCTTCGCTCAAGATAAAATTGTCCACAACTTCATATTGACAGGATTTGCGCTTCTTTTTTTATTCCTGTTAAATAGAGCCACATTTATTCATTTCTTACTTATTTTATCGTATGAAGAACAATGCCTTGTGGTGGGTGATCGGCATTATCATCGTGATTGGTCTTGGCTACCTCGTGTTTAGCCAAAAACCAACCCCGACTCCAGCCGAACCAACTGCGAAGACCGAAGAGCCTGCTAAGATGGAGGATAAGGAGATTAAGATGGGTTGGATGGGCCCGCTGACCGGTGACGCTGCTGCGTTGGGCGTGCCAATTCAAAAGGGTACCATGCTCGCAGTCGATGAAATTAATGCCGCCGGTGGAATTGGAGGAAAGAAACTAACCATGATCTATGGAGACAGTAAGTGTGACGGAAAAGAAGCCTCGACAGTCGCTCAAAAATTGATCAGTGTTGATCAGGTCAAATTTATCGTTGGCGGGGCTTGCTCGGGTGAAGTGCTCGGTGCGGCAACTTTGTTCAACGAAAATAAAGTAGTTGCTCTTTCGCCAAGTGCAAGCTCTCCTGACATCACGACGAAGGGTGGAGATTATGTTTTCCGCACCTATCCATCCGATGCCATGGCCGGAGCGGTTGCGGCCGGATATGCCACAAACAACTTAAAAGCGAAGACAGCGGCAATCATTTCTGAAAATACAGACTACGCCCAAGGATTGCATAAAGTATTCAAGGCAAACTTTGAAAAGGCTGGCGGCAAAATTCTGGCTGACGAAGTCTATGACACAGGCACAACCGAATTTCGCACTCAGGCGCTCAAATTTAAAAATGCGAAAGTTGACGTTGTCTATCTAGTTGCGCAATCTCCGCCTCCAGCCGTCACAATCGTAAAAGCACTTAAGGATCAAAAAATTGAATCACAGATTCTCTCTTCGGAAGTGCTGATGAGCGATGACATCGGCAAGCAAAATGGAGCCGTGGTTGAAGGTGTTACGGGTCTCATTGCCTATCTCGACGAAACAAATCCATCCGTTACCAAATTCATCAGCGCCTATAAAGCCAAGTTCAATGAAGACCTGGTCTGGCCATTCTTCATGGATGCCGCTTATACCAATGTATATCTGTTCAAAGATATGATTGAGAAGAACAGCGCAGATCCAGTAAAAGTTCAGGCGGCTCTGGCTAAATTAAGCAACTGGACTGGGGGAGCCATGACCAATGTGAGCTTAGATGAGAATGGCGACATTAAATGGAGTGATTTTCAGGTCAAGCAATTTAAAGCTGGCAAACTTGAGAATTTAGCCGTATTCAAATACACGCCGTAATCTCAGTTCAGAGAAGAAACACCACTCTTCAACTAGGGTGGTGTTTTTTCATATCCTGAGCTTGTCGAAGGATATTATTTTCGCTAGACTGATCAAGATTATGGACGTTGTTTTGCCGATTCTCTCAAACATTCTGATTCCTGGTCTGCTGTTCGCGCTCATCACGGCGAGTTTTAGTTTAATTTATTCCGTGACCCGCGTCCTGCATTTGGCACATGGGGCCGTCATGATTGCCGCTGGCTACGCTTTTTATACGGGATTGACGCTCTGGCACTGGCCTCTCTGGCTCGC
>SICT01000031.1 GCA_009691315.1 Candidatus Uhrbacteria bacterium | reverse complement strand
AGAACTCCCCGATTTGAAAAAGAATTATAAACAACCATTCACGAATCTTTTTAGTGCCGCACTTGAAATGTCGGAAGCTGAAAGAAGTTTGAATAACGTAATGAACCAGCTCAGTGCTTTTTATGGCGAAATTCAGCAACGAATCTCGCATTACGAATTAAGAGACGAATCAAAAGAAACCGACATGGAGACTTTTGACCAATACGCATCCCTTTTAGAGCAGAGAAAATCCCATCAAGATAACATGAAACCGCCAACCAAGAGATACTTGAAAGGCATGACGATTTCATTTGATGCCAATAAAACAAAGCTTCTTATCGGTGACCAAGAATGTCCCTTACCGCCATATAAAAATGAATTTTATCTGTGCAAGGTCATGTTCCAGCATCCACTTGGTGAACCCGTTGAATGGCAGGACATTTACTCTGCAATGGCACAGTCAGTGGAAAAATACTCAGAAAAAGTTAAAGATGCGAAAGAAAACAGACGACCCGTTTATGATGCTATGAATGCTCTAAATAGCAGGATCAAAGAACTGTGCGAAACAGAGGATGAGCTTTTCCGATGGAACGAAAAAACTGTGATAAGAGTATTTTAGAAACCTGTTGACTCAATCGAGTCTCAGTTGAGTCACTGAGTCGAGAAGTAAGCTGCGCGAGTAAGCTTACTTCTTTTTTTTGCGCGCAAACCAACCTTACTCGCTATCTCCAAACCTATATGACCCAAGAACTGGAATATCTCAATCCAGATGAGTTTTGGTGCACCTTCGACCTTGGTTTGTGCAGCGCCCTGTTCTGCCTCGAGCACGAACTGTACGCCGTCGATAAAGACGGCAACCCAAACAAAGCTCAATTCGTATTTCGCCGTGACAAAGCTCTCGACAAGCACGTCGAGGATTATTGGAACGACCACCTGAAACTGAACGCGCGTTCGTACTTCGACGCCATTCGCTGCGTGAAGAACAGGCTCTACTCGACCTGACGCTATGGAGGTATCGCCGGAACAGCTTGAGAAGTTTCACGCGATCTATCGAGAGCAGTTTGGCGTCGAACTTGATCCGAAAGAAGCGCTGGAAAAAGCAATCGCCCTTCTTCAAGTCATGAAACACGTTTACCAGCCGATGACTGAAGCCGACCTTCAGCGCGTGCAAGAACGTCGAGGACATCTATTCACCTAAAACCATTATATGGAAACAATTACCATTACCGAATACTTAAACCGCAAGGGCATCGCATTTCGTGAGAGCGGCAGTCAAATAATTTCTCCGTGCCCATTCGCGGGTTGTGACGAGGGAAGAAAGCAAAGTGATTGGCGTTTTTACCTTAGCAAAGAAACGCCAGAAAAACCCATGTCGCTTTATGATTGCAAACGCTGCGGCGCTCAAGGGAACATGGTGGAACTCGCAAAACATTTCGGAGATGAACTTTCTGAGATTCGCATCGATCAACCTGTCGTCTCGAGCAAGAAACCAAGACAACAAAATGCTGCACTCACCCCAGAGTACGTCGAATCATTGCATTTGAATCTCCCCGACCGCATCCGTACCTACCTGAACGAGCGCGGCATCACGAATGACATTATCAACCAGTTTCAGTTGGGCTGGGGCGAGTTTTATGGCCGTCATTGGATCACCATCCCCATAACGGACGTAAACGGCCAATACAGCCTCCTCAAGCTCCGTAAAGACCCCGAGGACGAGAAGAACCCAGACAAGATGAAGGCCTATCCCCCAAAAGGAACACAGGTCGAGATTTACGGTTGGGAGCTATTGAAAGGCTATAGTTCGTTTCTCGTCGTCTGTGAGGGTGAATTCGACCGCCTGCTATTGCTCTCTAACGGCATTCCGGCCGTTACGGGGACGGGAGGAGCTAAAACCTTCAAGACGGAATGGGCACCTCACTTCACCAAGGCAGAACAAGTCTACGTCTGTTATGACCGAGACGAGGCCGGTGTGGCTGGTTCAGAGAAAACCCTTGGCATGTTGCTCGAACTAGATCATGAAAATGTCTTCAAGATTGATCTCCCCGACATGGGTGAGGGACGTAAGGATGTTACTGATTATTTCACGGTGCATGGCGGCAACGTCGATACATTCATGAAGCTCGCGCGTCGCGTCACCAAGAGCGAAGTGAGCGATCGCATCAAAAAGATTGACCATCCCTTTAAGCCGACGACGTGCAGTGAATGGAAAGAGACGATCATGGCTAACTTTCCCGATCTGATGTTTCCGGCAGAGGTGTGCGCGTCCATCATCTCCCAGATTCTCATTCATGAAATCGCAAACCCATTCGCTCTTGTTCTTGTCGGTGCTCCATCGGGCGGCAAAACAATCTGCGTCAACTTCTTTGATTCGATTGAGGAGCTGACTTACGCAACCGACAAATTCACGCCAGCCTCGTTTGTTTCCAACGCTTCGAATGTGCCACGGGAAAAACTAGCAGAGCTTGATCTACTTCCACGCCTCAAGAATAAAACCTTTCTCGTTCGTGATTTGGCAATCCTATTTTCTAAGCGTGACGATGACCTGAATGAATGTTTAGGGATTCTAACTCGCGTTCTTGATGGGGAGGGTCTATCGACAGACACGGGCATTCATGGCCGACGTAATCTTTCTGGTGAATATCTATTCATGATGATCGCCGCTTCAACACCACTCCCCAACCGTCTTTGGAAAATGATGGGTAGCTTAGGGTCGCGACTGTTCTTCTACTCAATGCAGTCGCGTGAGAAACAGGTTGATGAACTTGTCGCTCAACTCAAAACTACTGCGTTCAAGGAAAAGGAACGGGCGTGCCGTAATGCCACACGCAATCTTCTTTACACGCTCTGGGACGGCAACAAAGAAGGAATTGTTTGGAATCGAGAAGCTGATCCCGATGAGGTAATCGCGGTAATTGCTCGATGCGCGAAGCTACTCGCGAAGCTGCGCGGCGTTATCAGTATTTGGAAAGAAAAACGGCAAGATGACGGAGCGATTGATTTCGACTACACGCCTCCCGTAATCGAGAGTCCTGACCGTATCAGCATCCTGTTTTACAACCTCTGCCGAGGCCACGCGGTGCTTATGGGGAGACGACAGATCGACGTTAGCGATCTCCGGCTCATCGTTGAGCTGGCCATCGACAGCGCACCTACAACAAGAGCCGACCTGTTCCGTGTGCTGATTGATAATGGCGGCAAGATGTCTACGTCTCAAATCGAAACCGAACTCGATTGTTCCAAGCCCATTGCGCTCAAAGAGATGCGAACGTTGGAAGCTTTAGGTGTTTGCAAAGTCACAGAGATAAAAACTGGATTCGCGGGACAACCGGAATGCCAAATCGAACTCCGAGAAGATTTTGAATGGTTCCTCTCGGATGAATGTAGACAGATCCGACATGTTGAGAACACGGCGTCGGATTCAGTTAATTGATTATCAATAATGAAAATCTGACACTATATATATGACTAAGCCATCTACGAAACAACCAGAGGAAAAGAAACCGGTAGAAATTAAAGCTCTGATAAAACCTACACCGTCAGATGAAATCAAGAAATTTATCAAAGAAATCGAATTTGGATGTGATCCTCGCCTATTACTCAAACAGGCGGGTAAGGCACATGCCGAGTTAGTGGCTTCGCCACAGTATGACAAAAAATTAGCTGACAATCTTCAGAAAGAAATGGAAGCGGTGGTGCCAATGCTCACGATTGACAACCACTACCTTGCCGCAGAAGTCGTCGGGGAGCGGTATCGTTCATTTCTAATGCATTTTGCGAACGAACTCGTTGAGGAATACCAGTGCCAGACACCCAGCGAAAAGTCGCTCGCTCAGCATGTGGCGAGCTGCTACGTCCGGATACTTGAACTCTCAAAAAGAGCCACGGCCGCAGCTCGATTAGACAGCGTGACTCAAGTCACCACTTCCTACTACGCGATGATTTCAAAAGAGCTGGATCGAGCGCATCGCCAATTCACATCCTCGCTTCTCGTCCTCAAACAGATGAAGTCACCGAACATGGAAGTAAACATCAAGGCGAAGACGGCATTCATCTCCCAGAACCAGCAAATCAATGCCAATACCCAACAAAATCCAACATCCCCTGATTCATCATCCTTCAACGTATGAAATCATCAACCCCATACGGTTTAGGAACTCCGTTGGTCGTTGAAACCTGCCAAAGAATCAAGATCGACGACCTACTCAAGCAATGTCGTCATGAATTCAAAGAAGCCATGATGACCTCCCAGCTCAAGATGATGGGCATCGACGTAGAGTTGATCGCTGCCGAGACGAGATTCAACGGCGTTCGTTTCTGGTTCAAGTGCCCTCAATGCGAGCGACGGGTCGGCGTACTGTTCAAACACCCCCTAAGCCAAGCTATAGGTTGCCGTCTTTGCCTCAATCTTCGGTACCGAAAACAGCGCTACAAGGGCATGATTGAGGGCAAATAATGGGAGTTGCTTAAAAGCGCGAATCAAGGGATTATGTTGATAACGAGCTGGATCGATAAACCAAACATGACACTGTAGATATGCCTAACATGAAATTCTTTCTCTACGCGAGAAAATCGTCGGAGAGTGAAGATCGCCAAGTACAATCAATCGAAGATCAAGTTAATCGACTCAAGGCTCTTGCCACGTCGATGAAACTTGAAATAGTTGAAATCTACGAGGAGGCGAAGTCTGCCAAGCAACCTAATAATCGACCCTTCTTTTCTGAGATGCTGGAACGGATTGAACTTGGGGAAGCGCAGGGTATTCTTTGCTGGCAGATTAACCGTCTCTCGCGTAACCCCGTTGATAGCGGCACGTTGCAATGGATGCTACAGAAAGGAATCATCCAATCTATCCAAACCATCGACCGAGAATATAAGCCGAGCGATAACTGCGTCGTTTTGAGCGTCGAGAGTAGCGTAGCCAATCAATTCATAATCGATCTTCGCAAGAACACGATGCGTGGGATGCAGAGCCGCGTTGATAAGGGCTGGATGCCGAATATGGCACCGCTTGGTTACTTGAACAGCAAAGATGAAGAAGGACGTGGAATCATCATCAACGACCCAGAACGCTTTGATCTTATTCGTAAAATGTGGAGCCTTATGCTGACTGGTGCTTACTCAGCTCAGCAGATTTGTACTATTGCGAATGAGGAATGGGGTTTTCGGACTCGCAAGATGAAACGCATTGGCGGCAATCCTCTTTCTGAAAGTGGTATCTATCGAATCTTCAACAATCAGTTTTATTCGGGAGTTATTCCGTCCGGCAAAGCGTGGCTCAAGGGGAGCCATCAACCGATGGTAACTCTGGATGAATACGATCACGTTCAAAAGTTACTCGGAAAGCGTGGGAAGCCTAGGGCACAGAAGCGAGAGTTTGCATTCACTGGCTTTGTCCGGTGCGGGGAGTGTGGTTGTCTCTATACCGCAGAAACTAAGACGAAACACATCAAAAGCACTGGAAAACTCAAGACCTACAACTACTATCATTGCACTTGGAAACGTCGTGACATGCGTTGCACCCAGCGTACCTGCATAACGGAGGAGGCATTAACCGAACAAATGGAGAAAGAGCTGGCAAAAATCACAATCCTCCCCCAATTCCGTACATGGGCGCTAGAAAGTCTTGGCATTGAACACGAACGGGAGGTCAAAAAACGTTCCACCATCTTTGATTCACTCCAGAAAACTCTTGCGGATACCTACGCGCAGCTCGATAACCTCACTCGTATGCGTGTACGAGATTTGATTGATGATTCGCAATACACGAAAGAGCGTGATCGTCTCAAGTTGGAAATCGAAAACCTGCAAGGTGAAATCAAGAAAACGGAAAGCCGCGCGGAACGTTGGTTGGAACTGACTGAACAGGTGTTTGATTTCGCTACGTACGCTCACAACGCTTTTCTAAAAGGCAATCTGCAAGTCAAACGCGAAATCATGTTGGCGTTAGGTTCGAACCCGACGATTATTGATGGAAAATTGCGAATTGAGCCACACAAGTGGTTCGTTCCGATTGTTGATGCGTATCCTGCGATTGAATCCCTATTTCAAAGGTTCGAACCGGCAGAAAAAGGCTACGTAGATTGCAAAACCGACCGTTTTGAGGCGGTCGGTTCTACGTGGCTCCGGGGGTGGGGATCGAACCCACGACCAATTGATTAACAGTCAACTGCTCTACCGCTGAGCTACCCCGGAATATGTTTTTTAACGAACTCTCGTCCACGATAACTTTTTAGCTGTTTCTCCCGCTTCAAAGCTTCCGAACGAGTGGTAACTGATTCTTGATAAATCAGCTCCCATTCACCAGGAAATCGCGAGGTATACCCCACAAAAACATGGTTGTTGTGTTGATCAAGTCTTTCTTGAATATTTTCGGTTTGACCAATGTAGAACTTGCCCGCTTTTCGATTGTAAATAGCATAAACAAAAAACATTTGGTCATTATACCCCTCTGCTCTACCTCCGCCAGCTGGCGGAGAGCTACCCCGGAATATGTGAAGAACGTGGGCAGATAGTATCATTCCTTTTTTCGTCTGACAAGACTCATGTTATACTTCTTCCTATGTTCACGGCTCTCTCCGCTCTCTTGCTCGGTATCGTGGAAGGATTCACGGAGTTCCTTCCCATTTCCTCAACCGCACATCTCAGCCTCGTGTCTAATCTTTTGCATCTTGAACAAACAAATTTTCTTAAAACATTTGAAATCGCGATTCAGAGCGGTGCGATCTTGGCGGTGCTGATTTTGTATTGGAAAAAATTTCTTGATTGGCAAGTGCTCAAACGAATCATTATTGCTTTTATTCCTACCGGCATTCTTGGATTATTATTTTATAAATTGATCAAAACCTACTTGATCGGCAATACAACCGTTAATCTTTCTGCGCTCGCCATCGGAGGCCTCCTGTTGATCCTGTTCGAAAAATGGCATCAGGAAAAAACTGGAGAGCAAACGGTGACATCTATTACGCATAAACAAGCCCTGGCCATTGGATTGTTTCAATCGATCGCGATGATCCCTGGCGTGTCTCGCTCAGCCGCAACGATCCTGGGTGGCATGCTCATAGGCATCAAGCGCGAAACGATCGTAGAGTTTTCTTTTCTGCTCGCTGTCCCAACCATGCTCGCGGCTACCGGGTTGGATTTAATAAAAAACTTGGATAAATTTTCCTCTCCGCAATTCAATCTTCTCGCCATCGGTCTGATCGCCTCGTTTCTCATGGCCATGATCAGCATTAAATTTCTTCTCCTCTCTATTCGCCGTCACCCGTTTACCGGATTTGGCGTCTATCGAATCGCGCTTGTGATTCTCCTGCTGATGTATTTTACTATTTGAAACTCGCCCGCCGCAAGAATTTTTATCCTTAATAATCCGCTAATTTACGTATCGTCGGATGCTGTTGAATCTTTTCCAAGGCCTTGGCTTCGATCTGACGAATACGTTCGCGTGTGACATCGAACTCTTTCCCGACCTCCTCAAGCGTATGGCCGACTCCATCGGTTAATCCAAAACGCATTTCAAGAATTTTCTGCTCGCGTGGGTTTAAATCTTTGATCACCTCTTTGACGTAATCGCGTAGGAGCTGAAGCCCAGCGGCACGATCTGGCGTGACGTTCTTGACATCCTCGATAAAATCTTCGAGCGTCGAGTCTTCATCATCTTCACCCACGGATGTTTCGAGCGACACCGTATCCTGAGAAATTTTGATGATATGCCGCACTTTGTCGACTTCTTGTCCCATTTCCGCCGCCACTTCTTCCGGCAAAGGTTCGCGTCCCAGCTCTTGAATCAACTCACGTTCGACTTGCTGAAATTTATTAATCGTTTCCACCATGTGTACGGGAATACGAATGGTACGTGATTGATCCGCGAGCGCACGCGTAATAGCCTGACGGATCCACCACGTCGCATAGGTGGAAAATTTAAATCCTTTGCGATATTCGAATTTTTTTACGGCACGAAATAATCCAATATTCCCCTCTTGAATCAAATCGAGGAGCGACAGCGATTTCCCGGTAAATTTTTTGGCAATCGAAACCACCAGACGCAAATTGGCTTCGATCAAAATTTTCTCTGCCTCTTTCTCATTTCGTTCTTTACGCTTGGCTAAAGCAACCTCCTGTTCCCCAGTCAACAACGGAATTTTTCCAATCTCGCGCAAATAAACCTGGATGGACTCGGCGGTCACATCAAATGGATCCGCCTTTCCACGTTTCGCATCTTCGCCACTATGCAATCCCTGCAAAATTTCCTGCCGCTCTTTGCCGCGTCCAAGAATTCCTTCTTTCTGTTCAACGGTGCTAATACCCGCGGCATCCAGTCGATCAATAAAGGCCTCATACGCATCCAGATAATCCTCAACGTCTGGAAACGCATATAAAATTTCGTTTTCCGTAATAAAGCCTCGTGATCGGGCTTTGTTGAACAACTGATCAATCGCCTGATCTGAGGGTGATGGTGCTTTCGTATACGCCACACGTGCCATCTTCAAATTTTTCTTACTTGGAAAACGTACGATCTTCCCCTTGGCTTTCACAATCAACTTTCCTTTTGCCTTCTTCGGTTTGGATGGAAAAAATTTCTTCTTCGATTTCTTGAACTTAGGGGGCATACAAAAAATTACTTTAGCGATTCAAATTGCTTCTCTATTTCACGGATCCGCGCCTCATCATGGATGAGTTCGGCTTCATGCATCTCATTTTTCAGACGCTCCCGTTCTTGCGTCGTACGTCTCCGCCGCATTAAAACAAGACTTGACGCGAGTTCCTGTTGGAGGGTATCCAGCTCTTGTGATTCAAATTCCTGTTCCGCAAATGACGCTAACCCGTTGAAAAGCATCGTCTCGTCCGGGGAAAGCCCTTCCGGAGGACGGATGGCCGACTTGAGCGCAGGGCTCACAGGGGCCAAAAGTGATTGGTCGGAAGGATAGCGCAAACGCAAAGCTTCGTAAAGGACACGAAGATCGGGTTCCTGCCATTCAAAAGCCTGCAATCCAGCTGCATGCGCAGCAACCCATAATTCTGGATGAAAAATAATCATAGAAAAGACGCGCCGCTCTCCTTCGCGTTCCGGCCGTTTGATGACTGTTGTATCTTTGTCCGTATTCGCAGACACGTTATGCGTTGGCGTCGTGAATGCTTTCGTCAATATTTTCTTATGTGAGAGCTTACCCAGAGCTTCATTCAACGCACTCTCACTCACCCCAAGATCCGTTCCCAAACGCTTGAGCCAATGATCACGTTCTACCGGATGGGCGATGCGCTGAATTTCCGGCAGCAAAGTCTGCGAAATCTTTTTTTTCTCATCTGGCGTATGACCGTGCTGATCGCGAAAGGCCATTCGATAAATCCAATCCATGATCGGCACAGCGTCAACGATCGCCTGTTTCCATAATTCCGGATCTTTGCGCACAGCATCATCCGGATCTTTTCCGGCTTCAGGCGGAAGCGTAATAATCTTGATCGAAAAATCTTGAGCTCGCGCTAAATCCAACCCACGAAGTGTCGCCGCTTGACCAGCCGCATCTTGATCAAAAGCCATGGAAAGATTCGTCGTGAAACGCTTGATCAATGCCAATTGTTCACTCGTCAACGCCGTCCCACTGGCCGCAACCACGTTCGCTACTCCAAACTGGTGTGAACCAATGACATCCATATTTCCTTCTACAATAATCGCCAAATTTTTCTGCCGAATATCTCCCTTGGCCTTATCCATACCATACAAAACCGCGGATTTTCGATAGATAATCGTCTCAGGTGTATTGACATACTTCGCTTCCGCACGCCCTGAGCCAGTCGAAGGGTTCTTCGTATCAGATAAAATGCGCCCGGTAAATCCAACAATATTTCCATGAATATCCGCAATCGGAAACATCAGGCGATCACGAAATCGATCATAGACCCCTGAACCGTTCTCCCGTTTTGAAACAAGACCCGTTTGCAATAACTCTTCAGCCGTTACTCCTCGCTTTATAAGCGCATCCGTCAACGCCGACCATTCTCCTGGCGCATAACCAAGTTTAAACAGATCAAGCGTCAGATCATCAAGTCCACGTTTTTTTACGTAGGCTCGAGCATGCTCGGCTTGCGGAAGTTGCGCGAGCGAAGCGCGAAAAAATTTTACCGCCAAATCATTCACTTCATACAAACGTTTCCGCAGACTTGCCTTCTCTCCATCATATTGCGGAAGCGTTACCCCAGCTTTTTGCGCCAGCAATTCGAGCGCCTCACGAAATTCCATCCCTTCCATCTTTTCTACAAACGAAATGATATCACCGCCCTGATCACAACCGAAGCAGTGCCACGACTGACGCGGCCGCGAAATGTAAAAGGACGGCGTCTTCTCATGATGAAATGGGCAAAGAGCTTTAAACGCGCCGCTTCCCGCCGGCTTGAGTGGAAGATATTCCCCGACAATATCTGCAACATCCAAACGTGATTTTATTTCTTGCGCGGCGTCCATGAACGCAGAATAAGGTGATTTTGGGAGTTTGTCTATTTTAACTCCCCTGACCCCTCTTTCCAAAAGAGGGGGATGGCTTTAAGATGGCGACGACCTATGCTCGAACGTCTAACCCCACAGAATATTGAAGCCGAGCAATCACTTTTGGGCTCGCTCTTGCTTGATAAAGATGCTGTGGTCAAAAT
>SICT01000030.1 GCA_009691315.1 Candidatus Uhrbacteria bacterium | reverse complement strand
GATACACGGCACCGCCTGACGCTGCATGTTCGTTCCCATGAGTGCACGATGTCCATCATCGTGTTCCACAAATGGAATAAGCGAGGTCCCAATCGACAAAATTTCTTTGGACGACACATCCATATAATCAATCTCATGAACGTCCACGATCGTCGGTTCGCCATTTTTACGCACACTCGCCCGTTCGGCCGCAAAATATCCTCCGCGATCAATGTCCGTCGTGGCTGGCGCGGTTGTTCCACGCTCTTCCGTAAACGCATTGAGATACACAATTTCTTCTGTCACATGTGGCACCACGGGCACCCGATCAATAGAAATAGTTTTTAATTGATCCGCAATTTTTTTATCAACTTTTGTTTTTGCTTCCGCCACGATCTTTCCTTCCCCGTCACTCACATCCACGCGCAACGTCTCTCCCACGGAATCTTTCCCATCATTTTTCGCCCAGCTTTTTACCACGCGATAAGGCGTCTCAATAAATCCATATTCATTAATACGAGCATAACAAGCCATGTGACCGACAAGCCCGATGTTCGGTCCTTCCGGAGAAGCAATCGGACAAATACGACCATAGTGCGTGCGATGCACGTCACGAACATCAAAGCCTGCACGCTCACGGGTCAAACCTCCCGGACCCATGGCTGATAAACGACGTTTATGCTCAAGCTCAGATAGTGGATTCGTCTGGTCCATGAACTGTGATAACTGAGAACTCATAAAAAACTCACGCACCGCGCCAATTACCGGACGTGCATTAATCAATTTGGCTGGAGTGATCAGCGTCATGTCGAGCGTTGACATACGATCTTTCACAATACGCTCCATACGTGACAGTCCGATTCGGAAACGATTTTGTACCAATTCCCCCACCGCACGCACACGACGATTTCCCAAATGGTCCACATCATCCGCTTCTTCCTGACTAATATTCAAACGAATAATTTCACGCAAAATAGAAATCAAATCTTCTTTGGTCAGAATGCGATTTTCTTCTTTTGAAATGTGATCGTGATCCGCGGCCAGTCCAAAACGTTGATTAAATTTATAACGTCCAACCGATCCCAAATCATAGCGATCAAAATTAAAAAACATTGCATGAATGAGGGAACGCGCATTATCAGAGGTCGCGAGATCACCTGGACGAATACGTTTATACACTTCGATATATCCATCCTCTTCATTTTTGGCGATATCTTTCGCCAAGGTCGACTCAATATAATGATTAAGTGGGTGAATCTCTACATCTTCAAATAATTTTTTAATATCCTCATCATTCCCAATGCCAAAGGCGCGAATGAGCGAGGTCGCCGCGACTTTGCGCTTGCGATCAATCTTGACCCAAATAACATTATTGCTATCCGTTTCAAATTCCAACCACGCACCACGATTTGGAATGACTTTGGCGCCGTAGTGTTTGCGCCCATGCATCAGCTCTGCGGTAAAAAAAGCCCCGGCAGAACGCACGAGCTGTGACACAACGACACGCTCAATGCCATTGATAATGAATGTTCCACGATCGGTCATGAGCGGAAGATCTCCCAAATACACTTCCTGGTCTTTTTCAGAATTAGAACGTTTGTTGATCAAACGCGTTTTGACACGAAGCGGCGCTTCATAATTCACGTTCTTCGCTTTGGATGTTTTCTCATCAAATTTTGCCTCATCGAAAAAATAATCGATAAACTGTAATTCCAAATCTCGTCCGATAAAGTCTTTAATCGGCGAAATTTCCTTAAACAACTCCCGAATTCCTACTTCCAAAAACCAACGGTAAGAGGCTTTCTGCACTTCGATCAGATCTGGCAGGGCCATGGCATCACGGGCCGCCGTAAAATAGCGACGCTCAGACTCTTTGGTGGGCTGGCGTCGAAATTGCATCGCAGGCATGGGTCGTGGAAGTTAAGGACGAGTTGCTGTCCACCCGAGACCAAAGATGACGGAAAATAAAGCCGGGGATCTATGGTGATCAGGTAGAGAACACTGCCCTTGAATTTTTAGACTAACCTTCACGCGGACAAACAACCAAAGAATCCCGATAATGTCGGGATTGTGGATAGATTGTTTATAACTTATTTTGAGCCATTAAAAATGGGCTTAATTTGACCGGACAGTAGCTACGATGTCCTGTCAACCGCGTGTTTTGTAGGGGGAGTCTATCAAGGCTCTTGGGTCTTGTCAAATCCGGCACCTAATCCGGTACCTGGTACCACGATCAGACTTTCCTGAAATGGAGTACTTTGCTTTAAAAGAATTTTCTTTTGAGGACACATTAAGATATAATATTACTAACTATGTCTCCCTTTGAATCAATAAGACCCGGTAAAAAAATCAGAGGAATAATGGCCGGGCTAAGCCTTATGGCAGCAGGCACAGAGGCTCAAGCAAAAAAAATGCCTGATCCAACTCATATCGTATACGAAAATAGAGGGCAAATGATTGCTGACTACAACTATTGGATACAGGGATTAAAAATCGCCGGTCTCTCAATTGGAGAACCAAAAAGACTCATACGATCTCCCGTCATGCAAATCGGTGTCTATATAAATGAGCGACATATAGGTGATTTATATAGTAAATTGTATCTGGGTCGTGTACCTTCTTTTACTAAAGATGAACTCATTGAACAAGTTAAGTCAGTGGTTGAAGATACAGATGCCATCGCGATTGATGATACAACCGTTACCTACCTCAAAAAACATGGGGCCTCTGTTGATGGTTTAACATTCATTGATGCCAAAGGCAACTCTACGGATTTGTTAAACGAGGGGCAAAATGAAAGAGTCGTTTTTGAAAAACGAGGAGATGTCGTTGCCGTGACTACATATGGAAGAAACGGCTCTATCTTAGAATACTCAATAAAGAATGGGGTGATTGATTTAACATCTGAAAAGGTTATTCAAAAAAAGTAGAAAGTATCAGTTTCGCAATTTTATCCCGCTGAAACACTTGCGCTCGTTTCATGGCTCGTTTCGACTGAGCCTGGTAAAACGCTTGATCGAAAATATGATTTGGGTACCAGGTACTAAAATTTAGAAATACAAAACCCCTCCGATCTTGGTCGGAGGGGTTCTTGATTGAAAGGCTATTTCGCTAATTTGTTGTACAACCAAGCAAAGACGTACCCGAGAACAAAACCCACGACGAGGTGCAAGACGCCCATCCAAATGGCACCACCAAAACTCAGGGAGAATCCTGGGTGCATGGGGCCGACGAGCATGAGCATTTCTTTGCCATAGCCGCCATTCATGGCCATAAGCATCCATACAAACCACCAGGCTCCACAGAAAATGCCTGTCGTCAGGCCTAACGCTTTTTCTTTGAACATAGAGAAAGAAAAATTTATTTAAAAAGACCATCCTACGACCTTTATTTAATTATAACATACTAAATGATGGCAATCATGAATTTTGGACTACCCTGTGGAATTTAGTAATTATCGTCTTGCACTTCAAATTCGTCGGCATATCGTGCTCCTCCTAAATTCGTCATAGCATTTTTCATCGCTTGCTCCTGGACTTGGAGAGCTTCTTCATCTTTGCCAATCACCACGACGACATCATGCATCAAATCTTTTCCCCGATAATGCGTCCCAATCTCAACCAACCTAGCCATCAATCCTTTTTCCTTTGCCAAACGCTCGGCATGTCGGCGTAAAATAGGAAAGCTCGTTTTATCACGCGCGTTAGTGAAAATCGGTAGATAGGATCGACCTTCTTTTCCATATTCCGTGGCATAGGTCTCAAAAAATTGTTTGATCAATCGCCCACCAGCGGTTTTGTGCTGACGATCAGAAGCTAAATCATCAATATACACAAATGGCGTCTTTTGCAATTGACCCTCAAACGCGAGTATATATCCACGCGGCAAACCTTTTTCATCACGATACATGAAAGATAACTTTGGACGATCGAAATGCCGATTGGCAATCTCCATACCAATTAAATTGTTCTGCATTCTATGAAGATTGGCTAATAGATCTGTATTGTCGCTGTAAGCCTTGCCTTCCAAGATAGCAACGTTGATTGCATCACGCGTAGTAAGCGGGCTCATGGCTACACGCTTTGCTTCGATTTCAGCCAAACCTGTTTCAATCAGAAAACACTCTTCATGCACATTATCGGAATATCCCGCTGGAGCCTGAGGGATATAGGTGTTGGGAACGGACTTAAATCCTAAATTCTCAGGCGTATAACCCTGACCGATAGGAACTTTGGTGCGACTGACTTGTAATTGTTCCGCATGTTCCCGAAGATACGTTTCAAAAAAAGCTTGATGGATATCGTGCAACTGTTTGACTCGTCCACCCTCTTCATTTTTTGACGGTTCAATATTATCGCAGGTCAGCACGGGCAAACGCTCGAGATCGCCTTCTTTAACCAAATCTTTCAAATGTTTGCCTTCTTCTAAATACGCTTTTATCAATTCAGGAGTTGGGGTCGAGGTTTGATGATCGATCGATAGAACAGATTGGCTGGCCGTGCGCCATTTTCCTTCATCGCTCAATCGTTCGACGACCATCTGGGCATACAGTGGGTTAAACATATACACATTATTCTTGCCCGAACCAAATGGCATACAACTGGCGGAATCATTGCCGGCAACCGCCATATCAGGATCGCTCTTTAATCCAATACGCGCACGATACGTTTGAAAAGTTTCTTGCGTGCCACGAATACCGATGGTTTTATGATACACAAGATCAACCAAACTCTGACGAACATCTGGCGTAAGACTGGCAATGACTTTTTGCCCATGCTCAGCATGCCAGATCCCCTCCCAGGTAATTTTCTTTTCTTCGCACCATTTTTTTGCTGCTTCAAATAATTTCGGCACATTGGTTGCAACACCCTTGATCCCTCGCTTACGTTCACCCAGCGCCTGATGCAGAGCGTGATGCAAATGCTCTGGCTTTTCTATCGCCTGTTCCTGCGTTGGTACGCCAAAATAATAAAAACGTTCCATCGGTGGGATCACCTGCAAATCATCCAGCTCCCCATTCACCAACGCATCACGCAGATCTTCGGCCGTTAAACCAATATAAGGCAAAGAAACCAAATTTCTTGGTTTTTTCACTTCGTTGATTGCATGCGGCGTGTGAATATCATCGATGTCCAAAAAAGCCAAAGTGTCTCTCCAGAACTGCATGACCTTGTCTGTCGAAATGTTTGGATGAAAGGCGAGTTTTTCGATAAACGCTCGTAAACGAGGTGGCACCGAGCCGGTATTTAATTGTTTCAAAATATCTGTTCTGCCAAGCAACTGCTTAACATCATAAAATTTCTTGAGCGACTTCCAGCTACTAAAAGGATTTTTACCTTCCAGTTCTGCCACGAGTTTTTGCAGTTCCAAAACGTTTGGATATTTTTTGAGTTGTTCAAAGACTTCTGCGGGAGATGTATCCTCCAATGCTTGCATGATAGCCGCGAAATGATGATGAGCCGTCAAAGATCCTGTAGCCTCTGGATTAAATGTCTCTACTTCGCCATATCCTGCGTTATCTTTTGCCACTTGCAATAAAATATTGTTAGCAAACTGTGCTGGTGCTAAACCACTCTGCTCCTGCACACGGATGATGGCCGGCATAAAATGCAAAGCCTCGTGACGTGAAAGATCAACGCGGTTCATATAGGCGAGCATAGCCGCATCACTAAACTGTCGTCGCCCAACGGACAGCAACGTTCGCAAATTTTCATCCTCTATTCCTCCATACTTACTTTCAAGCCAATCAATTAAACTCTTTTCTCGCACTTTCGAATCTGTTGAGAGGGGCGATTCTTCTTGCTTCACAGCCGTGTGACAAAAAAGATAATACTCCTCTGGCGAGAGTCCATGCGTGAGGCGAGCTGAGAGTGCTTCGGGATAACGATCTCGGTGCTCATCATACGCCACCGAACGACAAACATACTTCTGCACCTCTCGACTCTTCCTGATAGCGAGCGAAATTTTGGCATCATCAATAAATTCCCAGATGTACTTGGTCCACGGATCTTCGTCAGCAGTCAGGGCAAGCTCTGGATGCTCTATTAAAGCTTGTTTCAACGTTTTTCCTTGAATGACATATTTAAGCATGGCGCCAATCGAGGCATCGAGCCCCTGAAATTGATCTCTATCCATAGCATTGAGGATATGACCAATCTCTCCTCTCTCAATCAAAAGAGCGGCTGTGGTTTTTCCTAGGTCATGAAATGAAAAAAGATTTCTAGCAATTTCTGGCGAAGCATTTCGTCTAATCAGTTCTTGAGCAATCTGATCATCTAATCCAATGAATTTATCAAGACGTTCAATCAATTGATCAATCAACAAACCCTTTCCCCTCCCCTCACTTCCTCCTTCATCATGTGCATGAATAATTTTTATAGCTACTTCTTTATCGAGTGACTTGAAATGTCCCATGTATTCCAAAACGGCATGCGCATAACCAATGGCGATAAAACGTAAAGCGACCGTTCGATCAAGTTCTTTAAACTGTGACATATGTTTGACGACCGCTTCTATGCGATCCGCGTCTATGAAAGCCAAGGCGACCTCACTATCGAAAACAGCTTCGAGCTTAACAATCGCATACTGATTATCGTAGGCATGACGCGAACTCTGTCTTTCATGAAATTTATCCATGTGACTCTCGAGTTGTGTAACTTGCCCTGCATGAATAATTGCGAGCGCGATATCTTTATAATCTGCCGAGGAAAATCTCCCTAGACCATTGAGAACCTCGCGTATATGGTCTTCTTTAATCAACCGCAAAGCCAGCGCTCGTTTATCGATCGTTTTAAATTCATCTAAATAACGAATTAGAGACGATATCTGAAACCCATTCTTGTCTGTCTGAATAATACGATCGACAATCTGCTGTTCATCCGTAATTTGAAATTTATCTAACTGGTCTAACAACGAACCCGTCGCATGCAATTTGATAAACCGCAGGGCATCGTCCTGATCAAAAGGTGAAAAGTATTGAAGGTTCCCAAATAAAATCGTTGCCAACGTATATGCTTTTCTCAAAGTTCCACTATCTCGCTCTCTGGTTCTCTGCTCTTCTGCCTGTTTGTGCGCCGCGCCTATCAAACGAAAAAATAATTTATGATCTAAACCAGAAAAATATCGAGCGTATTTAATAACGACATCTTCTCGATGCCGCTTCATCAGTTCGGAAATAATCACTTGTTGAACTGGCGGCAAAAAACTGCGCACATGTTCGACGAGTTCTTTCATTGCCTCCTCTGTCTCCTCTGCCGCCTCGCTACCTGGCATCCATGCCTGATAGGCAGAATCTAATACTGCCATCGCCACTTTTTCGTCTAAATCTTGAAAATGTTTTAGATAGGGTATGAGCTTCGAGATTTGATCTTCGGCTAAAAACTTCTGAACCAACAAACTTCTTTGTTCATCATTTAAAAAATTAAAACAATCTTTAGGACTATTAAAATAATATTCATGTCTCGGATCAGGGCTGGTCAAAAGACAATACGCTAGCTCTACTTTTTCTGCTGCAGAAGGGTAACTCCTAAAAATATCATCGAACGTGAATTCTGAATCTACATCCAGCATGATTTTGCGAGCATCCAGATTCCCCTCGGCATCTCGGTAGTGCCATAATGAATCTTGCTTATCAAAGGCTTCACGTGCTTCTCCTACCTCAACCATCTCTTCTGCTTGCGGGTAGGTCAGGCCCTGTTTAATAACTTTTTTTTGAATTTCTTTCGCCTCATCCTGTGCCTTATCAAGCGAGTAACGCTCTTTCATAATAATGAAGGTATTGTATCAGAGATCACCTTGCACACATAAAATAGGGGTTGACCCAAGGCCCTTTCAACGCTAGGATTGACTGGCAAAAAATTGTAAAATCGACCAATCCACGGAGGTGTGGCTGAGTGGTCGAAAGCGCCGGACTCGAAATCCGGTATACCCGAAAGGGTATCAGAGGTTCGAATCCTCTCGCCTCCGAATCTAAAACCCACTATCAAAACGGTGGGTTTTAGATTTATGTTTTTCTATATCTCGTTGTTCTCCCCTGTCCAATTCTCTCAATTCTTTTTAGCCGCAACAACACGTCGAGTGCCTGGGATACCGTGGGACGCGTGACCTTGGTCACCTGGGAAATCTCCTTTGGCGCAGCTTCTATCACAGACTCGATATATCGCCATACGATTAACTGTTTGGGAGATAAAAGTTTTTCAATGTTCTCCTGCGATAGCAACTCAATCGCCTGTTTCGCCTGGATCAGCAAAATCGTCAAAAAAAACTCAAGCCATGGACGGATGTCTTCCTTTCCCTTCTCGAGGGTCCTCTGACTCTTGCGAAGCGCGAGATAATAATCAGCCTTGTGATTCTCGATAAGCTTTTCATGCGAGACATACGGCATATATACATATCCAGCTTGAAGCAGAAGCAGGTTCGTAAGAATGCGAGAAAGACGACCATTCCCATCTTGAAATGGATGGATAGCGAGAAATTCGACGAGAAAACTTCCGATGATGAGCAAGGGATGGAACTCTTTTTTATCAAGGGCCTCTGCGGTCCATGCCATGAGCTCCTGCATTTTTTTTGGTGTGAGATATGCGGGAGCTGTCTCAAAAATAATTCCGATAGATTTGCCTGATGTATCGAACATCTCTACCGAGTTCTCCGTCTTTTTGTACTCGCCACGATGCCGCTCATCTTTGGACGCATACTTCAGCAACTCCTTATGAAGATGTTTGATGGCGCTTTCCGTGAAAGAGATGTGCTTCCAGGAATCGAAAACCTTTTCAAGCAGTTCATAGTATCCTTTAACTTCCTGCTTATCCCGATCGGCAAATTTTTTAACCGAAAGCCCACGCATATATTTTTCTACATCCTCATCCGACAATCTTGCCCCCTCGATACGGGTGGAAGCCCCTGTCGAGGTCACTAAAACCGATCGCTTAAGCCGTCCAAGCGCCTGAGGATTGAGCTTGGCTCCGCCAATCCACTGCCCTTTCAGCTGATCGATCTGACTGATCAGCAACCAAAGATGCTCTGAAATGTCTTGTATCCGCTTATATCGTTGGTTCATATTTATCTCATAAAATGACTATATGAGATTATAGGTGATTAGCCTACTGCCGTCAACACGAGATGCCTTCATTTGTAAAATAAAAGGAGCGTGTTAAACTCGCTGGATGGCTTTTTCTCTTATTGGGTTACGGGCGATTGCCGATTCTGAATCGTATCGACGCGGGCGGGATTATTTTTCGTCGGGCGAGGTACGAAATCTGGCGACTCAATCCATCAGCCCATCGCAAATCAAAATCACAGGCAAGGTACATGGCTCACGCGTCTATCAAGTGTCTCTTGAAATAGATCCAATCGATAATATTGTGATCAACTATGCCTGTTCCTGTCCTTATAACTGGGGAGGAGCTTGCAAACATGTGGTTGCGCTTGGACTCGCGTATCTCGATCGTCCGGATGAAAACCTATCGGATGGGTCAAATAGCGCGCTCGATATCATGCAAAAATTCTTTCGTGAACACCATGTAAAAGTGAATCGTTCTTCTCTCCAAGATCTCGCTTCCAAGCTTTCGTTTGCAGCCTCTCCAATCCGTCCAACACTCCCAAAACCAAAAACACCGATTTATCGTGAGCATACTCTTGATCAAATTCGTATCACGCTCTCGTATGAAGACAAGAATGATCTATTGCAGGTTGTCGCCGAAGCGCTGTATGGCCCGCATACCATTCCATTGTGCTCCATGAAGGCGCCGGATGAAGGTGAGGAGCCGGAAGAAAATGGACGGCGTATTATCTATCATATCCAACGTGATTGGCAAGCGGAGCAAAGATGCTTATCTAAACTTCGTCACTTCATTCATGATTCGTCTGAGGATCAGCACGAGCTCATGCTCACAGGACAGGAGATTTATTTTTTTGTAAAACACATCCTGCCTGATCTCCAATTTGAATATCAAATAGAAATCGACCCTTCCGCCCGACAGCTCGTTGACATTGCTCAAGAAGATGTGACGAGCGATTGGAGAGCCTCTTCGAGCGGAATTGATTTTTTACACTTTGAAGTGAAATGGCATTGCGCCAATACACATCTCACCTTTAAACAGTTGGAAAAAATGGTGAAGGATGGCAATCCTTATCTGCGTCGTGAGGATGGCTCATTTGTCGAACTGGCGAATCCGGAAGAAATAAAAAATTGGTTAGAATTTTTACAAGGCACCGAACGATCGAAACAAAATAAACAATTCACCACACGCTTGTTTCGCTTGCCAGAGATCATACATCTGCTCGAACGAACAAAGCAGAGCCGACTGTCAAACATGGATCAACACATTCAATCATTTTTGAGTGAGGCGCAGATGGGTAAACCGATCGAACCGGTGATCCTTCCCAAACGTCTTGCAGGCATTCTGCGTCCGTACCAAAAACGCGGCGTGGAGTGGGGAATGTTTCTACAAAAATATCATTTTGGGGGAATTCTCGCCGATGATATGGGGCTGGGAAAAACCCTTCAGACACTCGCGCTCCTGGTCTGTACAAAACAACAAACGAAAAAATCACAACCATCCATCGTGATCTGTCCAAAAACATTAATCGATATCTGGGCCGCTGAAGCCGCCAAATTCACGCCTGAACTCCGCATCCTCACCATCGCTGGCACGGCACAAGAACGTGAGGTGAAACAGGCAGAGATTTCAAAAGCTGATCTGGTCATCACCTCCTATCCGCTGATCTTGCGTGACATTCAACTTTATCAAAAGAAAAAACAGATCTTTCGTTATTGTATTCTGGATGAGGCACAAGCCATAAAAAATCAAGCCGCGAGCACTACGCAAGCCGTCAAAATGGTTCAAGCAGAGTATCGGCTTGCTCTCTCCGGAACACCCTTGGAAAATGGCGTGCACGAATTATGGTCTATCTTCGATTTTCTCATGCCAGGCTTCTTAGGGAGTCTTGAAATCTTTCGTCGACGCTTTCAACGCCCGATTGAAGAGCGTAAAGACACGGAGGCGTTGACCGAGCTCAAAGCGAAAATCCAACCTTTTATTCTGCGCCGCACGAAAACATCCGAGTTAAAAGATCTCCCGCCAAAAATTGAACAAACCCGCATCTGTGAGCTCACTCCGGAACAACTCGTGCTCTATACGCAAACCATGCAAGCCGTGAAACGCGATGTCTTTGCCGTTGTCGAACGCAAAGGATTCAAACACGCACATATCGAAATTCTCGCCGCCCTCTTGCGCTTACGACAGATCTGCAATCATCCTTCCCTGGTTCTTAAAACGGGTAAACATGATCCGCATCTGTCTGGAAAAATGCCGCACGCGCTTGAAATCATCCAGGAGGCCATTGCCGGCGGACATAAAATATTATTATTCAGTTCGTTTACCAGCATGCTCGACCTCATTCGTCCGATGTTGGATGAGCATCACATCGGACACTGTACCATCGAGGGAAAAACACAAAATCGTGCTGAACAAGTCAAACGCTTTTACAAAGATCCAACCGCTCAGGTATT
>SICT01000029.1 GCA_009691315.1 Candidatus Uhrbacteria bacterium | reverse complement strand
GAACTGTTAACTTTTAGAAGAAAGCCTAAACGCTTCAGGGTGTCGAGCATTTCTTTGTTTGAAATTTTTACTCCAATCAACGTATCGATCTCTTCAAATGAAATACTAAAGCTGAGCGGCTTATATTTTCCTGTCTGTGTGTCTACGATATTCGACGCGATCTGACCGCCGGCCAATTCCTGGCACAGTTCAATCGCTCGCGCGAGGCCGATCGGCGTGGATTCTGTTGACAATCCTTTTTCAAACAGCGCCTGCGAATCTGATTGCAAATTCAATTCGCGACCGGTTCGGCGAATCTGTACTGGATCCCACGTCGCGCATTCAAAAATGATATTTTTTGTTTGCTTGGTCACCCCACTCTCTTCTCCGCCCATAATTCCAGCGATCGATTGCGCCCCTTGATCGTCCGCAATTACGAGATGTTTGATCCCAAGTTTATAGATCTTCTCATCAAGAGCTTTGATCGATTCCCCTGTTTTCGCAAAACGTACCTGCAAATCTCCTTTGATCTTATCCGCATCAAATACATGCATGGGCCGACCCAACTCAAGCAAAATAAAATTCGTAATATCAACCAAATTATTAATCGGACGAATACCAGCAGAGATCAAACAGCGCTTGAGCCACCAAGGTGACTCTCCAACCATTACACCGTCGATCCGCACGCCCATGAAACGAGGGCAGAGTTTTTTATCTTGAATTGTCACCGACAATTTGGTACGGGCAGACCCATGCGTCTGCCCTGGGTGCCTGGTCCCGGGACCAGGGCGAACGCTTAGGTTCGCCCCTACCGGAAGCTTTGGCTCTTTCCACAGAAATGGCCGCTTCAAAATCGTCGCTGCTTCACGCGCAATACCCACAATGCTCATCGCATCTGGTCGATTGGTCGTGACTTCTGTGTCCAGCACAACATCACCTTCTATGCCAAGAAAACTCGCAAGAGGAGCTCCTGCTTTTAACTTTTCTCCAATCTGTGCTTTTTCTAAATCAAAAATCTCTCGCTCTTCTGTGGGAAACGCATCTCCCAATCCAATTTCCGATGCCGCACAAATCATCCCTTCACTTTTTACTCCACGAATTTCTACTGGTTTCAGTTCAATCAGATCTCCCTCCCCATGCCACTTCACCTTTGCCCCAATAAGCGCAACCGCCACCCATTGATTCTCTACAAGATTGGATCCACCGCACACGATAGATAATTTTTTCTTTCCAACGTCAACGATCGCAAGACGTAATTTGTCTGCTTGAGGATGCGTCTTTACTTCAAGAACGTGACCGACCACAATTCCATCCAATAATGTCCCTTGAGGATAAAGTCGTTCAACTCCCGGACCAGAAAGTGAAACTTTTGCCGCAAATTCTTCCGGCGTTTCCTTCAATCCAACATATTTTTTCAACCAGTTGTAAGAGACAAGTAGGTTCATACTTAAAATTGTTGCAAGAAACGCAAATCATTCTTATACATATGACGCAGATCATCCAATTGCATCCCCTCTTTCATCATATAGTTGCGCTCCACTCCCCAACCAAACGCAAAACCGGAATAGACTTTCGGATCAAGGCCTGCCGCTTTCAGGACATTCTCATGAATGACCCCTGATCCACCAAGTTCCACCCAACCGCTTTTACACGTCCGACATTTTTCCCCGCTCACCATTCCCATTCCTTCACACACGCCACAAGAAACATCTACTTCAAAAGAAGGTTCAGTGAAACGAAAATGAAACGGACGAATGCGAACTTTACGGGTCGGACCAAAAAATTGTTTCACGAAATAATCCAGGATACCGATCAAATGGGTAATCCCAATACCTTTGTCTACATACACCCCATCAAATTGATGAAACATCGGGGTATGCGTGATATCCATCTGTCGACGATAGGTTTTAGAAATATTAATCGCACGAATCGGCACTTTTTTATCGGCCATAATGCGCGCGGTGCCGCTGGTCGCGTGTGGAGTCAGAATCATTTTTCCACATTTCGATGATTCTGGAGCATCCATAAAAAACGTCTCCCACTCATCACGCGCCGGATGATCTTTGGGCATATTCAACGCTTCAAACGCATACCAATCCCACTCCACTTCTGGATAACGCACGCGGGTAAAACCAGCACGCGCAAAAATTTCGGTAATCTCCTGGATCGCTTGAGTCGCGAGATGCAAATGCCCTTCTGGCGAGCGTACACCCGGCTCAGTCACATCCTCTTGTTCCTGGCTCAATTGATCTATCATGGAACTCGCGCCAAGATGCGTACGCGCTTTTTCTACATGACCCTCAATAGTTCGCTTAATATCGTTGGCCAACTGTCCCAGGCGAGGTTTTTCCGATTTCTCAACCTCTGCCAACCCTTTTAACAAACCCGTGAGTTCACCTTTGCGTCCCAAAAAACGGATTTCAAGCGCTTCGACCTCTTGCAGAGTTTTTGCTTTTTTTATTTCTTGATCTGCCGTGAGGGCAAGCACTTGTAATTGATCAGCGAGAGGCATAGGAGACCTGAATCATGCCAGAAAAAGACGCGGGGTGTCAAAGCGTTCCGGTTTTTATCTGTTCACGAATCTTTTTCATCAGTTCCAAATAAAATTTTACGTTCATCATAGTGGCTAAACGACCGCCTAACATTTCCTCAATCGTAAACAGATGACGGAGATAACCAAAGGTGTAACGCGATAGCTCTTCGTCCGTGCCCAACCGCTCTTGCGACATCTTCCATTTCTCATTCGTGATCTGGATCGTTTCATAAAAATCCGGACGCGACAGATCATTATGCAAAAAACGGTACAACTGACCGTGACGCGCATTTCTCGTGGGCAGAACGCAATCAAACATATCAATTCCTCGTTTCACATATTCCACGATTTCATGCGGTTTGGCTCCGCCCATAAAATAGCGCGGCTTATCTTCGGGTAAGATTTTATCCAAAACATCGAGGACCTGACAGGCATCTTCACAGGACTCACCAACCGAAAGCCCTCCAATGGCATAGCCATCAAACCCGATGTCAATCAACGCACGCGCGCTTTTTTCTCGAAGTTCGAGATTGGTTCCACCCTGTACAATCCCAAATAATTTTGCGCCAGGATTTATCGATCCTTCTCGTGTTTTCTCAAACGCATCTTTTGATCGACGCGCCCACTGGGTCGTTAATTCAAGCGCTTTTTCCAACTCATCGTCTGTTGCCGGAAGTTTGGTGCACACATCAAGGACCATACAAATATCACTGCCGATCGTACGCTGAATTTCCATGCACAGTTCAGGCGTCAGCATCATTTTTGCTCCATCAATATGCGATTGAAAGGCCACTCCTTCACTAGTCAGCTTACGCAAACCTTCCAAACTAAAAACCTGAAAACCTCCTGAATCCGTCAAAATCACACCTGGCCAATCCATAAATTTATGCAGTCCACCGAATTGTTTTAATACTTCAAGTCCAGGACGGAGCCACAGATGATACGTATTCGATAAAAGAATTGGTGAGGATAAGCGCTCAACATCAAACGATGATAACGTCTTCACTGCACCGCGCGTCGCAATCGGCATAAAAAATGGCGTCTCAAGAACGCCATGCGGTGTGCTTATACTCGATACTCGATACCCCATACTCAATACTCTGCTCTACTGCAATTCGTCTTTTTTCTCTTTCAAAAACGCAAACCACTCTTCCAGAATATTCAAAAAGATTTTAAACGGCGTTTCGATAATAAAATCAAATAAAAAGATAAAAATGTTGATGCGGGAGATGGACAGCGACAACCATTGGCCGGCGCGGAGGATCGGCAGGGAGAAAAAATCCAAAAGAATCGTTCGTAACTTGTCAGCACGTTCCACCACAATATATTCGCGTGCCGCGAGTCGCAAACGGAAAGCAAAAAAACTGACGACACACAGAAAGAAGATAAAAATCCCCGAACTGATCCAGGTAAAATGCAAATAGTCTAAAAATTTATACACCAAACCAAAGGTCACAAAAAACATGGATAGATAAATAAGACTAAATATAAATCGCCCAAATCCTCCCTGCTTCTTTGGTCCGCGCATCTCCCGACCGCTCGGCCCTTCGATCGACAAGAGCTCATCCACTGCTTCCTGAATGCGATCAATATTGTCTTTGCCCGGCACTTTGATCAACAAACCGACAAAAAGCATGAGCACGGGCGGAAATAACACGTTGATGAGAAGCGACATTTCGCTGACTTCTTTAAAGAGCAATCGCTCAAACGGCACTTCAATCGCCAGCGCGATCAGAATCTTCGTGATAAACAGATAGACGATGGCGCGCCGAGTTCCACGACGCAATTTCCCTTTTGATTCCTTATAACGACGCTCAGCCACGCGTTTGATCGCGACATGAAGTTCTGCCGGATGATCTAAAAGATGTGCCGCCCTCTCCGGTTTTTCGCTCAACACGGTCCGCAAGATACCGAGAGACACCGCCCAGGGTTTAACCGCATGAAGAAATTTGTGCCCGAGCGCATGATGCAACTGGCCTCGCACCTTCTGCTCAACATCCATCATCTTATCCGCCATGGCCTGAGGATCTCCCATCCATTCATCCGGATGCATCCAAACACTGTGATAGGCGCGCACCAATTTATACGCCATCATCTCGTCATCGGTTTTAAACAAAGAGCGATGGCAGGCCACATACACCTGCAACCGTCGCTCTGTTTCATCCATGGATTGATCTTTCAACGTGATCCGATCCCCCAATTGTTCAAATAAAAAATTCACCAATAATTTTGCCGAGGTGTGATTATCCACTAATTCTTCAAGCTCAGATGCGATCACGCCCATGAGCCAAGCTCGATGAGAACCATTGGAAGAAGAACGGTTGGCTATGGCCTGATATTTTTTAATCACGCCCGCAACCTCTCCGGTGAGCGATTCGGGAAGCGTCGCGTTTGGTAGATAACGTGCGGCAATCAATTCACGAATCAGTTGCAGGGCAATCGTATTCGGATCTGATTCAAACGTGAGGTGACGTTTTAAAATACGAACGATCGCTGCCTTATGCAAAAGATGATCATCCTTATAATCAACCGCATTGCGCATTTTTTCATACAACATCGCAAAACGACTCACCGTCGCATGTACGGTGATACGAGAGGCCTCAGAGACTTCCGGCGCCTCGTGCGGTTTTATCGCTTGTAAAATCTCCGCAATTTTTCCTCGTGAAAATGGTGACGCCTCGTTGGGCATAAGATAAAACACAGCTTACGAGAAAATTGGTTTTTTGTCGATCCTACAACTTCTTAAACTCACAAATATCTTTAAAATCGCAGTACTTGCAAGTAAAGGGACTTGGCGTGGCTTGGAAATCGCTGATCTTGATGTCGTCCATGCGATCGGTTATTTTTTGTAAAAAGGCATCGCGTTTTTCTTCCTTTAACAAATCAACTTCCGTGATCACCCAATCAAGAACATAAATATACGCCAATTTAGAAACCTTCAGTCCCTTTTCTTCCAAAGCGACCTGATACAAATACAACTGTTCTTTCGCTTCTGCATCCAACTCTTCTTTGGCCTGACCTGTTTTATAGTCATACACGGCATAACTTCCATCAGGCAATTTATCGACACGATCTATTTTGCCTTTGAGCGAATGGAGGCCGAGGACCAGAGTGAAGGGAATTTCCACGCCATACACATCCGGCAATTTCTCGTTAAACGCCTGCCAAAAATTCTTGATGGCCCTACGGCCGTTTGTTTTATACGTGTCATGATCTTTGCGAGATTCATACCACTCATCGATCCATGACTCTTCAAAAATTTTCAATGCCTCTTCTTCGGTGACTTTGAAAACTGTACGGGCAGACCCATGCGTCTGCCCTGGGCCATCCGTCTGCCCTGGGCCCTTAGTCCCGGGATCAGGGCGAACGCTTGGGTTCGCCCCTACATCAAACAAATTGCCTTGCACGGACTGACAGCGAACCAAATGTAAATTCAGAATATTTTGATAGGCATTGTGTACAGACTGACCGAAACTTTTTTGATAGGTTCCAAATTTGGGAATCCGATAGATGTGTTCGAATTTATATTGTAATGGACATTTACGAAATGCCGCGAGTTGCGTAAAACTAAATTTTTTCTTGAGCTCGTAATGGATCAGGTCTCCACGACTTATCTGGTCTTGGTCGACCGCAGGCAATTGAAGATGACGGATCTCATCTTCCGAAGAAGAAACGCTCTCCGGGACTTCGAGTTCAGCTTCAAGAAAAAATGGGGATGGTTTTTTCGCGCGTGACCCTCCATAATTCGTCGCTCCCGTGATGGTCAAGGTATCCTTGGCACGCGTGAGAGCCACATAAAATAAACGACGTTCCTCCTCAAGATGCGCATCCCCTTCTGGCAAACGTTCTTTCACGAGTCCATCAGGCAAAGGGATGGCCTCACCACGCACACGCGTGGGAAAACGTTGGTCAACCATCGAGACAATGAATACATGTTTAAATTCTAAACCCTTGGCGGCATGTACGGTCATGATTTTGACGAGCTCTGGTCCGCTCTCTGGATCAAAATTCAATCCCCCTTCTTCACCACTCTCCATCTCAAGCCGCAACTCTTCGAGGAATCCTCGCAAAGACGGTCCATGCGTGGAGTGTTCATAACGTTTGATCCGCTCCGCCATCCCATTTAAATGTTGGAGGGAATCGCGCTTCTCCTGCTCGGGCAACCGCATCACCCAATTTAAATATTCTGTTTTTTCTAAAGCGAGTTTAAGCATGCGCAATGGCAACTCACGGCGCGAAGCTTCTGCCAGACCCTCCACATGAGTCACAAGTTTACTCGCGACACGATATCCATCCTGACTAATTCTGGCATCTGCAGATTGCTTGAGAGCTAGCCATAACGTGAGTCCCTTGCGTCTGGCATATTCCAAAAGAAGTGCCACATCCTTTGAAGGAAAGCTGTAACAGCCCATGTGCATGGCTCGCCACACCGCTGGCGACTCGTGCGCCGTATCGAGCAAAGATAAAAGCGCAATCACATCCAAAACCGTTGGCTTAGAATAGAGCCCGCGCAAAGCCATGAATTGAAAAGGGATGCCCTTTCGTTCCAACGCACGCACAAACGGCTCCGCGCCATCATTTGAACGCGTCAGAATAACAAAATCATTCCACGTTAAGCCTGTTGTTTGAGATTTGAGATTTGAGATTCTTTCTGTTATATATTCTGCTTCATCCTCAATGCTCTTTTTCCACACAACCTCGATCTTCCCTCCCTCACCGCATACGGACGTCAGTTGCTTACTCAATCCCGTATCCTTTAACTTGACTTCGAGACGATTAGGATTGTTTTTTTTAATGAAGGTATAGGCCGTATCTAAAATCTCTTTACATGAACGATAGTTCTCGGTGAGAGCGACCGTCACCGCTTCGGGAAAATCATCGCGAAACTGCAAAATATTGGCCAGCGACGCGCCACGAAATTTATAAATGGCTTGATCATCATCACCAACCACGGTGAGATTCTTTTGATCTCCGGCCAGAAGCTTGATCAATTCATACTGCGCCCAGTTTGTGTCTTGAAATTCGTCGATCATCACATAACGAAACTGTTTACGATACGTCTCAAGGACCGCTGGCCGCTCACGAAATAAACGAAGCGTTTCTAAAATGAGATCTCCAAAATCAAGCGAACCTTCTTCGAGCAAGATCCGACGATACGCGAAATACATATCCGCCAACTCTTGCAAACGTTTTCTCTCTCCATCCGCGACTTCACTGTCTCCATCCAGCCGCGCGTTTTGAGCAAAATCTAGATACGTCTCAGGCGTCACACCCTCATCTTTGGCTCGTGAAATATGTTGAACGAATGCGCGCAAAAATTTTGTAGGATTGCCCAACGGTCGATAATGATCCAAGGGCAATTCATTTAAACGACGTTTAAGAAGCAACCAGGCATCCGTCGGATTGAGCAAACGAAACTGATTAGGCAAACCGATTTCCAAACCGTGAGCTTCGAGTACGCGCTGACAAAATCCATGAAACGTTGAAATCCAAAAATCATAGGTCCCGGTCGGTAATAATTCGAGCACACGATCCTCCATTTCCCCCGCGGCTTTTTCGGTGAATGTCAGTGCGAGCAACCGATCTGTCGTACAGCCTTGATTCAACAAGTGCGCATAACGACGTGTCAGCACCGTCGTTTTCCCCGTTCCAGCTCCAGCAACAATCAATAATGGCCCATCCGTATGTGTAACGGCTTTGTGCTGGGCCTCATTTAATGATTGTAGGAGTTCCTCCATCCAAACGATTCTACTTGGGTTGGTTGAAGCGTTCAAACGCGCGAAGCACTTCGAGCGGAAGAGCGAATACAATTGTGTTCGATGCATCGCTCGAAACATCATTGACGGTATTCAGCGTACGCAGATGCAAGGCCCCGGGACTAGAAGATAAAATTTCCGCCGCTTTCCGTAAGTTTTCGGCAGCGGCCACTTCCCCCTCAGAACTAATAATCACCGCGCGACGTTCTCGTTCCGCTTCCGCCTGTTTCGCGATTGTCCGCTTCATATCTTCCGGAAGCGCGATATCTTTCAATTGCACCCCTTGCACTTCAATCCCCCAATTTGCCGTGTGCGCGGCCAGCAACTCACTGATGCGCTTGGAAGCTTGGTCTCGCTCTGACAACAACTCATCCAACGTCAATTCACCAACCACATTACGCATGGTTGTTTGGGCGAGCTGGGACACGGCATCCCAGACACGCTCAACCTCAATCACCGAACGACCAGCATCCACGACTTTATAATAAATCACCGCGTTTATTTTACAGGAAACATTATCCTTCGTGATAGCATCCTGATATGGCACTTCGACCGCTTTGGTACGAATATCAACTTTCGTCATGCTTTGAATAACCGGAAAAACCAAACGCCAACCTGGATTCACGAGCTTGGTAAATTTCCCAAAAGTAAATTTGACCCCGCGCTGATATTGATTGACCTGTCGGATGGAAGACAGAATCAAAATGACCACGATCCAAAAAAGAAAACTGAGAAAGATATTCATATAAAGTCACAATAGAAAAGAAATGGTAAAGCGTCAATCGGGGTTGCTTTGTCCTCAAATTCGAGTTACGCTAGCCGCGTTAAAATTCACTCATGTCCCCGTAGCACAATGGATAGTGCAGCGGACTTCTAAGCCGTTGATGTTGGTTCGATTCCAACCAGGGACACCACGAAAAGCGATCGTCACAACGGTCGTTTTTCAATACCCGGCCTTCCTCTTATTCGCATTCTGTTCATCCAGCGTACGTGCATAAAAAACCTTTCCTTCCCGATCAGTCAAAAAATACCAATAAGGCGAGGGGGTCGGTTCGAGCACGGCGTTTATGGAGTCTTCGCCTGGATTGCAGATCGGGCCAGGAGGCAGTCCCGTGTGTTTGTAGGTATTATAAAGAGAGTCTGTTGCGAGATCGCTCACGGTCGCGCGCGTGCGATGAGAATCCAAAATGTACGAGAGCGTGGCGTCGCTTTGCAAAGCCATCCCAGCGTTCAAACGCTTGAGAAAAATTCCGGCGGCAATTTTTTTATCAGCCGGTTCGCGCACTTCTTTTTCAATAATCGAAGCCAGGATGACAACTTCGTCGAGTGTCTTGAGCGGCACATTCTTGCTCGTGAGAGCACTCGCACCAAATTTATTTTGAAATGTCTGTAGTTGCTTTTTCACTAAACCTTCCGGCAGTTCATCGCGCCATACGCGATAGGTGTCCGGAAACAAATAGCCTTCGAGCGAGCGCTGACGCGGAAGCGACTGCAAAAATGGAAAATCCGCACGCCAACTCACCTCAAACGGCGTACGCTGAGCTGATGAGCCGATGACGGCGGCCGTTGTCGTTGGTGAAATTTGTTCTTGCTGATCAAGCAGATGAATTTCTTCCTCAATCCCCCAACCTTCAATCATCTGTAACTGAACTTCCTGTCTTGACGGCAAAGGTGGTGCGGAATGAAAGAATTTCTGACGCAAAAAAATGGCTAGCATGATGAGCCCAACAATCAAAACCATGTGAGAGAACCAGCGTTTCATCACCCGAGACGATTACGTTTAAATAACTTCTCATGCCACTTCATCCGGCGGGACAAAAAAGCTCGCCAAATCTTGTGTCCATGACGGGCAATGATAAACGCAATGAGGCCGACAAAGATGCCGGCAATCACATCTGATGGGTAATGGACCCCTGCCGCGACGCGGCCAAACGCAACAAGAACGGCGACTAAGAGCGCCACAAATCCAAGTGCCGGGTGACCATAGGCAAGCGCAAACGCCATGGCAAAAGCCACGGACGCGTGACTGGAAGGGAAGGAAAATGGTGTGCCCGGAGGCGGAATAAGCAGGCCAACGTCTGGAGACATCAGGAAGGGACGGGTGCGTCCAATCGTATAACTCACGGTGAGAGACAGTATAAAAGCAAGAAGCGCTGACCAGGCCGCTTCATACGCCGCATAGCGCAAACTTTTGGCACGTTTCCATAAACCTGTAGCCGCGGCCAACACAACAAACACAAAAATCATCCAGCGCGCACAAAAATAGATGATCGCCTGACCAGCTTGACCATCAAACACTTGTTGGAGTCCACGGATGATTTGAATCTCTCCCTGCATGCTAAACATTAAATCATGAAAACATGAAAACATGAAATCATCCGATCCTGTTTTAATGCTTTTATGCTTTCATGTTCTTGTATTTAAACTTGCACCACTTGGCCACGGGACAACGGTAACACTGAGGAATTCCCGGGCGGCAAATGTCGCGGCCAAATTGTACGCCCGTGCGATTGAGATCGCCCCAAAACTTTTTTGGGATGAGCTTCATTAATTCCTGCTCAACGATCTCTGGTGTTTTTCCTTTGGCCCAACCTAAACGATGCGTGATGCGAAAAACATGCACGTCAACCGCCATGGCTGGCTTGCCAAATCCATACCACAACACACAACTCGCCGTTTTTCGTCCGACACCCGGGAGCGTAATTAGATCTTCCATGCGATCAGGAATCTTGCCGTTATATTCTTTGATAATCCGCGTGGCGAGAGCTTTAATCGCTTTGGCTTTATTGCGATACAACCCAATCGAAGAAATACAACGCGCAATTTCTTTCACATTTGCCTGCGCGAGATTAGTTAGTGTAGAAAATTTTTTTCGTAATCCCGGATAAACTTTTAACACCTGTTCATCCCGCGTCCGCGCTGACAACAACGTCGCGATCAACGTATCTTCCGGATTTCCAAGATCCACCATGCCTTTTGCGGTGTAACGTTTTTTTAAAATATTAATGGTCTGAACAATTTTATTCATAAATAGCGAGCGGAGACCAGGGCCTGTTTCCTACGACTCCCCGTGCAAACGGGGATGTCTAGGAAATAGGCTCTGGTAGGCCGCGAGGCATCCTTAAATGAGCGGTTGCCCTGTCATCTCGCTCGGAACGGGAATTTCTAACAACTTACAAATCGTGGGTGCGACATCGGCGAGCATCCCAACCGGGCCAGACAACGACAAATCTCCACCGACCACATCTCCGGTTGGCGCCTTGATCCCTTCGAGCGATTTAGTGATCACAATAAATGGCACAGGATTGGTCGAATGTTCTTTATCCATATCGCCAGTCATCAAATTTTTCACTTCTTCCGCATTGCCATGATCTGCCGTAATAGCAACAGCACCACCAACCGCTAACGCTTCATCCACGATCTGCCCAAGTGCAACATCCACCGCCTGACACGCTTCAATCGTCGCCGCTTCATTGCCCGTGTGCGCCACCATATCCGGATTGGCAAAATTCACGGCAATAAAATCGTAGGTACCAGCGCCGATCTCTTTCACGATACGCTC
>SICT01000028.1 GCA_009691315.1 Candidatus Uhrbacteria bacterium | reverse complement strand
GCTCGTTTTATACGGTGTGTGGCAAAAAATTCACGAACTATTTTTCCATGATCCCGATGATATATTTTAAGCACGGTTGAAGGGAGAGTGAAAAATCCTTGTGCACGGATAAATTCGTTCGCCGTAAATTTATCAAAAGCACGTTTACAGGCTTCAGCTGGAGAGCCGATAAAGGGGATGTCATGCTGTTCAAGAAGGCTTTGAATCCCACCATCTTCGCCAAAGGTTCCATGGATGACGGGAAAAACCAGGTCGCTTTGTTTGAGACGCTTGATGAATTGGTCTTTGGTTAAAGGTTGACCCGTTTGTCCTAATTTAAAATCAAAATCCGATGGGGTATTGGAATAGAGTTGGGCGCGAGAAATTTCATACACCTGTTTTTTATGATCAAAATAAAAAGGAACAATCTCGATCTGTTCATCCTGTAGGTGGTCTAGGACCGAGCGAGCCGAATTCAGGGAAATGCCCCGTTCTAAAGAAGGGCCCCCGCAAATGACAGATATTCTCATATTCTTGCAGAAAAATTAATATAATCTATGCTTATATTAGATGCTTATTCATTTATACTGTCAATTAAGTATAAGAATGAGTATATTTTTTGCAAATTTATTCTCATTTATTTTTTTGAAGATCGTGAAGCAGAAGGTTTTTTGCTATACTAAACAGGCTTATGTTTAAGCCCGCAGATCAAAGACAGGGGAGAATACGGCCGTTGAAGAATTACTCAGACCCAAATCGGAGAGGGAGAATTTTTGATTTTCTTGCGTTGATTGCTGTTGTTGGTTGGTTATACATTTTTTTTATCAGTGATTTATTTTTAATCAATACGATTCAGGTTGTGGGAGCTGGTAAAATCGATACAGCGGATGTCAGTAGGGAAGTGCTGTCGGTTTTAGACCATCGAGCCTCTTGGAGACCGTGGCCAGGACGTCATGCGTGGTTTATTGATCGTGAAGCCTTAGCCCAACAGTTGCAAACAGCTTTATTTCTTGAAGAAGCGCTTGTGGATAAGTCCTATACTCATATTTTACGACTCTCGATAAAAGAGCGTTCACAAAAGTTGATTTTTTACTCTCATCAGCAATATGTCTGGGCTGACACTCACGGGGCCGTCATGGATGATTTAACGCCTAGTGAGCGTAAGGACGCACAAGCTCGTATTCTCGGTTCTCGTCCCGCCTTAGTTGATGATCCGCCGCTCGTGCATCATGATTTAGATGAACGTATGATCCACGGTTATCGTGTCGCAGACGATCTACAGGTCAAGCAATGGGTCGAAAGTACCTCTCAGGCGATGAAAGCAGGCTTCCTGTATCGAGAGTTAAACCCACCTGGGGCATCTAGCACCAAGGCGATCTTTATCACCGCTCAGGGTGATAAAGTGTTTGTTGACCTGGCAGCGCCTCTAGAACCTCAATTTAAAGGCTATCTAACATTTAAGAAGTATCAGCCAAAGGATTTAAAGGTGACAGAGTACGTAGATGTGCGGATTCCAGGGAAAGTCTTTGTAAAGTAAAAAAAAAGACTGCATGAGTCGTATAAGATATATTGTGCGACGCAAGAAGATCTTTGAAACCAACCCACTCACCTACTCTCTTTAAAAAAAACCGCAGAGGCGGTGTTAGAAAGAAGATTTTTTATGGCGTTCTGCGTCGATGATGAGCCATGACTTCAGCTTCGATCTCGTGTAAAATGTCATCATCGGTTTTCTGGACGTGAGCCACGATGACAATGATGTCTTGGTCACCACCCTCTTGCCAGAAAGCAGTCCTTCCCCCTTCGGAACTCTTGATCTGGACCTTTATCTGCCCAAAGCGATCCGTTTTCAGGAATACATCGATTCCTTCAAGGTCCGCTTCTCGCTGCGCCCGAACGATTCCTGTCAGCCAAGGGAGTCGCCGTTGTTTGCGAGGAAGGTTGGCTTGGGCCAGAAGGAGCTCGATCACTCGCGCCTCATTCCTCACCCCGCGATCAATTTGTGGGATGATTGCCATGAGGTCGGATTCCACGTGCGCGCAGTTTAGTCGCCGCGCGAGGTGTTCCCAAATGCGTTTTTCGGCAATCCTGCGTGATCCATGCGCCTCTTGGGCGAGCTGCATATCGTCACTCGATAGCCCGAGCACCCACGGATCTTGACCCGTCCCTTTTTGAATCACCCTCAGACTGATCGGAGACCACTGCCTGATCTCTTCGATGATGTATCGACTGTAACGTTCAGCGGCGCCTGCGCCTAAGAAATCTGCCCACTTTTTGAGCATCACTTGTTGTGCGAACAACGGTCCTCGCTTGCCCATGATGTTCTTCTCCTGATCTCAAGGGTTGAAAAACGTACCCATTCCTTACCTCAAATTTTTTAAATTGTCAATATAAAAATCCCTCGAAAAAATTTCGAGGGCGTAAGAGAAAGAATATCAGATCACGAGTTCCTGATCTTCGGCCAGTTGGCGGAATGTAGGGGAAATTCGTGCGAGCTCTTCAAATGAATGCGCGATGGCTTCGACTTGAGGTTGACCATCGACAAGTTCGCTCGCGCGACGCAAGACCACAAATTTATCACAGATCTTGCGTACGGTGCTCAAGCGATGCGCGATGATGAGCGCAGAGACGTTGCCTGCCAGCGCTCGTGCCAGACCAAGTTGAACTTCTTTTTCGGTCGTGGAATCAAGATTGCTGGTTGCTTCATCGATGAGCATAAAGCGTGGACGTTTGATCACGGCAGCACCAATACTCAAACGCTGTTCTTCGCCACCAGAGAGTTTGACGCCGCGTTCTCCAACCGGCGTATCAAGACCCTTGGTCAAGCGTCCGTGAAAATCAATGCGCAGTTCGCGCACCAGTGCCAAAAGCTCCTCATCTGTCATCTGTGCCCGCTGTTCAGGCGATAGGCCGTACAGGAGGTTGGTACGAATGGTACCGGTTGACACAGCCGCTTTTTGCGGAATGTAGCCGGTTGGGATGAGCCAGGACCGCAGTTGCACATCTCGCAGATCATGTCCGTTGATCGCGATCATGCCTTCGGTTGGATCCATGCCGCGCTGGAGCAAACGCATGAGCGTACTTTTGCCCGTACCGCTTGGACCAATCAGTCCAACGACTTCACCACGCTCAATAGCAAAGGTGACATCTGATAGCACTGGACGAGGTTCACCCACTTCCCCATCGTGTCGAGGGTAGGCATGGGTTACGTGTGAAATTTCCACATGCACCCCATCGCTTACATCAAGCTCAATGGCATTGGGCTTGTCAACGATGTCCGGTTTCATGGTCAAGGTCTCTTTCATCGAGTTGACCGGTGGGTAGCTCCAGCTGACGCGTTGCTCGAGTCGGCTCAGACGATGAAGATTGTCAATCATGAGCGAGGACCAACTGGACACGGCAATGAACAATCCGATGTTCCAAGTGCCGTTTTTGAGATAGAGGCTGGTGATGGCGAGAATGGCTGTGAGGGCCAAATCATTGACCAGATCGCGTTTAAATAGCTGTTTAATGTACCACAGCCAAAAACTTCGATCCATGGTCAAGATGCGCTGAAACTCATCACTCATGTACTCAATCTCCGCTGGCTCTTTGGCATTGGTTTTAGGCTTTTCATTTTTATCCCAAATTTCTTCCCGATGCCGATCGAGCTTGCGCAGATCAATATCAATCGGTACGCAGGTCACGGCGAGCTTGCGATGCAGACCGCGCGACCAGATGCCGAAGATCGTGACAATGAGAGTGACGATTGCTCCAGACAGTGGACTCAAAATCCACAGACAGGCAAAGCTCATGAGGAGCAGGAGCGCTGTCTCAATCCCCTCGAACAACAGAAGATCCATGATCTGATAGAGCTGTCCCCGCCCTTTGTTTAGGTTGGCGGCTGACAGTCGATCATGGTCTTGCAACATTTGTCCGAGAGATTTTTCGAAGAACAGACGATTGATCGCCTTGTCTACGCTTCCACGACTGGCACCGAAAAATAGTTCGCGCGCACATCCGACGCGATAACCGCAGTGCTTATGCAGGACTTTGATCAGGTGAAATCCTGCGATCAGGAGAATCATCATGGTCCCGTTTTGTGCGCGTGCTTGGTCGATCAGTCGCCCAAGAATCCACGGCACGGTCATGGCCAGCGCATTGCTGAGTGCCATGAAGATCACGATCGGTCGCATGAGCTTGCGGCTTTCCACGCCCATTAGATCTTTCCAGATCCAACGGTACACTTCGTAGATTTCTCGCGAGCCTTTGTGGTAGTCCTTCCAATTTACAGAGTCAGCATCCATGGTCGCACTCTCCTTTCTTGGGTTGTCGAAGATCAAAAATCCCCCGCCAATTCGGCGAGGGATTTAAGACTTCAAAATGGGAATTTTAAAATCTCAAAATATCTCGCCGACGATTCAACTCCCCATCCTGAGATGCGGGAGTCACACGGCCAATTCCAAACATCACGTTATACAAAAACGCGAGGTTCATTTTGTAAAAAGTGTTTTTCATATTTTACCGTCTGGAGGAATTAGCTACGTGTGTGTCGGCGATTTCTCTAGCAATTTCGCAAACAAATGACGTAATAAAAATAGGTTAGCAGAAAATTGGGAAAATGTCTAGTCTTTCATTGTTCGTGTTTTCACTGTCCGGTATACAAGGATCGCAAGTGTATCAAACTTTAGCTATAGTTAGAGTTTGATACACTTGATGATTTGAGGAATTTATCAGCGTTTCAATAATATTTTTCCATTCGCGTTCATGACGCGTTTAGCATTTATTTGAGCAATAACTTCTTTTGCTATCCCGATTCTTTCCATATAGGATTCTATGTTAGCGATACTATCAATCTTTTTTGTTTTTTTAGGGTCAGAAACATCTTCCGGATTAGGATGGAAAGATTGTAAAAAGTTGATGCCACATTCTTTCTTGATGGCACGTAATCCGATCAATGCGCCATATTCTGCATCTCTCTCTATTAAAAAAGTTGGTAATCTTAACACGTCCACCATCCGGACAGACCCGAAGATGAGGGTTTGTGCATTCGGCAGATGGGCCGATGCTTGTTGCACCATTTCATGTGCTCGTGCTTTTTCATTTTCTAATTTCATCTGCTCTGATGCATATTCCAGTTGCAATTTATTTTTTTCCACTTCAAATTCACTTTCAATTTTTTCTTTCAGGTCTTCAAGAGGAATAGGATTGTTTGGGTTCATTTCAAAACGAATCCCGATCTGTCTGTATTTTCTTTCCAATGTCAACGTATTTGTTACGGGGTCTATGATGGCTTTATCCCAATCAAAAATAAGATGCCAAACGCCATATTGATCCGCGGCATCTTCAGCCGAAAAACCGTTTTTGAGAGAACGGAAAATATCTGCGACTATCTGTTGGTCCGTATCATGCGTGATTTCTCCATTCGCATAAAAAGTTTTTGCTTGCAACAATGACTCTAATGGATTTTGAGCAGAAGCGAATAATGAACGCATCTTGGCATAATTTTCCTTAGGGATCAGAGGATGTAAATGTTTTCTAAAAACAGTTCTGGGCAAATCAGAAACTTTTCTTTCGTAATCATCTCGCAATTCGCGTTTTCTTTTAGAAAAGGACCCTAGCTCCCTTTCCGCGAGTTCAAGGTTTTCGATGTCGACTTTCCATTTTTCTGTATTCAAGCCTTGAAGAATACGGTTGACTTCATCTTCCTGATAGATGAAAGAAAGAATCTTTTTAATAATTTTTATTCCATATTCCGTCTGAATTTTTCTTGTCCATTTTTCATCGTCAGTATAATCTTCCTCGATCACAGATTCATAATCCCAGTGGAGATCACCAAATATCTGTTCTGTGCGTTGAAACGTGTGTCGTAGTTCATGAAGAAGCGTATGAAGAGAATGGGCGTCATCGATATATTTAATACTCACTTCTTTTTCACCATGACATAATCCCCATGCTTTTTGTAAATCTGGTCTCCAATAGATTTTTGCATCTGTTGTATTGAAACGAGCTAAAACATCATACTCCATAGGGGTCCCATCTTTTTGGTGTCCTGACAGGATATATTTTTCAACTTGTCTTTGAACCCCTCGCGTCCCCTCTTCTTCTTTACCCAAAATAATGTATCCCGTTGCCGCGATCTCATCTTTATCATTTCTTATCTCAAATGGATAACGTAAGCGTTCCCCGGACTGCTCATTATGATGCGCAAAAAATTTTGAGGGAAAATATCCTATTCCAACGATCCAACGCTTACTTGACTCATTCCACTGCGGCTTTAGGTTCACGTCTCGTTCTTTGCCATAAACGTCTCTGACCCGTAGCAATTTCGCCTCACCATTCCATGATTGAACTTCTCTACTGATCCCAAGGGCATCACCATCCACAGGCGCGTGCCCATTTATTTGTATAATAGAGTCATGAGGTTTTAAACCAGCTCGTTCACCAGCTCCATCAGGAGCAAGATTCACGATCGTATAGCTATAGGCGAACGTCGCTTCCGAGATTCTGGGTTCAGTTTCTGGTGTTTGATGCTTCCCTTTTCGCATTTTTATCCAATCTGGATTCAGGACCGTACCCCAGGATTCGTTACTCATAATTCATGATGTTTAGTTTTTTATCGGAGATTTTGGGGCTTGCACATTCACATCCCACCAGGCTTTGGCGCTGGCAGCAAGGTCGCGGAGCCAGAAATAATTGATTTTAGCGTAGCGACTGCGGTCAGAGGGGCTACCGATTGAATCAACGCCTAAGCGATTGCACAGATAGAGCGCGCGGGCGAGATGAAAGCGTTGCGTGACGACAATTGCTTTTTCTAAATGAAAAACTTCGTGAGCACGTTTGCAGCTTTCATAGGTTCGATATCCCTCAGGATCTATCAACACATCCTTCTCTTGAACTCCGTGTTCAAGTAAATATTTTTTCATGACGGAAATTTCATCGACTTCATTGCGTCCGTCATCTCCGGTGATTAAAATTTTACCAGCGAGTCCGGTTTCATACAGCCAGATCCCCTCCTCTAATCGGTCACGCAACGCGTCCGATGGTGTTTGACGAGCCGTGACGCTCGCTCCGAGTACGATCGCGATCATAGAAGTATCTCTTTCCGTCAGGTGCGATACGCTCCAGTGTTGAATTCGCCAGATATAACGCAGTTGCACATCCGCGATCATTAAGACCACGCACGCGGCAAGCACGCCAATCACGATGGCGGTCGTTTTTGAAATCTTATTCATCGCTTGGTTTATCAATGAGATTTGGTTGGAATCCTGTCCCCTGTCCAGTCACGCGCAGAACATCCTTGTCGATTTTCCCCAGTTCTTTGCTGGCCAGATTGTATTGATTGACCGTTGTTCCAAGATTTTTTCCCAGGCTTTGAAAATATTGTTCGTAGGCGCCAAGATGTCGGCCGAGATCAACGATACGAATGCGAATTTCTTTGGCTTGCTCTTCGATCTGCATGGCGTTGAGGCCTTGAAGGACGGTTTGAAGATAGGCGGAGAACGAGGTTGGTGAAACAATGATCACGTGATACTTAGACGCCGCCCGTTGAATTAAACTTTCTGTGTCATCAACGATCGCGCCGATTTTGTTGACCAGGAGATCGTAATAAATCGCTTCATGCGGGATAAACATGAAAGCAAAATCCATGGTCCCCTCTTGCGGACGGATATATTTTGCGGTTTCTTGAATGCGCAACTTTAAATCATTCACGAATAATTTTTCCAGGCGAAGTTTTTCTTCATCACCCTGTTCCTCAACGAGACGATTGTAATTTTCCAGACTAAATTTGGAATCGATCGGAACGATTTTATCTTTGACAAAAACAACCGCATCAACAATTTCGCCGTCCTTAAATTTATATTGCATTTGAAATTGCCCAGGCGCGAAAATATTTTTGAGCAATGTTTCAAGATAATACTCCCCAAGAATTCCACGTTGTTTCGGGTTGGTTAAAATACGTTGGAGCTGTTCCAGTTGTCCGGAAAAACCAAGTACTTGCTTATTTGTTTCCTCGATCTTAACCAAACGTTCCGTCACGTCGCGTACCGCCCCAGTCATTTGATGGCTGGAGGCTTGCTGATGCCTCACACTCTCCGTCAGCGACCCTTTAAGGTCTTGATTGAGACTCTCAATCCTCTGCTGAAGCATAAGGAGGGCTTGCGGATCCATGGAGGGCTTGCTATTTATCTTCTGACTAACCCAGATGATCAACCCAACGACGACCAGGAAGCCCACGGCGATCAGAATCAGCAAGGCAGTTAGCATCATACGCCGCACAGCTTATCCTACGCGCAAAAAATTATCCACACTTCCCCTTTTTCTTACGTTTGTGTTATCTTCGTTTTCATATATATGACAAACTTTTCTTTTCGCGGGCCAGCTAGTGATGATTGGAATCCACAAAATCTTAATGAGGATGAATTAGAAGGCAAAAAAGAGGAACCTATTCCTGATGAAGATGAAGAAGATAAGGAAAAAGTTGAAAAAAAGGAGCCGGATGAGGAAGCCTTGGCAGCCGCTGAAGCAGATGATTTAGTGGCGCTTGATTTGCTCGCGAAACAAATGGAGCAAGAGAAAGATTTACGTGGTTTGGGTGACGATACGGAAGAAATCTAGTCCTTCGACAGGCTCAGGATGAGAAAAACAATGCCCGCCGAGTTTCCTCGACGGGCGAATAAGCTAAGTGCCTCTTTCACTTCTTCTTGCCGCCTCCGCTCCCGAGGCCCAGGAGCTTCTTGAAGCCCCAGACCACGATCCCGCAGAGGATCAGCATCGGGGCGAGGCCGTTGAGGAGCTGGCCGAAGAACGGCCCGAACTCGGCCGTCAGCCGATTCCCCACTCCCGGCAACCAGCCCGGGTGGGTACAGGTCCAGATCACGAGGATCAGGATGCCCCACAGGCCGAGTTTCCAGGTGCGGTTGAAGAATCCAGCCAAGGCGTGTCCGATGTCGTTCATCCTGTTCTCCTTGAAAGAGGTTTGGTGAAGGTGGCAGCCTTTGGACGGTATGTCCTCGGCCCGATTTAAGGGGACCAATGGTTTAATCCCCTGAAATCGAGCGAGAAAATGGGCACTTTAGATCCATTTTCAATATACTAATATATCACAAAAATAGGCTTTTGTCAAGGGTTTAGTGGACACTGTCGAAAACCCCCAGTCAGACCTCCCTCTTTGTGGAAAGAGGGAATGAGGGAGCTAAAAACCGGAGATTATTGGTACCTGGTACCTCATAACCCTTTTCTTTTTTAACTCCTCCTAACCTCCTCTTACCGTTAAGAGGAGGAATCTACATGTCTAGTAATCCAGCCCTTCACGAGCCGCAAATCCATTATAAAAATAGTGTTTTACCAGTGTCATGTCTGTAATCAGATCGGCACGGTCTTTGAATGATTCTGGGGCGTCACGGCCGGTTAAAATTAATTCGATGTTTTTGGGGCGTTGATCGAGGAGAGTTAAGATATCTTTTTCGTTAATGATGCCAAGCGCGGTCGATGAATTAATTTCATCCAACACAATCAAATCATGTTGCGCTTCGACAAATAATTTTCTGATGATGGCTAAGCCACGTTCCCCTTCTTTTTCATCTTCTTCCGTGACACCAAAGCGAAATTTGTTCGTGATTGGATCAATTCGATCAAGTCCAGTTGGATAGAGTCCGATTTCGGGAAGCCGATCACAAATCAATTCACGTTCTGAATAATGCGTGGTACCGCCTTTGTCGAAATAGACAATCGCAACACGTTTTCCTTTGGCAACAGCCCGAATAACCGTGCCAAGCGCGGCGGTGGTTTTGCCTTTACCATTGCCAGTAAAAATTTGGATCAACCCCCAAATCTCTCCTCGCGAATCGTTCATATGTTGACCAAATACAAATATTTAGTTATTCTTTGGTTAGATTTCGTCCCTCAAACAACTCGCCAAGGAGGCTCAGGATGTATCTCCATGCGACCAGTCCCGAAGGAGCTCTCGTAGCGTTACTCCAGTGTCTCGCTGCCGATCGAGGCCAACCGCAGTTCATCTTCTTCCAGCGTGCCGATACTGCGCCAGACGATCAAGCCGATCGGGTGAAACAGGTGGTCAACCTGGTTTCGAACATCGACTGGTGGCAGATGTTCGTAGAGTCCTTGGAGGATGGGCATCTGCGTCTTGACCGGGAGCTCCATATCAATGGGTTGACCAAGCTCGTGGCATTCCGATGGTATAAGCACCCTTCGGAACAGGTCATCGCGATCTGTCTGCGGGAGTTCGCTCCGGCCGGTTCAACTCGTCACCGGATCCCGTGGCCGCCCATGGTCAGTGAGTACCGTCCTGCCGCGGCGTAGCCATCTTTCTTTCCTCCCCTTTCTTGTGGGAGATTTTTTTTATTTTATTTAACTACATCCGCTCGTCGCACCGCAATTCAAGCATTTATAACACGCGGCATTGCGCACCATGATGGAGCCGCAGGTTTCACAGGCAGGTGCGTCTGCTTGGTTGTTAAAACTGCTGGTGAGGGCGTTTACGCCTGATTCATGAGCGGGCAAAAGCGTGGCTTGTGCTGGATGCGCTTGATCGGTCAGCATGGCTGGTGTCGTTGTTTGCGTTTGATTTGATTCGAGATTGCCGGCGAGATTTGGCACTCCCCCCTCGTCCGCCATGTTTAATCCGATAGAGGAACGTTCTTCTGGGGACAGGAATTTGAGCGCTAACCAGCGGAACAGATAATCAACAATCGATTTAGCGACACGAATGTTTGGATTGTTCGTAAAGCCAGATGGTTCAAAGCGTACATGGGCAAATTTATTGACCCAGAGCTTTAAGGGCACGCCATATTGCAGACCGATCGAAATGGCGGTGGCAAAGGAATCAACTAAACCTTTGATCACCGTTCCCTGCTTGTTCATGGTGACAAAAATCTCTCCAGGCGTGCCGTCATCATACAAACCAACCGTGATATAGCCTTCATGCGCGCCGATTTGGAATTTGTGAGTGATGGAGCGGCGTTCGTCACTCATGCGTCGACGGCGTGGAGGTTCTATGATCGTCGTAGGGGCGTGATTCATCACGCCCTGTGCCATGGGTCCCTGGTCCTTGGGTCCATGGGACCCGGGCGCAATGAATTGCGCCCCTACCGCAGGTTCAACTTTATCCTTCTTTGATGCAGACACTTCCTCGCGGCTCGTGGTCAACGGTTGTGAGCGTTTACACCCATCGCGATAAATGGCGATCGCCTTTAATCCAAGTTTCCAACCTTGCTCGTAGACCCCCATGATATCTTCAACCGTTACATGTTCTGGCATGTTGACGGTTTTGGAGATGGCGCCGGAAACAAAGGGCTGAACCGCGGCCATCATTTTAACGTGACCCATATAATGGATCGAGCGTGAACCTTTGGCTGGTTTGAAGGCGCAATCAAAAATGGACACATGGGATTCTTTGAGATGTGGTGCACCTTCGATCGTATCCTGTTGATCAATGTAGGCGAGAATATCTTTGACCTCTTGTTCGCTGTAATCAAGACGGTGGAGGGCTTCTGGCACCGTATCATTCACGATTTTGAGCATGCCTCCACCCACCAGCCACTTGTATTTGACCAGCGCGATGTCTGGTTCAATTCCGGTCGTGGCGCAATCCATCAAGAAAGAAATGGTGCCGGTTGGAGCGATGACGGAAATTTGTGAATTTTTGTAACCAAATTGTTCGCCGAGCGAAACGGTCTGATCCCAACAGGTGCGGGCTTTTTGCCACAAATCCTTGGGCACACCGGCTTGCGGAAGGCGGTAGCCAGCATCACGGTGTTTGCGCATCACGCGGAGCATAGGCTGCTCATTCTTTTTATATCCACGAAATGGCCCAAGTTTTTCGGCAATGCGTGCGGATTGATCATATGCGACTCCGCTCATGACCGAGCTGATGGCGCCGGCAATGTTTCGTCCTTCGTCAGAATCATATGCTAAACCCATAGCCATGAGTACCGAGCCTAAATTAGCAAAACCTAAGCCAAGTGGGCGATAGTCATACGAGTTTTGCTCAATCGCTGGCGTTGGGTAGCTGGAAAAATCTACGACGATTTCTTGAGCGGTAATGATGATGCGGCAGATATGTTCAAAGGCGGCTAAATCAAAATCTCCATTGGCTTTGCGACAACGCATCAAATTGACGGACGCGAGATTGCAGGCTGAATCATCCAAGAACATGTATTCAGAGCATGGATTGGAAGCGTAGATGCGATCGGTGTTTGAGGAAGTGTGCCAATCATTGATGGTCGTATCATATTGAATGCCTGGATCGCCACATTCCCACGCGGCTTGTGCGATCTGGCGCATAACCTCACGCGCTTGAAAACGTTCACATGGTTCTTTGCTCATAACCATTTTGGTCCACCATTCGCCATCTGTTTCCACCGCACGCATAAAATCATCGGTCACACGCACTGAATTATTGGCATTTTGGAAAAAGATCGAGCTGTACGCTTCACCATTAATGCCGCCACCGTATCCGGCATCGATCAAGGTATGCGCTTTGCGTTCTTCTTTTGCTTTGCACCAAGAAAACTCAAGCATGTCTGGATGATCTATGTCGAGCA
>SICT01000027.1 GCA_009691315.1 Candidatus Uhrbacteria bacterium | reverse complement strand
GGAACTTGTGCTCAAACTCAAGAAATTTACCGAAGGAACATTTTCCGGATTGCTCAACTCATCAACCAATGTCCAGATGAAAAATCAATTGGTGATTTTTTCCGTGCGCGATCTGGAAGATGAGTTGCGTCCCATGGCCATTTACACCATCGTGAATTATATTTGGAATGTGGTACGTTCGGAACGAAAAAAACGCATTCTCGTCATCGACGAAGCCTGGTGGCTCATGCAATCCGAAGATTCGGCCAAATTTATTTTTGCCCTGGTCAAACGTTGCCGCAAATATTATCTTGGCATCACGACCATCACGCAGGACGTAAATGATTTTTTGACTTCGCCGTATGGGCAAGCCATTGTGACCAACAGTTCGATGCAAATGTTGCTTAAACAATCGCCGGCCGCGATTGATCTCATTGCTCGTACGTTTTTGCTCACGCAATACGAAAAATATCTTTTGCTGGAATCTGGTGTAGGCGAGGGGATTTTTTTTGCCGGCGCCAAACATGCCGCCATTCAAGTGGTCGCTTCTTTGACCGAAGATCAGATCGTGACCACGAATCCGGAACAGCTGTTGAAAATGGAAGCGGCAAAAGAGGAATTCGCTAAGTCACAAGAGACATAAAAACAGTATGAATAAACGTTTTTGGGTTATTCTTCTCATGATTGGAGGTGCCGCGATTATCATCGCTGTGCTGATTTGGATGTTATATCCGATCCGTACAAAAATTTTACCCTCAGGATCTGGCCTCGGTCAGACCGGCGGGAAAAAACCGCCGTCGCAACCTTCTGGTGCGCCAAGGACCCCGCTCGCGATTTCCCCTGAAGAGCAGACAGAGCGTCAATTGCAGGATAAGCTTAAACAGCAGGCCTCTGCCTTTGTTGGGCGTCAAGGAAGTTACTCAAGTGTTGATGCGTTTGAAGCGATTCGTTTGGCCGGTTTGGATGCTTCAGCAGAGGTACAAGTCTTTTTGCAAAATGAGCGTGAGCGTTTAATCCAAACGCACCCTGCCTATGGACCGTCTTGGGGTCAGACCACCCATGTTTTGTCTGCGCGCATCATCTCACCTCTACCTATGGGGAGTCGCACGGGCGCACAGCTAACGGTTCAAGCCCAAGTCACAACCCAATCTGTTGGCGAAAAAAGCGCTCCAACCTATCAAGAATTTTCTCTGACCATGCAGAAATCCGGTACCGCTTGGATCGTGACAAATATTTCGTCTCAAGCATTGGCGTTGTAGGCAAGTATTGAGTATCGTGTATTGGGTATTGAGTATACTCGATACTGAATACTCAATACCCGATACGATGTTATTTCGTTCCCTGCTCGACATCCTTTATCCGCCAACCTGCGTGACCTGCGGGGAAGATGGATCCTGGTTTTGTGATGCTTGTCAGCGTTCCGTTTTTTCCTATCATCAGGCGCAGGAATCCATCTCGCCATTCTCTTCAATCATCACGACCGGTTCGTATGCCAATCCAAAATTACGCCAGATGCTCACCACGTTCAAATATCACTCCGCATCCTGTTTGCAGGGCAGTTGGGAAATCTGGCTCAAACGTTTTCGTGATCAGTATGCGGAGCCATGGCCTTGGGCCAATTTATCCGAGCTTGTGGTCACTTCGATTCCAGGTGATCCGCGTCGCTTGCGTGAGCGGGGGATGGATCACGCCTCGCTTTTAGCTGATATGGTGACTCGCTCGCTCGTGCCATGGGCACAACGTGAGACGCTTTTGCAGCGGGTCAAACATCTGCGGGCAAACGCGACTCTCCCGGCAGATGCCACACGTCAAGTGAATATACGCGGGGCATTTTCGATCATCCATCCAGTTCATGCACCCGTTCTCCTCATTGATGATATTTTAACCACCGGTGCCACCGCGCAAGAAGCTGCACGCATGCTCCTCGCCGCTGGCGCTCCAAGCGTGCATCTTTTTACGATTGCGAAGGGGAAATAAGAACCAGCCTTTCTTTTACAGATAAACGTCATGATCACCAATCGCTAAAAGACAGATTTTTTTAGAATGCATTTTTAAAAATACGATGCGAATCTTGTAGTTGACGGAAAAGCTCCATCGTCCCAATAAACGTCCTTTGAGTTTGTGTGCTTTTAAAGAAGGATGATTATTTTGATGCTGAAATAAATCTATTTTTTCTATCGCTTCATCTTGCAAGTCCGAAGGAAGTGATTTCAGCATGCGCAGGAATGTTGGCGCATAAACAAGCTCCATAGATTACGGGAGAGCTTTAAGGAGTTTGTGTAGGTTGCCGTGGAGAGCTTTGCCTTCTTTAAGTTCTTGTTCTGATCGTAAGACAGAAAAAATAGCTTCGTCTTCGGCGAGTCTCGTGAGCGCACGGCGCACAACGTCTGCTTTATTCGCACCAAAACCTTTATGAACCATCTGCTTCACAAAAGTATCTAATTGCGCGGTAAGCGGAACGGAAAGAGTAGACATGGGATATATATGATATTATGGTATGAATTTATCATACATTTTTCGACCCGTCAAACACCCTTATTTCAAATCCCCGCTCCCTCGACTGCAAGAGCATCATCACTTATCCTGTAATATTTATTTACAAGTTTTAAAAGATAAACGTAGTACATACCAACTGGGGGAGGTACCCTACGCTAAAGCTTCGAGTACCACACTTCGCAAAACCTCCTTCGTTGTGGTCAAAGACCACACGTAGCTTTAGTGAAGTGTGGCGGTGTTTGTTGGACAAAGTTCGAAACTATTTCGAGCAAAATCCAAATGATTAAAGCGGACTCGGCAGGACGAAACAATTTGTCTGGGGAAAAGGATTCGCCCTGCCTTGGCTGTATTCCCGCCCGCAGGAGGGGTCTGGGGAGGAATGCGGGCGGGTTTCGGACTGGGGGTTTTCGGAAATTCGGTGGCTACTTTTGCACAATATAGAATTGGCTCACCTACAGAAAACTATTTCTTCATTTGTTTTTCAATGCGCTCTTTTCGCTTATGCCAACCGGGTTGTAACGCAACTTTATTTTCCTTTGCATATTCTTCTGCTCGTCCAAAAAGAGCAAGTGCTTCATCATTTCGTCCCTCCTCCGAAAGGTCTGCAAAATCCTGAAACAATCCTGCGAGATGACCCGTATGTTTTTCGTTACGACGCTTTTTAAAACCACCGGGCTGGTCTGTGCCTTTGCCAGAATAAATAGTTGCGTTTGGGAATTTTTCACCCGTTAACCACAAAGCAGTCAATAGTGTACCGCCCTTATCAATCATATCGTCCGTTACGATAACGGTTTTGGTAGCTACATCGGATTCGCTTGTCTCAACTACAGCTTTTTCGTTCTCTTTATCTACGGCGATTACGAAAGAATTGAGCGTAAGAGAAGGGTCGCCATATCTAGCAACGATTTTTTTTACCAATTCAACATAAACACTTCCGCCGCTTAAAATCCCGCCAATTTTTGTATCTTTTTCAAAAAACTTTTCTACTGCGTTTATGCTTAAATCGTTCGTGCCTCTCAAAAATTCTTGAAGCACATAGTTTATTTCTTCTTGGGTAATCTTGTGAGTTGGCGTGACAATTGATTGAGCCTTTTCTTCAACTCTAACGAGCATGTCATCTGTTGCGCGAAAAAGATTTTGTATTGAAAACTGCGGAGGAATACCATGCCCAGAACCAGCGTCTTGGTCAGCATGTTCGCTCCGTGCCTGTTGGAGTGTTTCTAAAAAAGAAGAGTTAATTGGGGATGGTTTATCGCCAAGAGCTTGATTTAGAATTACTTCGGCCATTTGTATAGAAAATTGATGAGCCTCTTTCAAGATATTTTGACGAGCAATCGAGTCCTGTTCTTCCAATGCCCATGTTCTTAATTGTCGTAAAACACGAATGCCCTCTTGTAGTTTTCTTTCATTTTCTAATTTAGCCTCACGTTCCTGATCTGAAAGGGGCGAGCGTTCTCGTTTTTTAAAACCTACATGACTGCCGCCTAACAGCATTTCAAAATTTACCATAGATTTATTATTAACTACTAAGTTTGCCGCGTGTTTTTTTGAATTGCAACACGAGCGGAACCGTATTTTTTGAGCCACGCGGAGCGTGGCGAATCCTTATTTTTGGCGGAAATTTGAATTCCGAATTTTGGCGGAGAGGGTGAGATTCGAACTCACGGTAACCTTTCGGCTACGCCGGATTTCAAGTCCGGTGCTTTCGACCACTCAGCCACCTCTCCGCGCGAGACAAATCATAGGCGAAAATAATTTTCTTGTCGAGGGATTGTCACTCATTGGATCCCATGCTTCTTTTTGTTATGATTGGAGTAATTATGTCTAGAGAATTGATCAAATCGGATAAACCAGCGAGCTCTTCCCATGAAGTTCCGGGAGCGGTTAGTGATTTGCCATCCAGTGTTCAGGCGCTTTTTGTCAAGTTGGCGCCTCTCATGCAAAAGGAATTGATGCCAAGTTTATGCCAAGCGCCTGGAACGTCACCGGACAAGCGTAGTCTCGATGAGGTGGTGGCTTTCTTTGATCAAAAAACTCGTGAAGAATATTTGGGACAATGTTTGTACAAGCTGTTTGATGTCGCAGACGTGTATGCCTGGTTAAAATATCAAAATATTTCCGATATCAAAGGTGAGGTCACACGTTGGATGGATACGTTATGGTTGAATCGAGGAAAAAGAGGAAAGGATCTCATGTTATTGACCGAGCCATATTATCAAACGTTTCAAGTGCAGCGCGCTCCGTTGAAGAAAAAGTTAGACGAGGCAAGAGCCGCAGAAGCAAAAATTAAAGCGAAGTGCATGGAAAATAAACAAAAACGCAAAGGGGAAAAGTTGCGAACAGAATGGCATATCGCTTCTCGAGTGACGAATGCCGCCGCCAATGAACTCCAGGAATTGGACAAGCGTCATGAGAACGAAGAATTTGATGGAATGTATTTTCGTGATGTTGAGTCGCGCCGCAGAAAAGAGAGGGGTTGGCTTGAGGGCTGTACCGTCGTGATTGAATATCTAGACCCGATTGAATTTGCCACAATCATGGCTGAGGATATAGAGCGGCATGTCTTTCATTACGAAGCCGCGATGATTGAGCGTGCGGATAGCAGGGGCGTGAGTGAGCGCATGCAGGAGCAGGTAGCCAAAGCCAGAGAAGTGATGCATGGCATGATTCAAGCGATTGAAGAATGGTCTCAAGGAAAAGGAGATTTACGTTACAAACAGCCTCTGGATTCGAATAACCAAAAACGCAAACAAAAAATTGCGGCCTACTTTCAAGCGGTAGTAGATTCATATCGCCGAAAACATAAACAAGGTGTGCCAGAATCAGAATTAGATGCAGAAATCAATTACATGGAGGTAAGCTTAAATTTGCTGAGCCATAAACGCTACCAAATCTAATCCCAAAATTTTTTCAGCCAACCACCTTGCTCTTTCCATTTTGTCTCGCTATTATACGCTCGCGATCGGTGCGATAAGCCGAGCACGGAGAGGTACCCAAGAGGGTTTAGATTGCCAGTGACAATCTAAACGGGCGTCAAAAGACGCCCAGGCAGACTCTTGGGATCTGATTTTCTGTGAAGCGAAGCGAAACAACGTGGAGAGGTACCCAAGAGGCTGAAGGGGGGAGATTGCTAATCTCCTAGGGGATCAAAAGTCCCGCGAGGGTTCAAATCCCTCCCTCTCCGAATGACGTTCAATGATTTGGACCGCATTCGGAGGGTATAATAAATTATTTTTTCTATGAAATATAATCTCTCAAAACTCGCAGGACACATCATAAAACATCGCGCGAGTATGAAGTTGAGCCGCGAAGTATTGGCCAAACACGCAAAGGTCAATTACAACACGATTATTAAGTTAGAGTCTGGCGCGAATAAAAATCCAACGGTAAAGACGCTGATCGGTTTGGCGGGGGTATTCAAGACCAGTATAGAAAAATTAATTTCGTGAATATTGGATAAAAAGAAGGATTTTTATCGAAATAGAGCGGAAATTCGAGGATTGACAAGAGCGCCTTTTTATGCTAAATTGGCGCGTTGTTCTTTTACAATCCATTCATTGAGGAGGCCACAATGGCCAATGCCAAGGATCGGTTTGTTGAGTGGTTGACTGAGCTGCTGATGCGGTTTCGGTTGACCGGGCTCGGCGACCGTCTGCGTCGCTATGGGCTCAAGGGTCGGTCGCCTGGGGCGGCTGCGCTGAATCCGGTTGAGGTCGTGGTACCGCTCACGAGCGGACTGACCTTCAACCCGCGCATCAAGGGCTTTGCCGTGCCCTTTGATCCGCGGCTTCACCCCGCGCTCCCGGGCATCCAGGAGCAGGCGATGCACGCGATTTTCGCGCGCTATCGCATCAAGTGGATCCCGCCGGAATATCTCCGGTGGCTCGGCCTGGCCCCGGATCCGTTCGAAGCGTTCGAACGCTTCGTGGAGGATTTCGGACTCGAGTACAAGCTTTTGCGCGGGCTCAAGGCCGACAGGCGAGAGGTAGCAAAACTCGAACAGGCGATCGGCATTTTGCTCGAACTTGGGCAGATGCCGGAGCTGTCGGATGATCTGAAAATGGAAGTTCGTCATCAGCTCCGTGAGCGCCAGTACGGCGTGGCAGAGCAGATGATCACGGTGGCGCAAACAGTGTTTCGCATCGTGCGCGATGCCCAGACCGTGGGCCAGCGAATCGTCTTTCCGTTCTATGTGGTTGGGTTGCTGGATCCGCTCAGCGGATTCTTGACCAACCCGTTCAAACTCGCCGCAAATGATGCGGCTGAGGCTCAGCAACTGCAGAACATGTTTGTGGCTCTGCAGGATCGGTTCGATGACCTCGTGAAGTTGTACGAGGAACAGATCTCGTTCATGGCCCAGAATTGGCCGGCGGATCCCAATGATCCGTGGGCCTTGGCCAACGTTGATCTGCGAGACGGATATATCCTGAGCTACGACGACAACGTCAAGGCTCTGAGGACATCCGAACTCGACATCGACCAAATTGCAGAGGCGATCAATAATCTGGATATGGTTCTCCAGAGCCTCTACGATTTCATCGCTGAGCTTCAGGCCAATGGTGCACCGGGGTTCAATGCCCCTCCGCCTTCGGCAGCTCTCGAGACCTGGAATCAGTGGGTCGAGATGGCCAAGCGTCTTGGTTTCTCCGAGTCGGATAATCCCGATAAGGCGCAGATCAAGAGTCGCTATCGCCGAGCGGCCATGCTGTATCACCCGGATCGGCACGCGCAAGCTCCGAAAGCCGAACAGAAAACGGCTGAGGAAATGTTCAAGCAAGTGGCCGAGGCCTATGATATTCTGAACAAGGGCAAGCCGGCGAATCCCGCCGCGCAAGCCGCTGCGTAACGAATTTCAATTCCAACTGGAGGTGACCATGGGAATGTTCGACGGCAAGAAAGACAAGAAGGTTGGTTCGGTGGGCACGTTGCCCGCCGCGCCCAGCGATCCGAAGGTCGCGGCGCCGCGACTTCCCGCCGGCAATCCGGCGGCAGATCGGCTCCTCCCGGGCGCCGCGCCCGCGGCACTGGCCGCACCGGCGATCAAGCCCCAGGACCTCAAGGAGCAGCTCCGGTTGCGGGGCAAGCAGGAGGGAGGATCCGCGACGGTGGTCGTCGGGACGCTCGACGTTGCCCTGCTTCTGGACTCAACCGGGAGCATGGACTACCTCATCGCCTCTGCGAAGCAGCAGATCGGTGAGATCATCAGGCGGATCTATGAAACGGCCCCGAAGGGTCTCAAGATCCGCATCCAGATCATCAACTACCGCGACTACGGGAGCGGATCGTTGCTGGTGGAGATGTCGGCGCTGACCGATGAGGTCGAGGTGCTCGAGAGCTATCTCCGTCGCATCCAGACGAGCGGCGGGGAGGGCAACGGCGGCGAGGCGGTCGAAGCGGGTCTCGAGAAGGTGCTCGCTCAGAACACCTTCAAGGTCGTGCTCGTGGCCGGAGACGAGCAGGCGCACACCCGGACCAATCTCCAGCGCGAGGGCCAGGGAGACAAGCGCACGGCCGAGGATATCGCGCAGATCTGCAAGGAGCGCAAGATCCCCATCCACACCTTCGTGGTGGGAAATGACGGTCGTTGCGCCCAGAGCTTTGCGTGCATCGCGGCGTTGTCGGGTGGGCAGACCGGCAAGCTGGATGGATCGGACGACATGACGCACATGGCGGTCATGGCCATCCTCGCGGCCGCGGGCGGCTCGGTCCAGGGCGGCAACGCGCTGGTTCAGAAGTATCTGACCGCGCACGGCGGCGCAGACGGCCGGGCGCTGTCGGGAAGCTCGCAGGCTTTTGCCGGCAAGCTCCTGAGCGGCAACAAGTAGGACTTTTCCCTTTCAAGGCGTAGCCCACAAGCTCCGCCTTTTTTTAATTTTATTTTATATTAATCACTTCTAAATTTGTGATGCGTCGAAAATCTTTTACGTTTCGAGTGACAATGGGAGTCCGCGTATAAAATGCCGTTGCGGCGATAGCGGCATCCGGAAGTTTCAGGTGATAATCTCGTCTGATGCTCGCCGCTATTCGGGCGATGGAGCGATCAAAAGGAATAGAAATAAAGTTTTCCTCGATAAATTTCTCAATTGTTTTTCGTTCGATTGGAGTGAGTTTGGAGAGTGACAGAACTTCCGTTTCAGCGATCGTCGGTAAAAAGAGGGCTAATTCAGAAGCGCGCCATGTTTTGAACGCCTGGGCGATCAACAGATCGCCGTTGAGCAAGTCAATGACGATATTTGCATCAATCGTCATAGGATTTTATCTCCATTCTGCACGGATACGTTCGTACTCTCGTTGAATCGCTTTTCGTTTGTATCGCAATAATCCCTGAGCTTTGTACCAGCTCTCAGGCAGTTCTTTTGGTTTCGTTATTTTGTTTGGTTTTGTTTTAAGAGTCGCTTGCATATTAAGGTCAGATTAACAGAAAGAACGAGCATTGACAAAGTGCCTTTTTCCTGCTATATTCCACCGTCACATTTCCCAGTAAAATTGGGATTGGGGACGCTTCACAAATCGCAACCCTCGCAGTATTGCGGGGTCAATTTCAACGTTCGCCACACGTTTTTTGGAGGAGGTCTCACGATGCGCTACTTGCGGCACCAAAACTGGACCACGGTCTTCATGCTTCTGATGGCAGGGCTCGGTGTCGTGTTTGGCCACGATGTGGCCATCTACGGCTACCTGGCCGGTTCGGTGGGGGGCATGTTGTACCTCACCATGATCGGGCTTTACCTGCGGTCCAAGCCGCCGGTGATGGATCCGCGCACGGGGCTGATCATCTCGGAGCCGCTGTCGCTTAGCGACGTCGCGCTCAACATCTACGGCTACGGCCTGACCGCGCTCATGTTGAGCCTCGCGGTCGGTGGTCTCCAGTTGTTCACGCAGGACACGGAGATCGGCAAGATGACCTGGTACACCCTTCAGCCTCTGGTTTTTCCGGTGGGCGAGGGCCTGGTCTGTTCGGCGCTCTCAGCCTCCATTGGTCCCCGCTTCAAAACGATGGAGAAGGTTCGCTACGGCTCCGCCAATGGTGCCGCGGCAGCCGCCGGACTTCCGGTTGGCACGGCTGCGGCCGTGGCCATGGGCGTTGATCCGGCCCTGATCGCGCAGATGACGGACTTGTACCGTCAAGCTGTGGATCACCAGCGCGAGGTTGTCGCCCTGAAGGAGCAAGAAGTTCGGCTCCTCAAGGACAACAACCTATTCCTCGAGGGTCTGGGAAGGCTCATGCAGAATCTGCAGAACTTGTTCGGCAGTTCTGCTGGCGGTCCGGGTGCTGGCCCCGGCGGTGCGGCATGAGTTTCTCCAATGGGAATAGCGATGACGCCGATCACGAGCGCTTGCTCGGGCTCGACCAGCTCTACTTCCTGGTTGCGATCCTCTTCGTCACCACCGTAGTGCTAGGGGTGCTGTTTTCTCAGAAGCACCCGAATCAGGCGGAGTACGACCAGGTCGTGGCTGATAAGAAGGTGGCCGAGGACGCCAAGAAGGCGCTCGAGGAACGGCATGCGGCCCTGCTCAAGCAGGTAGGCCTCACGGAAAAAGACGTGAAGCTAAAGCAGCCGTCGATTCTCGTCCTGTCCGAGTCCGAGGGGTTCACCTTTGCCTCAGGTCATGCCGAGATCCCCGCGGTTTTCGAGCGGGCTCTGCGCGGGAAGATCATTCCGAGCCTCGCCGCCATGGTCACTGCCAAGAGCGCCAAGGTGATCGAGGTCGTGGGTCACACGGATGAGGCCCCGCTCCACGGGGGACGGGGTAGTACGCTCGACCGAGACCTCCTCAAGGTGGTCAACGGTCGCGGTTCTGCCTCAACGCTCGCGGCGATCGACAACACCGGGCTCGCCATGGCGCGCGCGACAGCCGTGGCCAAAGTGTTGCGCAGTGATCCGCGCTTGAGCAACAGGGGCGTGATTGTCCGGGCTTACTCAGCCGGTCAGACCGTTCTGCCCAGTGGCACAATTTCTCCTGGCTTCCCTGGTTCGAACCCCGCACGGCGGAGGGTCGAGCTCCGGGTGCGCAGCGAGTAGTCGTTCGTTCTTCTCCCCCAGAGCTTTATGCGACGGGGGATTTTTTTTATGCTATTATATTTTTATCTATGGTTTATTATCCGCAGGAATTGCATGATACGCTCGTTTTGAATCAAGAAGAATTTGTGTGGGAAGCGCCAGCGCATATTCATCATGAGCGTGGGCCAGGTTGGTATGCTGGGATGGTTGTGATCGCGCTTTTTTTTGTGGCGTATGCCATTTGGACCGCGAATTTTCTTTTTGCGTTTTTGATTTTGCTCATTGCAATTATTTTGCTTCTAGCTGGCCATGACGAGCCACGAAAAATTTTGATTCAAATTGGTGCGCACGGGATTGTCCGCGATGGGAAACTTTATAGTTATTCTGATATCGAAGAGTTCGCGCTCGTATATCAGCCGCCTATGACAAAAATGTTGTATATCGAACCAGCTAGTTCCATGCGCCCGCGCTTGCGTATCCCGCTTGAAGACCAAGATCCCGTTCAGATTCGCGATCATTTGCGGCAATTTCTTAAAGAAGATTTAGACTTGCAGGGAGAACATTTCTCTGATATTATTGCGCGACTCTTAAGAATATAAGAGAACGCGCAGCCATAGCTCAGCTGGATAGAGCGCTTCCCTGCGAAGGAAGAGGTCGGACGTTCGAATCGTCCTGGCTGCACCAGCAAAAAGATCGGGTGAACCTCGGTCTTTTTGAAATAAAAAAATCCCCTTCGATAAAGCTCAGGGGAGAAAAAGAAAGAGCGCTAGTAACCGATGGACAGTTCGCCGATGAGGTCGGTTTCCATGAGGCGGCGGAATTCGTCCAGGTCCACACGATCTCCGGCCACGCTCCAGGCGCGGGCCAGACAGTGCTGGATTTTGGCTTCCAGCATGGCGCCGGTGCAGGTTCCACGGAGGATGGCATCGGCGCGTCTGACTTCGCCGCCGGCGGCGTAGGGGCTTTGCATGGATCCGTCGACCATGGAACTTCCGACAACGACTGGTATGCCGCGTTGGATCAGAGCGCGCATCCCATCGATGTGGGTGATCTCGCCGGGGAAACTTGGTTTTGTCCGCATGTTGCCGGCACCCAAACTGACGAGGAGGACGACCTGCGTGTCCGCATTATCACCACTTTTTTGGATCGTACTTCCGAGCAGAGCCGGACAGATTTCGATCGGATGGATCCCATCGCGGAAGTTCGGGAGATAGATGAGTTCTCGACTGGTGATGAAGGGATTGCTCGGGGGCGCGTGCGGGAACACATGCACGCCGTCCGAGTCCAGCGATCCGACGATGGTCGAGGCCGGACCTGTGAAGGCATCGAACCCCTTGTCCTTGATTTTGCGCACATTGATGGCGCGACGCAGGACATTGTTGAACGCTAGGTACACACCGCTGATCGGGTGCATGGCGGCGCTGAAGCAAAAGTACAAGTTCTGCATGGCGTCCGACCACATCTGGAAAACCGACGCTTGGGCGCCCGTGCAAATGATCGGCTTGCCGAACTTGCGCGGGAACATGAGACCAAGTGCCGCGACCATCTGGGCCATGGTGTCGGTGCCGCCCAGGACCGCGAAGCCGTCGAAGTGGTCGTACAGCAAGCGGATCAAGTTTCCGATGGACACCCAGTGATACCAACGGGCCTCGATCGAGTCGATCAGTGGTTCATAGACCGGAATCCAGATGATTTGGGCGTCTTTGAGGTCGCCCGCACCTTTGGATCCGATGGCCTCAAGGATGATACTGGGATCGTTGACCGGTTCGAGTTCGCCTCGAGCATCTGGCTTCATCAGGAAGGTACCGCCGTAGTGCAAGGCGGCGATCCGTTTCTTTTTTGGACTCGGATCGAGCGTGGCGATTTGCCGGCGGATGTCCTCCGGCAGTTCGTCTGGCGAATGAAACGGTCGGACACATCGCTCCATGAGTGCGTGATGTGCGTTTTTCAAAATTTCCTCCTCCATGGCGAGAGCGATCGTGTCGCTTCGTGATTTTCAATTATCATAATTAAAGCCATTCTGTCAATCACTTTCATGTTCCAGTGTTTTCATGTTTTAATGTCTTCATGCTCCGTCTCGAAGAACCGATCTCCTTTATTAAAGGTGCGACAC
>SICT01000026.1 GCA_009691315.1 Candidatus Uhrbacteria bacterium | reverse complement strand
GGATGCGTGAGCGGGGACTTGTGTGCAAATGTCTGCGCTGTCGCGAAGCGGGTCATCGGCCAAAATTACCTGCAGATACCAAGCCGACGTTGTTTGTTGAAACCTATGAGAACGCTGGTGGTCAGGAATATTTTTTAAGCATCGAAGACCCGGGGCGCACGACCGTCATGGCATTTTTACGTTTGAGGCTTCCTGATCACCAATCTCATTTTGAAGATGCAAAAACACAAAAAATGCTCGATGAAGTTCGACGAGCCTTTCCCGAGTTGGATGATTCTGCGTATGTACGCGAACTTCATACCTATGGTCAGGCTCTGGATCTTGACCAGTTAAAAGTAGATGCCCAACAGCATCGCGGACTTGGTCGTCAACTGATGGCCGAAGCAGAAAAAATCGCTCGTGAACAGGGTTATAGGTCTATGAATGTGATCAGCGGGATTGGGGTACGCGAGTATTATCGTGATCTTGGCTATCGCCTGGCTGGGACATATATGAGAAAATCATTGTGATATGACCACTCTTCTTTCTTTCCTCCGTTTTTTTCTTCATCTTGATGCTTATTTAAATATTTTCATCCAGCAATTTGGTGCCTGGACCTACATTATTATTTTTCTTATTATTTTTTGCGAAACAGGGCTTGTCGTGACTCCTTTTTTACCCGGTGATTCCCTGTTGTTTGCCGCCGGAGCCTTTGCGGCCGTTGATTCTTTAAATATTTGGTGGCTGCTCGCCTCTCTTATTGTTGCAGCGATTCTTGGCGATGCGGTGAATTATTGGATTGGTCATACTTTGGGACAAAAAGCGTTTTCTGGGAAATACGAACGTTTTTTCAAGAAAGAGTATTTGGAGCGGACACAGGGCTTCTATCTCAAATACGGCGCAAAAACGATCGTCCTCGCTCGTTTTTTACCGATCCTACGCACCTTTGCCCCTTTTGTTGCGGGGATCGGATCTATGCCGTATGGAACCTTCCTTGCCTATAACGTTCTGGGAAGTGTGGCCTGGGTGTTGTTGTTTGCCGGCGGCGGATATTTGTTTGGGAATGTTCCATTTGTGAAAGAACATTTTTCTTTGGTGGTGATCGGTATTGTTATATTATCAATTCTGATCGGAGTAGGAGAGTATGTGCGCGTTCGAGTGAGGGGATTGAAGGATGAAACAATTCATGATAAAAATTGAGCGCGAAACATAGGCCCGGGTGGCGGAATGGTATACGCAACGGACTTAAAATCCGTAACCCGTAAGGGTATGAGGGTTCGACTCCCTCCCCGGGCAAACAAAACCCCCCGCAGAATTGCGAGGGGTTTTGAATTTGATACCCGCCTAAATTATACTTTTTTCTCACCCATCTGGCAGCCTTTGCAAGATTTGACGAACAACATAGCGATGGCAGAAAGACCCACAAGGACGTACACAATGCGTTCGACCATGGGCCAGGTGCCGAGGATGGACATGACCAAGTTAAACTTAGCAATGCCGACTAATCCCCAGTTTAAGGCACCAATGATTACGAGAACCCAGGCGACTTTGTGAACGCCACAACAATTATGACTCATCATAGAGAATAAAGATACATAAAGAATAAAAGCTCATAAAATATTACCATTTTCCTTCAGTTTGCTCCAATGGAGGGCTGTGGATAGACTTATTTACAAAAAAAAGACCTCGATGAGACGAGGTTGGGAAGAATGAGAGAAATGCTAGTGTTCGCGATGCGAAGGAGCTGGCCAGATTTTGGCTAGAATCGTGAAGGTGAGCCATAGTGCTTCATCCAGCACCCTTTCTGCGAGCAGAGCGCCTCGATTCCACATGCGATGAAGTTCGTTTTGAAGAGAGATGGGTTTTCCCAGGCTTTCAGAAAGATCGCGAATGATGTTCACAAAATACCTCCTTGATTTGAGCGGAGGCATTTATATCAAGAAGCGCGCGCGTCGTCAATCAAGCTTTCCCCGCACTTCCGAAAAGTTTCATTTTTTGTTTGGCGATCTCGGTCATTAAAAGTCTGGCAGGCATTAAAAGTTTTCGCGGATCGATGACACTTGGAGAATCGGCCACTGCTTCGCGTACGCCAGCGGTGAAGGCGAGACGCAAATCCGTATCAATATTTACTTTGGCCACCCCTCGAAAGATGGCGGCTTTGATATCTTGGTCCAGAATCCCACGCGCTTCCCCGAGTTTTGCCCCATAGTGCACCGCAATTTTCAGCACGTCTTCGCGCACTCCAGAGGCGCCATGCAGAACGATCGGGATTTTGACCAGTTGAGCAATGGCCTCAAGCCGTGGAAGATCTAAATGTGGATGATTTTTTTCCGCAAACTTAAATGCTCCATGCGATGTCCCAATGGCCACAGCCAGTGAATCACATTCAGTTTTTGTGGCAAACTCAAGCGCTTGTTTTGGATCCGTCATGGTCGCACCTCTCTCCACAACGCTCACTTTGTCCTCAATGCCAGCCAGTACCCCAATTTCTGCTTCGACCGAAATTTTTTTTGTGCGCGCCCATTTCACGACAAGCTTTGTATTGCGTACGTTATCTGCATACGCTTCGCTTGATCCATCAAACATCACGCTGGTGTACCCGGAGTCAATCGCGCGTTTGATCAGTTTTAAATCTTTTCCATGATCCAGATGCAGGACGATCGGAAGCTTGGTTTGGGCCGCAACCCGAACGAGGGCAATCAGATAGTCCATGCCAGCATATTCGATGGCGCCTTCACTGGTTTGAATAATCACCGGTGATTTCATGCTGACTGCCGCGCTCATCACGGCCTGGAGGGTCTCCAAATTATTTATATTAAACGCTGGCACGGCATATTTTTTTGCCCGGGCCTTTACTAAGAGAGACTTGGCGGGAATGAGCATATCAGTGGTTGGGTTCGAGACGTGCTTTTATTTTTGAAAATTTTTTCAGCACCTTGTTCAGTCCGGTCGTGTTGAGCAATCCGGTTTGAGGCCCGATTTTTTGCACCACGCTCCAGGCATTGGCCGTGCCTGCGCGCAAACAGTCTGGAATAGACCAGTCTCGTGACAAACCATATAAGAACGCCGTACTGAAACTATCCCCGGCGCCGGTACGTTCGACCATTGGTCCGGGAAAAATCGGACAGGACCAGATTTGTTTTCCATCTGTGGCGTATGCGCCCTTACTGCCATCCGTAATCACAACAATACCCGCTCCGAGATGATGAAAATTCATGAGCATATTTGGAATCGGACGTTCGCCATCTTCGAGCAGGCGCATAGCCTCTTCCTTGTTGACGATAAAGAGTGAGGAACGCGCGATGACAGGTTTAAGTTTGTTCAAGCCCCGATGTAATTGATGTGCGCCAGGATTGAACATGAGTCTGGTTTTCGGATAGTGCTTGAGATGGGTCAAGAGCTGACGTTCCAGTATCTCATGTTTTTTACCGATGGAGGTGTAATAGATCCATTTGGCGCCATCGATCTTTGGCAGGCGATAGGTCCGCGGTTGATGATAGACGAGAATAGTGCGCTCACCATGAAAGTTAAGCACAGTCGAATAATTTGTTTCGTGTTGCCGGTCAATTTGCACATACGCACGTGCCACCCCTTCCTGTTTCCAGCAGGCAATAATTTCTTTTCCGGTTTCATCTCCGCCAACAATACTCACGATGGCTGTTTTTAATCCTAATCGGCTTCCGCCGACAGCCGCATTTGAGGCATTGCCTGCCGCCGGCACTTTTAGCACAGATTCGACAGGGATCTTTTCCGCATACTCAAGACACAGCAAGCACTGAGTTTTATTTAATTGGCAGGAGACCGTGGCTTCATTGATATGTAGGAATACATCCAACGTCGAATCACCGATGGCAATAAGATCAAACATAATGGTATTATCATAGCATAGCTTATTCCCTAACCCCCAAACTTTATGGCACAACACTCCACTCATCTCAAAGCCGGTCTCGCCGCCGGAGCGATTCTTGGTCTTGCCGCAGGATTATTTTTACAGTCACGTAAAGGGAAACAATTGACGAAGGACGCGCGCAAGAAAGCCTTGCAGCTACAAGCACAGGTGATGAAGAAATTACAGAGCGTCGAAATGCTCAATAAAGAAAAGTACACGGAAGTCGTCGACCATGTCTTAGCTTACTACACCAAATCTAAAGAAGTGGCCCAGACGGAAATTCCTGAAGTACGCTCATTTCTCCTCGGCCGTTGGCAGGAGATTCAAAAACAGTTTAAGAAGGTGAAATGAGTCGGCGGATGATCCAAGCGATCAGTCCTAAGATGATGAGAATGGGAAGGAGGAACCCGATCAAGAAGGTTGCGGCGACAATCAGGATATCGATCAACACTTGGAGGGCGATAATGAGTCCTTGAAATGACTGCTTGAGAGTTTCCCAAGGTTTCCAGGTACGCGTTGGAGCTGCAATGCTCGTCTCCTCGGTCATCTGAACGCTCAAGGTCGCATAATCTGTGTGATCACGCAGATAGCGCAGTTCACCTTCCATTTGTTCGATTCGGCTTCTGACTTCACCTAACCGCGCGGCCACTTCAAGCGTATCTTTAATTGAACCGGCGCGTTTTAGAATTTCTAAATACTGCGCTTCTTCCGCCTTGGCGGCTTTGAGCCGGGCATCGAGATCGACGAATTGAGCCGTGACATCTTCGCTATTTGTGTATTGATCAAACACGACCAGCGCCATCTTACGAATCGCGCTTACTCCTTCATCAAATTTATTGGAGGGGATACGTAAGGTGGCAAAGGCAGTTCGGTTATTTCCGCTATCTGAGATGCGGGATTCATCAATATATCCGCCCAAGTCTTTAGCTAGACCTGTTAGCTCATCTAATTTTTGTTCAAGCTGTGAGACGCGGATGGTCAACGAGCCATTCTTGATGATCTTTGGACCGATCTTTGCACGATCTTCTGCACTCGTTCCATTTCCCAGCATGTCCTTTTGTTGGGCTTGATCCATCATCTCTATTCCCATCGGTATGCCCATAGAAGTGGCTATGGTAGGAGCGTAGGAAGTCTGTTGGCTGGTCTTGGGCATTTTGCCGGTGCTCCAAACGACGATGAAGACAATGCCCAGGATAAGTACAAAGCTGACAAACCCGATGATGTGAAGAATTTTTTTCATAGTTTTATAACATGACTATTTTCTTTTCAAAACTTTCTTAACAGCCTTGATCACATCGCTTGTGGTCATGCCATATTTTTTTAGTAACTCTTGGGGTTCTCCGGATTCGCCAAAGGAATTTGGCATGCCGATGGCTTCAACGGGCACGGGAAAATTTTGGCCTAATGTTTCGCAAACGGCACCGTGCAGACCGCCAATAATTTGATGCTCTTCGACGGTCACACAACAGCCGGTTTTTTTCACACTTGTGATGAGCGTCTTCTCATCAAACGGTTTCAGCGTGTGGCAATTAATGACTTCCACGTCGATTTTTTGTTCGGCAAGTTGTTCAGCGGCGATCAGCGCTTCATACACAAGTGGTCCGCAGGCGGCGATAGTGGCATCTTTCCCTTGTCTTAAAACAAGATGTTGGCCAATTTTAAAGGGAGTTTTTTCTGTGGTGATGATCGGTGTTTTTTCACGAGAAAATCGAAAATACGCAGGGCCGATCATTTTGCCGAGTGCGATCGTGGCTTTTTTTGTTTCAAAATAATCACAGGGGACAATGACCGTGAGACCGGGCAGGACGCGCGTGATCGCGATGTCTTCGAGGGCTTGATGGGTCGCGCCGTCTGGTCCAACAGAGATGCCGGTATGCGCTCCTGCGACTTTGACATTGGCATTTGAATAGCAGACCGAGACACGGAATTGGTCCCAATTGCGTCCGGGAGAAAAAACGCCATAAGAGCTGACGAAGGCGATTTTTCCAGACAGCCCAAGCCCTGCGGCAACTCCCATCATATTTTGTTCCGCCACGCCACATTCGACAAACCGTTCAGGAAATTTTTTTTGAAACAGATGCGCTCGCGTAGATTCCGCTAGATCGCCCGTCAGAACAAAAATGCGTGGATCCTGTTCGCCCAGTTCGACCAAGCCTTCGCCGTATCCGTTACGGGTGGGAAGGAGCTCAACGTCTGGTAAATAGATCTTGGGGTTTAAGAGCATAGGTCAGTTTTTGAGTTTTTGTCCGATGACTTTGAGTTCTTGCAGGGCGAGTTTTGCCTCCTCTTCATTTGGTGGTTTGCCATGCCATTCAAATTTTCGCTCCATAAAATCCACGCCTTTGCCCGGAATGGTATGCGCGATAATGACGGTTGGTTGTTCAAAAATGGTTTTCGCCTCATTCAACGCATCGATAATCTCTCGCATGTTGTGACCATTGATTTCAATCACATGCCAGTTGAACGCGCGCCATTTATCGGCGAGTGGTTCGAGTGGCATGATATTTTCGGTGAAGCCGTCAATTTGAATATTGTTGCGATCCACGATCGCTGTTAAATTGTGTAATTTTTCCTTACCCGCCATCATGATTGCTTCCCAGGTCTGACCCTCATCCAGTTCTCCATCGGACAGGAGGGCGTAAACCTGCCACGTCGCTTGGTCAAGTCGTCCGGCGAGGGCCATGCCAATGGCTTGCGACAGTCCTTGTCCGAGCGGTCCGCCACATGTTTCAATTCCTAGGTTAAAATGATTGTTGGAATGACCTTGAAATGGGGAGCCAAACTTGCGTAAGGTATTTTTAAATGCCAAGAGTGAACAAAATCCACGATGAGCGAGTGACGCATAAAGAACGGGACAGATATGGGCATTTGATAGCACTACGCGATCCCGTTCTTTCCAGTCAGGACGCTTTGGGTCAACTTTCAAAATGTGAAAATAGAGGGCAGTAAACACATCAGCCATGCCCAATGGGCCGGCTGAGTGTCCGCTTTTCGCTTTGACCAGCGCACGGATAATATCCTCGCGTATGGCGTTTGCTTTCTGTTCCAGCTGCTTAATGGTCATGCGGGAGATCCTTCGACAAGCTCAGGATAAATTTGATCTTGATCAAATTTAATTAACGACGTTGATCGTTCCTTGCATGGTCGAATGAATGTTGCAGCGATAGTCAAATGATCCCGCTGTGTTAAAGATGTGTTTATAGGTTTGACCAGGTGTGAGCATCCCTGAATCAAAATTTGATCCCTTAATCCAATGCGCGGCATTGTCGCCATTGGTCCAGGTGACCTCCGTTCCTTTTTTGAAGGTGATGCTGGTTGGGACAAAACCATTTTGCATAGCCCCGATCGTAATCGTTATTTTTGTTTCATCTAATTGTTTATCCTGTCCAATACTCACTGTTGTGGTCATGGTATTGGCCGCATTATAATCAGAAGCCGTTTGAATCGCTGTGCCGACACGATAATTGACGAAGAAGGCGTCAGGGACATCATCGATTTGATTTTTCCAACTGATGCCGTAGAGCGTTTGTGCCAAGCTCTCTGTTGTTACATGCCGTAAGAACCCACCTTGATCTATGACATAGGTTTTTGGATCGGTCATGACTTTAATCATCTTATACCCTGGTCGATAAGTCACATTGCCGCCGAGGGGGATGGTTGAGAGTTGTCCATCGGAAATGGTTTTGACTGAGCTGAAATCTTTGTACCAGGTGAAATAGGTTTTTGCGTTTGGAAATACGTAACGTTTTCCATTTCCGGCAAAATAATACACAGTGTCGCCTGAACCTTTGATTAATTCACCGGCATTAAAGGCGCCCGTTACAGAAGCTTGGCTCATGAGAGGACTCATGAGGAGCATGAGAGCGCTGATGGTCGCGAGTGTGCGTTGAGAGAATGTCATAAAATGATGTTTCATTAAGAGTAATCTTTCATCTCTTCTTCAATCACACCTTTTAGAAGTAGTGTATAATTGATCAGATCTGCCATAGTGTCTAGAACCTTTTCGTTCATAGGTTTCTTACCATTTCCGACAAGTTGGGTCAAACGAGACATCTTCATGCCAAGGAGCATGAGGACACTTTGTGCGGGAGTTGTCCCTGCTACTTGTGCGGAGTATTTGAAGTTTGCAAACGGATCACTCACTTCTGCGTAGTCGTGATTTTTTTTGGACAGAAGATCGATACAGTGATCGAGTAAGGTACGTGACTCGCTTAAAAATTTTTCCCAATCGATCGGCTTAGTATCCGCCATAGGATTGTTGAACCACGACGTTGGTTGATGTTGTACTGCCTTGCAAACCGGTCGCGTCATTCGCCTTGCCGACAAAGTTGATGGTTCGTGGCGTGTACCAGGGGCCTGCGATCGTTGTGCAGACAGAGGTTTGACAGCGTTTGAGCAGTGCTCCATCCAGCCAGATTTCACTTGTCGTGATGCCGTCATCATCGCTCGCATTAACACTGACATCCACGGTTTCTCCTTGGAAAATAGAATTTTTGCCGGTCGTTATTTGAACGAGCGGATGATCGTTACTGACCACTTGATAGGTCCTGTCGGGAGATCGTTGGCTAAATCCATTGGCGTCTTTGGCGATTCCGTAGACGACATGAGTTGTTCCGATCGCGCCTAATTCCATAAAAGCATAGCGGCAGACTTGCGTGTCGGCACAGCCGCGCGCTGCTCCTCCATCGATAAAAATATCTAAATATTTTGCCACAAAATTACTTCCCACACTTACCACAATTTCCTGCGTGCTTTTTGGCTTCACTTCCGGCCGTGTGATACTAAGCACCGTGATCGAATTGCTGGAGGCTTTGGGAGTGATCGTGACGCTCGAACTGGTCATATGACTATCGATCCAAAACACATCCGCTCGAATATCATAAGATGGTTTTAGATTTGATCCGGGAACGAGCAGATCCGCTCCGCAAGGTGAATATTCGCAAGTTTTTTGAAGCGTGTTATCCGAATAGATATTGATTTTGGAAATGCCGGCCGATGGAGTGGCATAGGCCAGGGCGGAAATGATCGCTCCGCTATTTGGCATCATATTGGAGACTGAAATCGTGACCAGATAACTGTTGTTTGAGGGTTGGGTCGGTGTCGGCGTTTGTGGAGTCGAACTTGGGGCAGGTGTTGTTGCGAGCGGAATGAATGGTGCGGATAATTTTTGGGTCCACAAATCTTTGTCATCGTTGACCGTTGCAGACGCGGCTTGTTCACTCGTTATATTAAAATCTGTGGCTTTGATAATGCTTGCCCCGACGGAATAATTAATAAAGAATTCGTCCGGCACATCGTCAATTTGTTTATTCCAGGTTGGACCGTAGAGAGCCGTTGCGATCTCTTGTGTTTCGATCCAGCGGAGGACACCACCATGCCCCACCGCATAGACTTTTGGATCAGTCGTCACTTTGACCAATCGCGTGCCTGGTCGATAGGTGATAAGTCCGCCCAGCTGATACGAAGCGAGTTCTGTATCGCTGATGGTTTGGATGTCATTAAAATTTGTTACCCAGCTAAAGAAGACTTTGTCATTGGGAAAAGCATAGCGTTTGCCATCGGCACCGACATAATATACGGAGTTATTAGACCCTTTGATGAGGGAGCCGGGGGCGGTACTGGCGAGTGCGGCTCCAGCCGGGAAGAGCAGGGAGAGGGTGAGAAGAACAGAAAAAATTTTATGCATAGGATTACTTTCAGTGTAGCGGTTCATAGCAGGATGGACAAGCTAGCTCAAAGAGATTTTTTTAATTTTTTTATAAATTGGTTTGGGTCTTTTTGTTTAAATAAGACGCTTGCCATGCAGATACCGGTCACACCAGCGCGAGCGAGAGTGAGAGTGTTTCGATCGGTTACACCGCCGTCGAATTCGATCGGCAGGCGCGGAGCCAGGCGTTTGAGCATGGCAATTTTTTTGCGTGTGGCCGGAATGAGTTTTTGTCCGCTCCAGCCTGGATGGACACCCATGATCAAGACAGTATTTAATTTTCGTAAAAATGGAACCAGGCTTGCAATCGACGTTTCAGGCGAGATCGCCAATCCAACTTCCAGTTTCCATTTTCGACACTGGTCGATCAACTGAGCATGATCAATCGACGCTTCCACATGCCAGATGGCGCGTTGAAAATTTTTTACACTCCGCCAGGCACGAATATATTTTTCTGGATCATCAACCATGAGATGCAGTTCGATCCATGGTTTGATTTTCCAGCGCTTTGCTTCTTTAGCGTCACTCCAGCTTTTATTTTTTACCAGTGTCTGATCCATGATATCAATTTGAATCCAGCGTACTGTTTTTTCGATTAATTGTATTTTTTCCAGCGCTTCGTCAGCGGATTGAACCAGGATAGCTGGGATGATTTGAGGTTTCATACCAGATCCATCTGTTTCACGCGTCTCATATGTCTCGCGATCTTTGATGGTTTTGTTTTGAGCCAAGTATCTAGAATCTTTTTTGCCAGCGTTGGTTTTGTCATGCGTTCGCCCAGCACTAGTACATTTGTATGATCATCGATTCTGGCTGATACCGCATCTTGGATACTCCGTGCCACGCCCGCCCGCACACCTTTAAAACGATTGGCCACAATGTCCATACCATAGCCAGAACCACAGACAAGGATTCCCGGTATCGAGTATGGAGTATGGAGTATTGTGTATACGACCTTTTTGGCTATCGCGGGATAATCATCACCTGGAATAAATTGAGGGGAGACATCGATAATCGAATAGCCTTTTTTGATCAAATGGTTTTTGAGTTCCTCTTTCAATTTGAATCCCGCATGATCAGCCCCGAGAGTAATTTTTTTCATGCGGACATTCTACCAGATATTGACCATTCTTCAATTTTTCCGCATTCTAGAGGAACTATGGATTCAAAATCTTCTTCTGACGCTGAACGCGTCCCGTTGTTTCCGAAAATGGAAGAAGAGATTATTGCGTATTGGAATAAGCATCATATTTTTGAGCGTTCGATGGAAGAGCGACCGGAGAAAAAAGGGTATGTGTTTTATGATGGGCCACCGTTTGCGACGGGACTTCCGCATTACGGCCATCTTTTACAATCAACATTAAAGGACGCGGTACCGCGTTACTGGACCATGAAAGGGTATCGCGTGCCGAGGCGTTGGGGGTGGGATTGTCATGGATTACCGATTGAGAATCAAATTGAAAAAGAATTGAAGTTGGCCTCACGCAAGGAGATCGAAGCCTATGGGATTGATAAGTTTAATACAGCGTGTCATGCGGCGGTGTTGTCGTATGAAAAAGATTGGGGGAAGTATGTCGAGCGTTTTGGGCGTTGGATTGATTTTACTGGTTCATGGAAAACCATGGATACGAATTTTATGGAGTCTGTGTGGTGGGCGTTCGCGGAACTTCATAAGAAGGGTTACATCTATAAGAATGTTCGCGTGTCTTTGTTTTGTCCACGCTGTTCGACTCCGTTATCAAATTTTGAAGTGGCCATGGGAGATTCATATATCGAGCATGAAGATCCTGCGATTTACATTAAATTTCCAGTCGTTGATCAGCCGAATACTTTTTTTCTTGCGTGGACCACAACGCCTTGGTCTGTGCCAGCGATTACTGGGCTCGCGGTTCATGCTGATCTTATGTATGTTGCCGCAACATTAGAAACGACGGGCGAGACATTGATTTTCGCGGAAGCGCGTCAGGTAGATGTGCTCAAACAATTTTATCCTTTGCAATCCGAAGGGCCATTATTTGAAATTGTTGGTCGTTGGAAAGGGATGGAGCTGGTGGGAAAATATTTTGAAGCGCCCTATCATTATCTGCCGGTTGAGGGAGATGCGTTTCGTGTCGTCACTGGCTCGCATGTTACGTCTGATGTTGGAACGGGTATTGTCACGACCGCGCCGGCGTTTGGCGAAGAAGATCTGCAGACCGCGCGTGAAAACAAATTGCCTATTTTGTTTACGGTTGATGATGAAGGCCGTATGTCGAAAGAGTGTGAGGCCTTTGCCGGCGTGAAGGCGAAAGATGCGGATCGTTTGATTATCGATGATCTGGCGAAACGCGGTTTGATTTACCGTGAAGATAAAATCAAGCACAGTGTGCCGATCTGTTGGCGTTGTTCAACGCTCTTGCTTTATAAGGCTCAGCCAGCTTGGTTTGTGGATGTCACAAAATTAAAATCCAAGATGCTGAAAACCGCGAAACAGATCCATTGGCATCCGGAGCATTTTAAAGATGGACGTTTTGGGAAAGGGCTCGAGAGTGCGCCTGACTGGAATATTTCCCGTACCCGTTATTGGGGTTCGCCGATTCCGGTGTGGGAGTGTGCAGATTGTCATGCCCAGAGTATTGTGGGTTCGATTGCAGAACTAAAAAAATTAGCCAAGCCAGAAAGTTGGCCAGCGCAGATTGATTTGCATCGCCCGGTGATTGATCGTGTGATCATTCCGTGTCCCTGCGGGAAAGAGCAAAAACGGATTCCTGAAGTCTTTGATTGTTGGGTGGAGTCGGGGAGTATGCCCTTCGCCTCCCTTCACTATCCATTTGAGAATCGTCAGTGGTTTGAGGAAAATTTTCCCGCAGATTTTATCGCCGAAGCGCAAGATCAAACGCGCGGGTGGTTTTATACGTTGCATGTTTTAGCCACGGCATTGTTTGGGAAGCCTGCCTTTAAGGATGTGATTGTGACCGGCATGGTGCTGGCCGAAGACGGAAAAAAGATGTCGAAGAAGCTGAAAAATTATCCGGATCCATGGCAGATGTTTACGACCCATGGCGTTGATGCCATTCGTTATTATCTGTTGACTTCGCCGGTCGTGGAAGCGGAGTCGCTCAATTTTGCGGAGCGTGATTTGCAAAATATTGTGCGTGGATTTTTGAATTTATTGTGGAATATCAAAACATTTTACTCGACGTATGGCGGAGATAACGTGAAAGCGATGAAGCCGCGCAGTGCACATATTCTGGATCGCTGGATCACGGCGCGTTTTATGCAGATTTTGCAGACCGTCACTCATG
>SICT01000025.1 GCA_009691315.1 Candidatus Uhrbacteria bacterium | reverse complement strand
CGTTCACCGCCAATCAGCGGCAGATGACGCATCATCCAGGTTACAATGACTCCACGATCATGCAAATCAACACACATATCTGTTTCACCATTTGCGACAGGATCAATAATTTGTAATAAATGTTCTTTGCGCAAACCAATCAGATCTGCATCACAAAAAAAAATGTAAGGCGATGAGGCAGCTAGGGCTCCTTGGCGCATGGCCAATCCCTTGCCTTGTCGAACCGGGGAATGAAAGACCTGGGTCGCGCCGGCTTGACGCGCGAGTTCCGGCGTCTGATCCGTCGACCCATCGGTCACCACAATAATCTCACGAAATAATTCCGAGTCAGATAATAATTTAATAATAGGCTCAATCGTCTCGGCCTCGTTGTAAGCGGAAACAATGGCACTAACTTCGCAACGCGAGCTCATAACACATCTCTTCGAGTTTCCGTAAATTTTGTTTCGCTTGATCGACTTTGGTGCGCAGATTTCCTGTGAGATCCATTTGGAGAAGAAAACCTACGACCGTATCGACATCTTGAAAAATTTGTGTGACGGATTTTTTCTTATGTTGAGTCACCAAACGTACCGCATGACGTACCAGCTCTCCGGTTAAATCTGATAAAGCGCCAATAAAAATATCCGGATCATCGGAGACATCCGGCACGGGACCGATCTTTCCAGAACGAAGATATTGCGATAACAGATGTGCCTCCGCAAACTCTTCTTGCGCCGCTCGCCATGGGCCATCATAACGAATACGCGATTCCTGTACCGTGAGCCGTGTGGCTAAACGTAATTTCTTTTGGGCCGTTTGCAATTCCTGCATGGCAACTGTTTGATCATCCCGATGAAACGCAAAAATCGCGCGCTTACTGCCAGACAGAATATCTCCAGACAAAACCTGCAGACTACGTCGAGCGTGTTCAATCTTCTTTAAACGCTGAATCAACGATTTCGTTTGATTAAGAGCTAGCATGCAGGTGAGAGTATACTGCTTCGATCCGTTTGACAACTGATTTCCAAGTATAGCGTCGCGCAATCATCTGACGAGCGCGACGACCACGATTCTTGAGCATACCTGGATCTTGGACCACCCAGGAGAGCGTCTCTCGTAACGCGCGTCGATTATCAACCGGAAAAGCAATACCACTATGATCGACCAGTTCCAAATTTTCCTGAATGTCTGACATGATAACCGTTTTTCCGTGTGCCATGGCCTCAAGGACCGCGGTAGATAATCCTTCTGAGCGCGATGGGTGCACAAAGGCATAACAATGCGCCAGCAACTCAGACACCGCCGCGGATGACTGATGTCCAAGCAAGTGAATGCGTGAATCACGTCCCGCCAAACGCATCAATTTTTCCACATAGAGACCGGCATACTCTGAATCGCCCGCAATGACAAAGGGCATAGAAGAATCGACTTTTCGATACGCCTCTATCACAACATCAAAAGCCTTATTAGGAACCAAACGACCAACCCCGAGCAGATATTTACCCTTATCCAATCCAAATTTTTCTAAAATGTCTGTACCCGCCTTCGTGACAATCTCCGCACCATTCGGAATATAAATGGTTGCGCGTCCATAAAACTCCCGACAAAAAACCTGCAAAATATGCGATACGACAATCGTCGCGTGTGGGAAAACAAGAGCGGTCCACTCGCCGAATAACAAATACATTTTAGCAAACCACGACCATTTCGGATCCATGCGATCGCGACTGTGAAAGGTCGTCACGATTTTTGCTCGCGGTTTAAAAAGACGCGGCAGCCAAGCGAGCGTCCCGGGACCGATTCCATGATAATGAATAATGTCTACGCGTGATTGAAACAAAACGTGGATCGTCGACAAAAAAATGTGTGTGATCGTCGCAACGTTTTTTCCCGGAACGAAGGGCAGGCGAATAATGTGCACCCCGCGATATATTTTTAATCCACGGGTCGTCGACGAGGAACGGGCATACACAAAAACCCGATGACCACGCTCAGCCAAGCGTACAGCTAGCTCTTCCACATGCCGCTCAACCCCACCGCCGCTTGCCACGGTTGAGGCGGGAAATCCTTTGGATCCAAGAAAATAAATGTACATTTTATTAAATAAAAATTGACAACTCACCATAGAGTACCATTAAATAGGCAAAGCGTTGAGCCTCAAGAAAGGAAATACCCAATGGACCCTGATACGCGAACCAGAATGAGCGCCCATCTTATTGAGTTCGTCGACCGAATCTGGCGAGGTGGTCTACAGATTTTGCTCGAAGGACATCGTCAAAATGGACTCGGACCAGAGCCCCGACTCATGCAAGGAACCTTTGGTGAGGTTCAAGTTACGGCCGTGTTCGAAGAAGATGCCTACCAGATGATTCTTCGTCAGACCGTGGATACAGTTCAATGGAAAGTTGTCTTTTGTTTACCACGCGTTGATTGGGTCGGTCTCAAGGCAATTCCACTCACCATGGAACCGCATTTCGATGGAAAACGGATCAAAACCATGGTCAAGAGGCTAATCCTGGCCTGGCCGATTCTCCCCGATACACGCCAAACCGCCTTTCTGGTCAGCTGGTAAGGCCTATCTCCTTTCTCCCCCGGAGCTTGATGCGAAGGGGGAATTTTTAAACCCTTGTCCTCTTTTTCAAAAGACGTTAGAGTATCGCCGCGTTTAAGCCTATTTATTTTTCTCACTCATCGGGACTGTAGCTCAGTTGGTAGAGCAGTGGCCTTTTAAGCCAACGGTCGCGGGTTCGATCCCCGCCGGTCCCACCAACAAAACACCAGCCATTGAGGCGGGTGTTTTGTATTCAACTATTTTTATATTTTTCTCACAATGCCATGATCTGCATCTACTTCTATCTGATCGCCGGTTTTCAATTTTGTGGTTGCATCGCCCGTTCCAATTAAACACGGTTTTTTTAATTCCCGCGCGACGATAGCCGCATGACTCAAAATGCCTCCACGATTGGTCACGATCGCGCCAGCTTTTTTCATCAGCGGCAAATAACGAACGTCCGTGTTGTCACAGACAAGAATGGCTCCTTCGGGGAATTCAATCGATGATAAATCTCCTTCGGCCACAATGACGACTGGACCGGAAGCATAACCTGGATAGGCAACCGAGCCTTTCAACATTCCAGATTCTTTTGTCTCTTCCCAAATGGTGAGTGATGGCGTTGGAATAAATTTTGGCAGTAAACGATTATAATCAATAATATAAACACGATCATCAGGCCACACGGTTGATTCAAAATAACCGCCCAGATAGTCACGATAAAATTCGGCTTGCAATCTCTCTTCTAAGACCGACTGCTTGTTCCGATCAGAGACGCGAATGAGATCAATCATCCGGGCGATCTGTTTAGCGGCCTCTGGATGCTTGGTTGACCATTTCCATTCTGAACCATTATAAAAAAATTGATACAACGGTTTTTTCGTATCGCCGTGAGTCAACTGCGAATGTAGTCCTTCGATAATTTCACCAAAAATTCTATCTTGATTGACCACAAATGTCGCTGACCACAAAAGCGTTTCCGAGTGAGGACACACATACGCCGTGTAATCATCCGGATTGATCTCTTGTTGCAAAAACCAATTCTCATAACATTCTTTGAGAGAAAGACCACGCTGTCGTAATTTCGGAAGATCTGCACGAGAAGGAACCAATCTGATCGCGCAAAGCTCAGCTCCCCGTGTTTCCAACACACGCATGAACTCAGGAGAACGATCAAACAGAGCTCGAGCTGGAAATGGTTCGGACCGTTCATAAGGCAATTCAATCGTTTGATACAAAATTTCCAAACGATCGACCTTCTTATTATCCTCCGCACGAAAAGCTTCGGAATCAGTCTTATCTCCAATCGCCTCAAACCATTCGGTCATGGAAGGTTGATGCGTGGTGATGACAGGTTGGGACATAGGATGAACAAGACAATTTTTAGCTATAGCTTATTTCTGTCTTGTGTATTTTTTCGATTTAAAATTTTTACAATCCCTTGATCAGCATCAACCTCTACTTCATCACCATCTTTCAAAACTTTTGTTGCAATCTTGGTACCAATAACACAAGGCTTCTTTAATTCTCTTGAGATAATGGCAGCATGACAGGTGACCCCTCCTTCATTCGTTACAATAGCAGCAGATTTTTTGAGTAAGGGGAGTAGATTTGGATTCGAGCTGATGGAAATCAAAATATCTCCTTTATTAAATACTGCTCCAGCCCCATCAGAAGAAAAAATAACCCGTGCCGTTCCTCGTACTTTGCCTGGATAGGCTGTTTGACCTCTCAATTCTGATGAGTCGGTGTCAGATATCCCTTCCAAATCTATAATCAAAGGGGTTACTTCGTCCTTCCATGTAACCCGTTCCCTTCCATCCACAATTTGATAAACAAAATGCTTTCCTCGCTCCCTCAATGTCAGGCGCTCTGAAATTTTTCCTGTATCACTATCTAAAAGTTCTCGAACCGTCAAAAATTCAAAATCCTTATGGAGTTTAGCTGCTAATGGCTCAATAATTTGCTGAACTAAATTTGGATAATAAGAAGTGCTCCGCAACTCTTCCGCCAACGCACGAATCTGTTTATTTTTAATACCGAGTTCTTCAAGCAATAAGACTGCCCAATAGGGGAAGATAGTCGCATGTAAAGCAAGGTCTATCAAAAAATCAATCGCTTGATCTAATGTCGTAAAAGCCTTCGGACCTTGCTTGAGATATTTTTTTGCCTGTTCGTTCAAGACCTTTCCTCGTTTCAATATCACTAACATTTTTTCTGCATCATGGGTCACGATATTTTTAATAACGCCTTTAAACGTTTGCAACTGATCTTCAACCTGATAGCGCCTGACAACATGAGGCTGTTCTTCTATAAAAAGAGTATCGGGCATCCGAACACTCAGTAAATCTTGAATTTGATTTGAGTCATACCAAAGATGCCAAAGCGACGCGGCAAAAAGACTAAACGGTCGAGTGAGATAGGGGATCCATTTTTTTGTAGTGTCATAAGGCGTGATCATGACAACGGCATCGGCTGGTGTATCCGTGAGCGTCGTAATCGGTCGGCTCTGCACAATATAAAACTTCCCTCCTTCGCGTGCCCACTCCACATCCACCGGAAATCCATAATGATTTTCGATGTGAATGATGAGCTTTGATAATTCAAGAATTTCTGAATCAGAAAGTTTTTGTTTGGCACCTTTGGGACCGAGGTCAACCCATTGATTCGGATTGTCATTGCGAGCCGAAGGCGTGGCAATCTCCGGAGATTGCTTCGCTCTGCTCGCAATGACGGAACTGCGACGTAACGCCCTTGCCTGTTCACTCACATTCTTGTCTAAGATCTGCAGATCCTTTTTACTCACCACATAACTATCTGGCGTAATCTGACCAGACACCACAGCTTCCCCCAAACCAATCCCAGCTTCAATAATCAACTGATTTCGATCTTGAGTGACTGGATGAACCGAAAAAGCAATGCCAGCAACTTCACTCTGCACCATTTTTTGCACAGCAACGGCCACAGAAATTTTCTGCGCGTTTAATCCTTTTTCAAACCGATAAAAAATCGCGCGTGGCGTAAACAGTGATGCCCAACATTTCTGAACGTTGACCAGGAGCGTTTCGTTTGTCGTATTCAAATAACTTTCAAGTTGCCCGGCCCAGGCTGCAGAAGCGCTATCTTCTGCTGTAGCGCTTGATCGGACGGCGACAAAAAATTCCTTGTCATTCTCACTATTCGTCATTGCGAGCGAAGTCCGACGAAGCGCGGCAAACTCGGAGGGATCCATGGGAGATTGCTTCGCCGAGCCTCGCAATGACGAAAAAGCCTTATGAATCGCTAGCTCAATATCCTCCGGCATCTTTGCCCCCTCAATCATGGCCTGAATTTTTTCCGAAGCCCGCTCGACCGTATACACATTCTGATGATCGACTTTTTTTAAAATCGCCTCAATCTCCACATTCAAATCTGTTTCCTCCAAAAAATGCTCAAACGCATCTGCCACAACCACAAACCCCGGCGGCACCGGAATGCCGGCTCGCGTCATCTCACCCAAGGATGCGCCTTTCCCGCCGGCAACCGCGGCGTCGTGTTTGGAGAGTTGATTGAATGGTTTAGTGAACATATTTACGGTAGGGGCGAATCTTGTATTCGCCCTGGTTTCCGGATTGGCCCAGGGCAAACGCAAGGTTTGTCCCTACAATGACCACAAGAATGCCAGAAAAACGTGGTATAATCAAATGACTTTATGCGCATTTCCTTCTTTGGTGCCGCACGCGAAGTGACGGGCTCCTGTTATTTTGTGGAGACGAGCGGCACACGCATCTTGGTTGATTGTGGCGCTTTCCAAGGCTCAGCCTTTGTCGAGGCACGAAATTTCCAGCCGTTTGGGTTTGATCCAAAAACGATTGACGCGGTTTTCATCACCCATGCACATCTTGATCATGTGGGCCGTTTGCCCAAACTGATCAAGGACGGATTTAAAGGAAAAATCTACCTGACTCCACCAACCGCTGATCTGACGAAGATTGTGCTTGAAGATGCCTTTCACATCATGCGGGACGAGCATCGGCGGCAGTATCGTCCCATGCTATACGAATCACAAGATATTCAAGACACCCTGACCCGCTTCAAAGCGCTGGATTATGATCGCGTCATGAAACTTGGAAATCTTTCCATTAATCTAGAAGATGCGGGTCATATTTTTGGGAGTGCATTTATCCGTATCAGCGAACAGGGGAATGGCACGGCTGTTTTTTCTGGTGATGTGGGCAATCAACACGTACCTATTTTACGCGAGACCGTCGCTCTTCCAGAAACGGATGTTCTCATCACCGAATCAACATATGGGAATCGGGTTCATGAAGATGAATCCACACGCGAAACAAAATTAAGAGATATGGTGATCAAAACGATTCGACAAAAAGGTGCGCTCGTCATTCCCGCATTTGCGATTGAACGCACACAGCAGCTCTTATATGAATTACATGATTTGATGGAGAAAAAATTTATTCCAAGCGTGCCCGTATATCTCGATAGTCCCATGGCTATTCAAACGGCAGATGTGATTGAACGCTATCCACAATATTATGATGAAGACGCAACCGCACATGTGCTGAAAGGCGAAAATTTCATGGATTTCTCCTCACTCAAACTTTGTCGCACGCGCGATGAATCAAAATTGATTAATGAGGCACCGAAACCAAAAATTATTATTGCCGGAGCAGGCATGATGAACGGCGGTCGTATCCAGCATCATTTACTTCGGTATTTGGGCGATCCGGCTTCGACCGTACTGATCATCGGCTATCAAGCCAAACACACGCTTGGTCATCAATTATATGAAGGAAAGAAAATGGTCGAGGTACTAGGCGAACGAATCAATGTAAAAGCGACGATCCTGAGTATTGGTGCCTACAGCGCGCACGCCGATCAAACGAAATTGGTGAATTGGGTTTTAAATGCAACGCACAAACCATCACACATTTATTGCACGCACGGTGAGGAAGGAGCGGCAATCGCCCTCGCCACTCGTATGACACAGAAAACGAATATTCCGGCTGATGTTCCGCGATTTGGTGATACAATCACTTTATGACCTGGCTCCTCCTTGCCATCATTGGCCATCTCTTAAACTCAGTCGCCTTTATCATCGACAAGACACTCCTGCGTTCCAGTTTCAAACAGAGCGCGACCTACGCGGCGCTCATGGGAAGCATTTCTTTTCTCGCCGTGGTGGCAATTCCCTGGATTCAGGTCTGGCCAAGTCTGAGTCTCTATCCATCGATCATCGCGTTCGGTGGATTATTCGTTCTTGCTCTCTGGGGCTTTTTTGAAGCGCTCAAGCGATCCGAAGCAAGTCGAGTTGTGCCAATTGTCGGATCGCTTGTGCCGATCTTCACTCTGATCGAGACGAGTTTATTTCTTGGCGAACGATTTACCGGCCAACAATTTGCCGGTTTTCTTCTTTTGCTCGTGGCAACGTGGTTGCTCACAAGTGTTGGCGGGAAAAAAGGAAAACTCGATCGACAAACGATCGGCATTGCTATTTTATCCGCATTTTTATTTGCCACAGCTAGTGCGTTTGGAAAATACGCTTTTGATCATGGAGATTTTCTTGCTGTCCTCACCACTTCGCGTTTTGCCGCAGGAATTGTGGGAGTGTTGATCGGATTATTTGTCGCATCAGCCCGAAAAGAAATACAAATTATGGTAGGGGCGGGGTCATCCCGCCCAGGGCACGGATCCCAAACCCAGGGCGCGGAAACCGCGCCCCTACGCTGGGTTGTCATTGGTCAAATCTTTGGTGGCGCTGGCTTTGTGCTGATATATATCGCCATTGCGCAGGGGAGTGCGGCGCTCGTCAACGCTCTGCAAGCTGTTCAATACGGAGCGATTGCACTGGTGGCCTGGTTTGGTGGAAAACGTTTACGTGCATGGCTCAATGAAGAGCGTTCAATTCGAGTCATCGTGAGTAAATCACTTGCTATTTTTTTAATCGGTCTTGGACTCATGATGATCACCTGGCCGCAAAAACAAAAATTAAATACAATCTATGGCATCACCTGGAGCAAGCCCTACGCAGAATCACTCGGTATCAATTCAACAGAAGGTTTAAGAGCCGCACTTGATGATTTACACATAAAGAATTTTCGTATTCCGGCGTATTGGTCAGAAATTTGGATAGAAGAACGTTTGCATTGGGAGGATTTGGATGAGCAACTCGACCTCATTGCTTCACGTCAGGGGAAAGTCATTCTCTCGATTGGCGCGAAACAACCGCGCTGGCCCGAATATTGGATCCCGAACTGGGTCACACCGCTCCCGAAAGATGAGCGGGAACGAGGACAGCTTGGATATGTAAAAGCGGTTATCAAAAGATATGATCACCATCCAGCTGTGATCGCGTGGCAAGTGGAGAATGAATCACAATTTCCCTTTGGCACTGGGGATGAACAATCGCCGGAATTTGTTCAACAAGAAATGCAACTCGTGCGGAGTCTCAGTACTCATCCCATCTACACCACAGACTCAGGGGAACTATCAACCTGGCTTGATTTCCGTCATGACATCGACCGATTAGGGATAAGCGTGTATCGCGTCGTCAAAAATCGTTATATTGGCATTTGGCACTACTGGTTTTTGCCACCCTGGTTTTATACGGCTAAAGCCACTCTGATTTCTCCCTGGATCAAACCCGTCTACGTCAGTGAATTCCAAATGGAGCCCTGGGCCGAAACTCCGCTTCACATCACGCCTCTGGATCAACAATTTAAAACCTTCAATCTTGCTCAAATGCAAAGCAATTTTTCGTACGCGCAAAAAATGAATATGCCTTCAATTTATTTTTGGGGAGCGGAGTGGTGGTATTGGATGAAAATAAAAATGAATCATCCGGAGTTTTGGGAGCAAGCGAAAAAAGTGAATATCTTTCATTAAAATAAAAAATATTTAAAATATATGGCTCAATAAAGGCGTTTTTTTATGCATTGACAAGGCTTTCTATAAGCATACGCTAGATACTGTTTGTTCTGAGGAGGGCAAGATATGCCACTGATGACCAATCGTTTCGATCTATCGGAAGGTCCAGATCCTTCCGAACACATCTTTTACGCTGATGTCTGCCTCGGACCCGCTGAACTTCAACGACTGCAGGAAGTAAACGGGGAGGTGACGTTTGAATGTGGCGATGACACCTTCATCATCTCGTCCGATGTCGTGACAACGGCCCGGGTCGATGATTCGGGCGCGCTCATCTGGGTGAGGGTCAGAAACGGAACACCTCATCTATACCGCATGACACGCGTCATTCGGTAGGTTCTTTTCAGGCTCAACCCTTACCGATCTAGGTTGGCGAGGGTTTTTTATTGACAAATATTAAAAATCTATTATACTTGCGGCTCATGTCTGATATTCGAAACATTGCAATCATCGCTCATGTGGACCACGGTAAAACAACCCTGGCTGATTCGCTATTGAAGCAGTCTGATACGTTTAAAGATCGTGGGCTTGAGGGCGATACTATTCTCGATTCAAATCCCTTGGAACGCGAACGCGGCATCACGATTCTCGCTAAGAATGTGGCCGTGATGTTAGGCGAAACAAAAATTAATATCGTGGACACTCCTGGTCACGCAGATTTTGGTGGGGAAGTGGAACGTATTATGAATCTCGTGGATGGAGCGCTCTTGCTCGTAGACGCCAAGGAAGGCCCTATGCCACAAACGCGTTTCGTGCTGAAAAAAGCCATTCAAGCTGGCCATCGTATTATTGTCGTGATCAACAAAATTGATAAACCAGATGCGCGACCAGAATGGGTCCTTAATCAAACTTTTGATTTATTCGTGGATCTTGGTGCCTCAGATCGTCAGGCGGATTTTCCTGTGATTTATGCCTCAGCCAAACAAGGCAAGGCCGGACTCGACACCAATCTCGCAGGCATGACCAACATCAAACCATTATTTGATACGATTCTCAAGGAAATTCCTGCACCAGTTGTCGACGTCAACGGCCCGCTTCAAGTTTCTGTAGCAAACATTAGTTATGACAACTATAAAGGCAAAATGGCCATTGGACGTGTGGTGCGCGGAACATTTAAAGCTGGGCCAGTCACCTGGATCAACCGCGAAGGAAAGCTTGCTGTAGCTAAAATCAGCAATATCTTTACTTTTATTGGTATGGGTCGCGTGGAAACAGAATCTGCCCCAGCCGGTGACATTGTGGCCTTTGCCGGAATCCCCGAAATCAATATTGGCGAAACCATTGCAGACCTGGACAAACCAGAAGCGCTCCCGGTTATTCAAATCGAAGAACCAACCGTTAAAATGACCTTTAGTGTCAACACTTCCCCGTTCGCCGGGCAAGAAGGCCAATTCACCACCTCACGTAATATTAAAGAACGTTTGGAACGCGAATTACAAAATGATGTGGCGTTGCGCGTGGAAGCAGGAACAGGGGATGGAACGTTTATTGTTAGTGGTCGCGGTGAATTGCATTTGGCGATTTTAATTGAGCGCATGCGTCGTGAAGGATTTGAAATTCAAGTTTCACGTCCACAAGTTATTTTTAAAGAAGAAAATAGCCATAAGACGGAGCCATTCGAAGAAGTATCAATGGAGTGTCCTGAAGGCATGAGCGGTTCTGTCATTGAGAAAATGGGCCGACGCAAAGGAGAGATGAAAGATATGCGTGTGGATGGATCAACGGCCTATCTTGAATTTGTGATTCCAACTCGCGGCTTGATCGGTTATCGCACCGAATTTATGATGGACACGCGTGGCCAGGGGATTATGAACGCGCTGTTTCTTGGGTATCGACCCTACATCGGTTCCATCGATGGAACTCCGCATGGCTCACTGATTTCTTTTGAAACGGGAGAGTCAAATAGTTATGGGATGCAAATAGCTCAAGAACGTGGACAATTGTTTATTGAACCAGGCCTCAAAGTATATGAGGGTATGGTCATCGGACAAAACGCCAAGCCAGAAGATCTGGAAGTGAATATCTGCAAAGAAAAACGTTTGAGCAACATGCGTTCCAAAGGTGACGGCGTGGCCGAAGGATTGAATACGCCTCGGAATATGAGCTTGGAAGAAGCGCTGGAATATCTGGGCGATGATGAACTGCTCGAAGTCACCCCCAAAAGCCTTCGCATCCGCAAACAATTTCTTAAAAATTTCGAACGCAAACGCGCCAACCAATCAGCCAACGCCTAACAAAATCCAAAACCAAAGGCCGCCTACATTGACAAGGCGGCTTTTTTGTGATATTGTCTTCCAAAGACTGCCCTTTTTCAAGCTCTTTCAAAGGAGAACGGAATGAAATTCAGAGTGATCTGCACGACCCGGAACAGCTTGGGGGAAGGGCCCACGAGGGTCACGACGAACATAGTCTGGGAGGGAACGGACACGCATGCGCTCAGCGAAGAACATCCACCGAGCAATGTGCGTGGCGCTGACAATCTCGCTTCCGGATCGATCGAGGATGCCTGGATCACCTGGGATCACCACTTCGAGCAGGAGATCGATGGGCAATGGGTGATCTGCAAAGATCCGCGTGTCCGCCTCTTCAACCAGGGGCAGAGCGATCTCGAAGCGGCAATCGAAGAGGAGAATCATCGGCTCTTTCCCGGAGACTACTTCGACAGTGCGGCCTTCGCATTAGAGCGCGACATCGAGCTAGGTTACTGTCCACCCCATCTCGCCGACGACGACCCAGCTCACTTCGAGGACGAGGAGTAGCCGAGAGCTCCTTCTAACCGATCCACTCCTTTTCTGCACTGCCTCACCGCGGTGCATTTTTTTATCAGATCAGACCTCCTCTCTTTTGGAAAGAGAGGAATGAGGTGAGTTAAAAACTGGAGATTATTGGTACCTGATTATTGGTACCTGGTACCGCCTAACCCTTTTATTTTTTAACTCCTCCTAACCTCCTCTTACCGCTAAGAGGAGGAATCTGATATGACATTCGTTATTCGAATACTTGATACTCCATACTCGATCCTCTATACTCTGGTCTACTATGATTCGCAAAGAAGTCGTGCTCGATATTGAAACGCGTAATACGTTTCAAGATGTGGGTATGTATAATCCATCACTCCTGCAAGTTTCCCTTGTGGGAGTGTATTTTTATGAAACAGACACGTACGAATCATTTCTGGAAGAGGATTTGCCTAAGCTGTGGCCGAGGCTCGAACGTGCGGATCGCATCATTGGATATAACTTAATCGGCTTTGATTATCCGTGCTTGCAATCGTATTACCCGGGTGACATTATGCGTCTGCCCACGATTGATTTACTTGCAGAAATCGACAAGCGTTTGGGCTTTCGCATCAAACTTGATGATGTTGCACACGCCACGCTCGGCGTCGGCAAAAGCGGAACAGGGCTGATGGCAGTTGAGTATTGGCGCAAAGGAGAAATTGATAAATTAAGAGAATATTGTTTACAAGAT
>SICT01000024.1 GCA_009691315.1 Candidatus Uhrbacteria bacterium | reverse complement strand
TAACCGCAGATGACGTTGTTTTTACGTATCAAGCCATCAAAACCTGGAAGAGTCCTCTGCTTAATAATTTTCGCAACGTAAATGTTCTGCGCGTCGACGATCAAACCATCCAATTTCAATTGCCCAAAGCCAATCCAAGTTTCTTGAATTTGCTCACCGTCGGCATTATGCCCGCCCATATCTGGGAAGATCTATCAGATGTAAACGCGATGCTCACCGACGCCAATCTCAAACCCATTGGCTCAGGCCCGTACCAAGCCCTGTCTTTCACACGCGACTCTAAAGGATTTATTTTTAGCTATCATCTACGTGCCTGGCCAAAATATTATGGCATTGCCCCCTTTATCAAAGATGTGACATTCCGTTTTTATGGAGATCGTGTGCAAGCGCAAAATGCTTTACGCGGCAATCAGGTAGACACTCTCGCGTTTGTCCCTTGGGGAGACGTGGCAACCATCAAAAATAAAAACGTGCACAGTCTCAAGCTGGAATTACCACAAGAAACCGTCGCGTTCTTCAACACCAAAGACGCGGTTTTAAAAGATGAACGTCTACGCACAGCCCTCTCCATGGCTATTGATCATCATGAATTGCAAGATTTGATTGGCGCACATGCAACCTTAATCAATTCTCCTTTTCCCTTTCTTGAAGCAACCACGAGCACCCCAGAAAATCTGGAAGGAGCGCGCGCTCTTTTGCAATCCATGGGCTGGATCCTGAATGCCGGTGAAACGGTTCGTCATTTTGTTCCCGTTGTTGTTCCAAAAAGCACAAAAAAAACAGCCTCAGTAACAACAAGCTCGACCCCGCTCACCCTGACGATCGACGTACCTGAACAACCAGATCTGCTAAAGGTCGCTGACTTCCTCAAACGCCGTTGGTCCCTCTTGGGAATTCAAGTAGCTATTCAATCCACCGATCCAGAATCCCTCTTGCGACAGATTCTCAATGACCGATCCTATCAAATTGTTGTGTGGAATATTCTCCTCCCAGAGACTCAGGATCTAACCCCCTTCTGGAATAGTGGAAGTGCCACCGGCAATGGATTAAATCTTTCCAATCTACAAGACCGAGATGTTGACAATGCCCTGAATGCACTGAATAACGTCACTTCGACGGAAGGATTGCTCAGCGCACGCCTACGTCTCGCCAACACGATCTTGGCGCGCGTCCCCGCCCTCTTCCTCCTCCGTCCAGCCTACGCCTATATGGTTTCCAATCGCGTCCTCGGCACTTCCGACGAACGCATCAGCCGCCCCGCTGACCGCCTGCGCAACATGAACACCTGGTATATTAAAACGGATTTGAGGTGGAAATAAAAATTATTTCTTGGCAATCTTCGTGAGAGCCTTATAATAATTCCGATAGTAGTCGGCGGTTTTTTGATCGTGAATCAAAAAAATGGTTTCTGGTTCATGCCATAAAACATGCGCAACAAAATCTCCAAAAATCCAAATGACCATGGGACTAGCAAATTCTTGCGGGAGATATCTCACGTCTGTCAGGGGCAATGGATCGAAAACGCCTCGTATGTCCTCATTTGCTAAAACGTGAAAATGAATGTTTTTCGCCGCGCGTCGTTTGGTAAATTCCACATAGTATTCTGGCTGACGCTTCAGAAGCGCTCCTATTGCGGCGATATAGTATAAATCTTTGTCTTGCTCGAGAACACGCTCGCACAACTCAACGATGCCTTCGTGCCCATGCAGCGTCTCAGTCTGTCGAGTCCAAATTTCATCAAAATACAATTTAAATCCATCGTGTACGACTTTGTCTTTAAAATAAATAATCGTTGGCTTGTCCTCTTTATAGAGGACCATGAACGCGCGGCCATTGACCATATTAATTTGCATGGGCGCTAAAAAAGGTGTGTTGAACGTTTTCACATGACTCAATTTATCTTCTGGATCACCTACACGATGGTTCCGCTCGCGGATATTTATGGCAATCTCCCGTTGTGCAAGAATGTTGGCAACGACTCCGCGTGAAATACGGTAACGATGGATATCATCAAAAAATGAGCTCAAACGTTTATATTCAGATCCAAGATTTCCGCCAAGAACTTGATACCCTTCCCCAGGCTTGAGCTCATCAATCATTTCTGTAAACGCTTCGCGCAAAGCATCCAACCCTTGCTCCACGCGTACGTCCTGATTCCATAGCATTTGAAAATAATTTTTGTATGCCACGACGAGATGCGGATTCGTGATTTCGATAACCGTATAGGGTCGTTCAAAGATTAAGAATGCAACGCTTTTGTTGGTAAACACAATGGCCGCCGCGGATAACGTATCAAACGGCAAAATGCGTATCTCCACACTCCGATTCTTGCGCAGAGAACTAAGCATGTCAGCCCCATACATCTGCCGCTTGTACATGAGAAGATCAATTCCACCACCGCTCCTTTCGATATCAAAAAAATATTTTTTTAAGGCAGGCTGACCCATCGCTTCTTCAAAGCGGGGCCCTCCTGACCCAAGAACATGGATACGCTCTCCACGCGTTAATCCGCTTGCGCATTTTAAGGAAAATGTGCGGATGGCATCTTCACCTTCATAGAGTGTAATCTCTTGCTCCGAAAGTTTGCCTCGATCCTTGAGCTGATCAATGACGCGCGCCGCGACCAATTCACGCTCGCGTAATTCATCACGAAAGTGCTCTGGGTCCGTAGCCTGAAAATGAAATACTCCCGCCTGTGTTGTTTTGGTAGTGAGATGCCGTGCTATCAGTTCTTCCAATGCCTGATATACAAGATTTCGATGCAATCCTGTTTCCTTAATAATCTTTCCCGCGCGAACTTTACCAATACTAACCAATGCCAAGTAGACACGGGTTTCATTATCGCTCAATCCCAGTGCTTTTAAATCGCCTACAAGCATATTATTATCATAATTCTTATGACAATAAAATTACTGTATAAATAGCCACATGTCAATACTTTATCATTTTAATATCATGCAATAATGTGCATATTTTGTTTATTTTTAGCCAAATTTATATTGACATGTACAAAATTTTATGATAGAAAAATATTACGGAGGCTATCATGCACACATTGTCCAGGTCCTTGGCTCTTGCTCTCATCATCACAACAACTGCCCAGGCAGAACGACCCAAGGCGTCACTGCATGTGGGAAGCGCAATCATCTTCCCCATGTCGTTCACAGGGAAGAGCCTTACACCCTCAACCCTCCTCAGCGTCATCGGCCTGGTGCCGGTGAGTGAACGCTGGGGACTGATCTTCAAGGGTGGGATGATCTCGTCACTCAGCACTTTCCAACCCGCTCCCCAGTTGCAATTAGGGGCAAGTGTGAAGCTCGCGAGTAGATTTGTTCTCGGGGCAACCGGAATTTATCGCTACGTGCCACACTGGTCAGGAACGCCGAGCGACTGGCATCTCATCGGTGGATCGCTCGCTCCAACCGTTCCACTTCCATCCAAGATCGCACTCGCCTTCCCCATCGGAGTCGCGCACAACCTGACCACTCATGACAGCTCATTTTCCATCGCGTTTGAACTTGTCTTCCAGCTCCCTCTATAACTTTCACAGCCGCTTTTCTCTCCGGAACAAGCGGCTTTTATCTCTCTTCTTATCAACTCATTCTTCTCACCAAACACAATGGCGTTTGCTCTTTGGTTTGACCGAGTGGATTGTCACGAAATATTCTTTTACACCATTCGTCATCAATCTCCTTTGAAGATTTGCCGAGAACAACAGCTCCGAGATCGTTCGCATCAATAATCACGACGGGACAACCAACCATGTCTGCGAGTTCACGCGCGACCTGCATCGGTTTGGCTGGCCCAAGCTTTGCATACTCATTATAAGGCGGGAGCGTATACGAACACGGGCCATCAATCGCATTAATATTATTCCCAACGACTTTATAAAACACACCACGCATCCCAAATGGCTTTGTAACAGCTGAGGCTGCAGCAGCGAGCAACATACGCAACGCTCCTGCTTCACGAATCGCCAGCTCCATGGTCCAAGGACTGCCTAAACCAATGCCATATGGCGATTTATGGACAAATTTTACCAATAGATTGGCAAGCCACGATGGTTTAATGTCCTTGATAGGGAATGCTCGACCCTGCGTGATCGCGACCACTCGTTCACTGATAAAAAGCATGTCACCTGATTGCACATACAGCTTAGCGTAGCGCTCAACAATCTCATTCATGTGATCTTTATCAGTAATCACATGCGTTTTGATTGGCAAGCGTTCATACGACTGACCCGCGACGTCGATCGTGAGCTGTTTGCCTTCGTTGGGAGTAAGTTCGGCCATATTATTTCGCACGTTCATCAAATTCTGAAAAGATTTTCCCTTCTCGATAGCGTTCAATACCCGTACGTACATATGGAACCATGTTTGAAGGTAACTGATCAAACGCAAACCAACTTAAATCATCACATTTGTGTGGTTCCATATTCTTTATTTCTCCATCCCATCGTTCAACCATAAAAAAGAAATCAATTCCATCACGATCAGGACTGGCTTTGCGATGCATCACATGAACCATCTTTAAATCCTCGGGTGTGATAGTGATCCCCGCCTCTTCTTCCGCTTCACGAATCATCGCGCTCGCGGTCCACTCTCCTTGATCGAGATGCCCGGCAACCACGCTATAATTCCCATCTTGATAACCGGTCTGAAATCGCCGCAACAATAAAATTTTTCCATCCTTGATCGGCAAGAGATGAACCGCTTCAATCAAACGCGCGCGTTCTTTGGACATATGACTAATACGTATTAGATGTTCGACGTTTTACATCAAATACATAGACAGTCTTGCGAGCAACGTGAACTTCGTAAAAAACTCGATACGAACCAACTCGACGACGCCAAACATTTGACTCACCCTTCATTTTTTCTAAATCACCGGCGAAAGGATCAAGGGCGAATGACTGCAGGACATCAAACAATCGTCCTGCATCGTGCGCAGGAAATCGCTTCATCTGTTTTTCGACCGTATGGTCAACGACGATCTGCCACAGCATGATGCAGTTGCGCTAACGTTTTATATTTTCCGGCACGAAAATTTTTTCTGGCCCGAGCAAGGGCACGCTTTTCGCTTGCCATCGGAGTGAATATTTTAATGGCTTTCATGTTCTTCTGCCAACCGAGAAACTCTTCGTAAAGATCGTACGGAACAGCCACGAGCTTTGCATTCTTGTTCATTGTTTTTGGAAGAGTGATTGTTGTCATATTTGAACTATAACATCGAAAAACCTGGATGACAATATTGATTTTTGTAACTATTTCCAAACTCTTTGCTTATTGATTTCCTCTTTTTCACGAAACGCTTTTTCCAAATCGATTCCCAATTTGTTGGCAATCTCCAAAAGATAGATCAGGACATCCGCAGCCTCCAGATCGGGACGATGTTCAGGACGCCAATGCGATTTTATATGCTTTAATTTCGTCTTCCGTACAGCCTCAGCCAATTCCCCACATTCTTCCAAAAATAACATGAACAATTCAGGAATTGTTTCCTGTTCAAACCCGCGCGCCTTGGTCATCTTTGCCATATACCGCTGACAATCAGCCAGGGTCGGGTTCTTTTTCAAAATAAGCTTTTGGGATTTCATGAATTGATGTCAATCTGAGTTCGATATGCCGAGGGAGGGACTTGAACCCTCATCCTCTTACGAGGGCCAGCTCCTAAGGCTGGTGCGTCTGCCAGTTTCGCCACCTCGGCACAATTCAATATGTTGCACGACTCTCCCTCTTTTGGAAAGAGGGAGCTGAAGAGAGGGTTAATCAATTTGTATTCGAGCGTTTCGGATACTCACTCACGTAGACCATGCCATCACGTACAAGACATGGATAAAACGCTAGTTGATCATGAAATCCAGGTGGCCCATGACCCGTCTCGCACGAATACTGCCAGTTATGCCACGGACACTCAACATACCCATTCCGAATCTCTCCTTTATGTATTGGGCCTTTCTGGTGGGCGCAGATGCCGAACAGTCCGAAAAACTTTTCTTGATATTTGAAAAGAGCGATGGGCCGGTCTTTAACTAAAAACTTTCTACCTTGTCCTTCTTTAAATACTTCAACGCGAGCGAGCGACCAATACGGCTGTCCTTCAATTTCAATCTTCTGTGAATGCGCCTGCTCGGTTTTCAATCGTTTATCCTCGCGCCATTTCATCATCCAGCCCGCCAAGTGCGATCCCCACACGAACACTGGCAATATCCAAAATAAAATTTTGATGGTGAGCGGCTGGATCACAAAAAATCCCAACCATGCATGAATCACGAGTGCGGCAAAAGCGATATGCACGAGCACGTGCAATTGTTTCCAACCATTCACAAACTTCATAAGACGTGGCGCGAATCCCCAGGGGGCAACTAAAATCCAAAAGAGAATAAAGATAACAAAGGTCACCCAATAAAAGGGGGCAACGGGCTGTTTGTTAGCAAATTGAATAGACAGGGCATAAGCAAGCGTCGCAAGATACGCGATTAAAACACCCAGATGCAACCACATCCAACGGGTTTTACCGACATGTTTTTGTTGCCAATCAAAACTGGTTAAAGCCATAAAAAACATCACAAACAAACCGGTGAAACCAAAAAAGGTAAAGAATGCCATAAACGTTGTTTCAAACGAACGCTGAAAATATATGCTGAAGATCAAAGAGAAGTGCAGGAGACCAAGAAAAAAAGTTACAACACCCAAATGACGACGGTGCTTATACCAATGCAAAACGTGTTTAGAAAAGCGTGACCACGGGCCCACAAGTAAAACAATATTGAGCAAGGCAAATGAGCTGAGAGCGGAAGTTCGGATGGCGAGAGTCGTTTCATCGAGCTCACGGAACAAAACACGACTGATCAAAAATGTCAGTCCAATCAACAAAGATATGAAAGCATCAAACCAAGCACGGGCCACAAGAGACAGGATGAGAAAAAGTGCGGCAAGACCAACGACAAGCCACATCACCTGTTGAGACATCCAAGGAACCAATGGCGTGATCGCAATAAACATCGGCAAGCCGATGATTGCCAGCCACACAGAAAATTTTTTGTTCATGTTTCTTGGTTATGACGCTTGCAACCCGGCAACACCGAATAATGTTTGCTCCGCTTGACTGTAGATCACAACGGAGTGCCAGCGATCAAGCGAGAGATCCTTGGATAAATCATACACCTGACCACCAGAAAGTGCATGCAAAGGTCCCAAATCAAGAATGCCACCCTGTTGAGCCTGTTCAAAATTCAATGGATTTGGATTGGCGCTGAGCACGATAATCGGTTGAGGCCCCTGATCAATCTGAAAATCTTCTGACAAAAGCAGAACAAAGCGCTGATCCAACAAACGCAAAATTCTCGCGCTTCCTGTCGATTGATACGTCCGACTTTGCATATCTCCCACACGCAGAATTGTTCCCTCTGCGAGCGCAGACCGCATTTTCTGATTTTCTGTTTGAGCGGGTTTCGGTTGGCTGATGGAAGAAACCGTCGCACATCCAAAACCTAGAGCCACTAGACCTAAAAGAGAAATAATGAAAAAAAATTTCATACCTCGCACGACCTAAGCTCGCTCAACGTATTCACCCGTCTCTGTGTTGACAATGATATTTTCACCTTCTTTGATGAACAGTGGTGCCTGAACTTTTATTCCACCCTCCACCTCAACTTCTTTCGTCATATTCCCACCGCTAGCCGTATTTCCCGCAACCGTCATGGGCGAACTCACGACTTTAAATGTCATCTTGCGCGGAAGTTCCAGTGCCAGAGGTCGACTCTCAAATGTAGAAATATTTACTTCCATCCCATCACGCAAATATTTTCCCGGTTCGCCAACATCCTCATCACTCATGGTGACCTGTTCGTATGTTCCATTATCCATAAACGTATACCCCGTGGCATCGTGATACAAATATTGCATGTGACGATGTTCCACATCCACCAGTTCGATACTCTCAGATGTTTTATAAGTAATTTCCAAAACTTTACCACTTTGAATATTTTTCATGCGTGTACGCACAAAAGCCGAACCTTTGCCTGGATTTACATGCTGGAATTCGACCACAACCCACAGCCCCTGTGGATCACGAATAACCACGCCCTTTTTGATCTCAGAAGTTGATGCCATATTGGTCAGGAGTTTGCGGGAAAATGGTAAATCGGTCAAGCCTCGATGGTTACCTCTGCCGTGGTCAAAAAAATCAGTAACCAAAACAAAATCGCTAGATCATTTTTAAAATAGGGAACGTCGACAAGACCGTGGATGAGGATTGCCAGTAGGGGCGGGATCACCCCGCCCCGGGCCCAGGGCGCAGAAACCGCGCCCCTACCGGATCGGATCCATATGATTAAAATCCATCCAAATACGATCACCCCCAGTAATCCCATCTCACTCCAAAAATTAAATAAAATATTATGCGGGTACTGAAAAATTTCGATGGCCGTCGCTCGATGATAAGGTTTGAACACGATTGGATAGCCGCTTAAGCCAGCGCCAAAAATCGGACGATCTTTCAGCATCTGCCAGGTTTCGCGCCAGATGAACAAGCGCACTTGGCCTGACCATTGGTGAAAGGTGAGAGTTTTGACGACTTTTGATCGAATAGGCGTTGCGATCACGCAGACGGCCACAGCCAGGACAATCAATCCCCCAGCCACGCGTCGAGTCGTGCGTGAAGCACATGCGAGAATGAGCAAGGCTGTGACAAGAAAGGCGACCAACCCCCCATTGCTTCGAGCAACCAGGATGACGATGAGACTAAAAATCCAAGTTCCAAATTCCAAGTTCCAAATTTTTGATGCTTGAGATTTGATGCTTGTTATTTTTGTGACCCATAAAGCAAATGCCCATGCCCCAACCGGCGTGACAAAAAGCGCAAGCGCGTTTGGATAAAGGAACGGTCCCACGGCACGACGACCCGCTAAAATCGACACGTCCCACGGATGCGGAATTCCCCATCCGGTAAAAAATTGAATCAGACTTAAAATTCCAAGCATCAAAACGACGAGAAAAAGATTGGATCGTAAACGCCGCACATCTTCTTCTACGCGCACGACGGTCATCACAATAAAAAAGATCATCAGCGGTTCAAGAATGTAGGCGCGCCACAGTCCGAGACTGACAAAAAAATTTGGCGAGACAAAAATAGATAGCAGACCTACGGCAAACCAAGCAATCATCGGAACGCGCCAGCGACTCAACTGGTTCCAGCCATCACACACGCCTGGCCATCCGCACTCATATAAAAATAGGATAACCATCAAACCAAAATAAACTTCAAGCAACGTCGTCGGCAACGATCCGACATGAAAACGCACGAGATAAAACGGTAAGGCAAACGGCAGGCCCAGGATCAGCCACCGCAGAACAGACTTTCCATTCATATTCATTTGTGATAGATAGTACAGCATGAATGACATTATCGACAAAGAAATTCTTCGTAAAATGTGCTATACGGAAACCGGTGCGGTCAGACCAAAAGCCGAGTGCCGAGCGGAAATGATTAATCGAATCATTCTTGATGAGCACACCCTGATTGATATTGATGAAGCAGAAAATTTTATTGATAAAACATTACGCGAATTTAACCTGTGGAACGAGCCCACTCTTGAGGATCTACTCAAGGACGATGAGCCGGAAGCGACGAAAATATAACGATATAAAAATCAGCGCCAAGCATGGATGCGCTGATTCTATTTTTCTCCTCTCGCTCGCGAGACAAAAGTGTCTGGCACTTTTCTCACGCGAGCCAAAAGACAAAATCAATAGAAGAGTTTTATCACACTAAAAAAAATCGTCAACAAGCACCGGTGGATAACTATCGACCGCGTATACGCCACACACCAAAAATAAACTCCCACCCATCACGCCAGATAGAAAGCACGCTCCGTCGATTTGGCTCGCGTTGTTCAATCCACTGAACCGGAACTTCTTGAATGCGAAGCCCTTGTTGATGCGCTAGATAGATCAACTCGCTATCCAACAGCCAAGCACGTTCTTTGAGTAAAGGGATGGTCCGTTCAACCACATATTTGGATACCGCTTTTAAACCACACTGGGCATCTTCCACTGGCAAACGCAGAATTAATTTCTGCCACAGCCGATAAAAACGCGACAGGAAAGACCGTAATTGAGAGCGTTCAACATGAGCTCCGGGGAAATACCGCGAGCCACAAACAATATCAGCCTTTCCCATGAGCAAAGGTTTGATAATTTGCGGCAGAACAGAAACATCGGCCGCCAGATCTGCGTCTAAAAATAAAAAAATATCGCACACATTCCGATAGGCCAACCAGGAAGTTTGAATCGCGATTCCTTTCCCGCGCTGTGAGATCGAACGGACAACCACGCGATTAATCTCTTTCGCTAATCGCTCGACCCTGTGTACCGTGTCATCTGTTGAGCCGTTATCCGCGACTTCAATCAGCCAATCGTGTTCAGAAAAAAAATTCGTGCAAGCGGCGTGCAGAGTTTTTATATTCTGTTCGATCACCAGCGCCTCATTCCACGTCGGGATCGTCAAGATCATCTTTAATTTCATAGACTTCTATTTTAGAGTCACGATACAGTCGGGAGGTGTGGGGATCAAGTCGCACCGCCTGTGCAAATACCTCGTGTCCTTCAGGCTCGACCAAAATAAATCGCGCCCCAAAACGATCTTGAATGGTTGGCACCACATTCACGGTTGTGCGGCCAAGAGTCAAATCACGATACAAATCAGATAATTCCGGATTCTGAACCAGTAAAAATGTGGGATCAACACCTGCCACATAACGTAGTCGGTCATCTAAGGTAAACAGTTGAGGAAATTGATCCCAATTAGAATGAAAAACCCGATCCCCTGGCTTCGCCAACTGAGAAATCTCTTGCATAGCCAATTGAAATTGATCAAATGGTCTGATGTGCGTATGTAAAGGAACGAAAGCGAGTCGGATGTCATGCACAAAAACACTGAGACATAGGAGCACCAAAATAAAAAACCCGATGCGGCGTAAAAATGGATACACGCGAAACATCAATCGCTCCCACGTCTCACACATCGTCTGCCAAAAATGCCGAGGATCAACCAAGCTCCACACACTCGCAAACCAAAGGATTGAAACAGGAATGAGATATTCGACAAAACGATAACTTTTAAGGGTGAAGGCGAGAAGAATAGCAGCCGGAAAGGCTAACATGATGATCTGCCGAGCACGGAGTCGATCGAGTGGCTGTCTGATGGCTGACAACAGACCAAGCACCAAACCAAACCCGATCATCATGAGCGGAGCTAGAACAATAAAAAGTTTCTGCGGTGCAATCGGCAGCCATTCTTGTCCAAGAAAGACTCGGCCGATCGGTGTCACAAGCCCGACCTGCACCACTTGTGTCCACAAAAACGGGATGGCTTGCGCTCGATTAGGATGAATCAATAAACCAACAAGGATGCCCAGTCCGGTCAAAAAAATAATATTGACTTGAGCCAAAGAAACAAGTTTTTTCCAAGGAGCCTCATCAACAATGCGTGCATAGCATGCTTCCCCGATCAGACACAAAACCTGACAAACTAATAAAATCATCCAACCCCCATGGGAGAGGGCGAAACCGAGACCAGCGAGAAACGGTAATACGTAGGGGCGAACCCATGCGTTCGCCCTGGTCCCATCGGCAGCCCTGGTCCCATCGGCAGCCCTGGTCCCACCAGCCACCCCGGGCAGACGCTCGGGTCTGCCCCTACCGATGAGCGCCCAAATCCCCATCACAAACCAAATCAGAGCGAGCGGAGAAGCTTTGGCGAGAGATAAACGAATGATCAAAGGAGAAGAAATCGCACACAGGAAAATCCAAAATTCTGCGTGCTGAATTTTGAGTGATCGCAAAACAAAATAAAAAAGAGTGATGAATGAAGCGGCGAAAAAAACGGCTGCAACTTGCGTGCCTGACAGCATCCCAAATATTTTTTCAAACGGAATGAGCAAAATATGGAATAAGAAATGCTGATCAAAAAAATGCGCATCAAGCAGTGTGAGATCTAGCCACGGAAAATGCGTCAGTGGACCATGAGCCGCAAGAAGCGAGGTGAGCTTGGCGTGAAAAAAAGCATCTGGATCATTAAACGCTCCCCAGGGTTGAAACAACGCAAACCACACACAGGAGATCAAAAACAAAAAAATATATCGGACAAAACGGAACATAAACTTAAGGATAACATGGTTCGACAAGCTCACCATAAAAAAATCCCTCCGTAGCCGAAGCTAGGGAGGGAGAAGATTAAAGGACGCTTACGGACACCCGCCGTCTGGGTTGAGAAGACGGTCGAGTTCTGCGAACTCCTTGGTAAGCGCATGGACGCAACCACCGTCCGGAGTCGCAGGGGGCTTGACTCCACCGTCGGACACCAGAAGCGGGGGTGAACCGATGATGAGCTGGACACCCTTGCTCGGTGCCTCATGGCCTCCGGAGTAGAGACCGATCAGGCGATAATAATACTCGCCCGACGGAAGGGATTCATGATCCTCCCAGACCGTCAGTCCCTGGTTGATGAAATCCGCGCCCTGGACCAACTGGAACTGGGTATCTCCCAAGTGCGACCGCTCGATGCGATAACCGATCGCCCGAGGCTCTGTCATCCATTGGATCCGAACGTAAGAATCCGGCCCATTGGATTGGTAGGAGACCTGCGGCGGATCGAGCTCAGTGCGCGATACGCCATGCAGGCTGATGGCGTCGGCCGGCTTCTCACTCAAGTGGAAGTAGGCCGAGAACAGCACGATGCCAACGAGCCCGATGACGGACCCGAGCAGGAAACGACGGGTCCATACCTGCTTGGCGTCGATCCTGCTGTACACCTTCCATGCCAGATAAGCGGCGATGAGGAGCACGGGAATGGCCCAGCCCCAAACCGAGAAGGTGAGGCGGCTCGAACCATTCAGGACACCGAGCCACCATCCGATGATCCCACGACCCGCGGCTCGCCGGCTCGCCTCGTAGCCCTCAAAGCTGATCTTGAATACCATGCCGATCGACCACACAACCCCATACCATGTGAGGGTCGTGATAATCTCTGCCTTGATCTTCTCGATCGTCTCGTCGTCGCCCTTCTTGAGACGGGCGTAGGTGATGACGAACATCCCGAACTCGAGGGCCGCGAAGGCCGTATCGGCCGGAAGATAGGTCACGACGAGCGTGAACGACCACCAGATGCCAAGCCCAATGAGGACCGACACATGGGAATTCCGAATGGACTCACCCCACTCTTTGAGTGGAAAATCCAGCCGTTCCATGATCTGGTCGTAATTCGCCCCCGTTACCACATGGAACGAGACGAGCACAATGCGGGTGACAATCCCGAACAGTTGCTCCATGAACTCTCCGCCTGGTCCCACCGCAGTGCCGATGATGACAACCACAGCGATGTAGGCGAAGAATGCTAGGAGCGCCGCAAGCGCCGCGCCCACAGCCAGGACCACAGCGTAGCCCCACTGCATATAGCCCTGATCCAGAGTGAGATAAACTCCCTCCAGAATGAGACCACTCGAGAAGAGCGCCATGAATAGGAGAGTGAACAAGATCAGTGGTGACCGATTCCTGCCGGTCCACGGACCTGGATCGGTCTCGAA
>SICT01000023.1 GCA_009691315.1 Candidatus Uhrbacteria bacterium | reverse complement strand
GAAGCAATACGTCACGGGATTTGAACTCTGCCTTTAGCTTGAAATGAAAATTAACATCACGGGCGAAGCGTTTAAGATCATCGAACACTACTACGAATTTTTTGTGAGGGTTGTTGTCTATGTAAGCCAGCATCTCTCGCATGGCTGGCCGTTTCATAAAATCTCCCCCACCCGAAAAACAGTCTGGGAAAGACCTATCATGCGGCACGTTCAAGAGTTTAAGCTCTTGGATACAGCGACCCTCTTGGCTCCCCAAGCCCGAGCCGTCCGTCTCTTGCCGTTTGCTCGATACCCACGCATACACAAGCCCATCACGCCCCGCATAAGGGTTGATTAGATTGTTGGTGATTGAGTTTTTTGGTATCGACATAGGTCTGTAACTCCGTCTTTATGATGTTCCTGCAAAACCCCTCAAGGTAATCCAACCGTGCTTTGATTTGTTCATCCGAACTCGTCCGGTCGTTGAGCATCTTACGATACTCGTCGATGGTAACCATGGTATTTCATGGTTGCGATAGAGTTTCAGTTTTTCCTGATAACGCATATCTGTTTTTCGTAAGGGCTTCGGTTTTTCCCGATAGCCAAAATTATTTTTTGAATCTTTCCCGCTTCGTTACTTGTACCGATTTCGGTACGCCGTTTTCATACTGGGTGACGACCTTGCCATACATCTTTTCCTTCTCGGCCTGATTCTTGATCTTGTGCGGTGCCAACGGGGAGGTGGTGGTTTCCGTACTCTCGATTTCCGTGATCTCCCCTTGATCGTCAATTTTTGCCTTGATCTCGTTGTTATTCCCCATGCGGATACTTCTCAACAATTCAACTTCTTTATCCGACAATGCAAACAGGGTTTTGACTTCCGAAGTGCTGACGCCCATGCCTTTTAGGATCGCTTTAAGCGAAATCAAAAGCACGTCGAAACTGTCTAAAAACAATTTCGCCGCTTCTATTTCAGCCATAGTCGCAACCTCTGCCTCGCCTTCGCTTGTTACTAAAACATAGGGGTCGGCACCACTAAACCAAGCCTTTGCGACGTAATACTCGAAATTAGGATATAGCCCTAACTTTTTGTTCCAAACCATAGCACCATCCTTTGCCGACGCGATTGTATCCAGAGAAAGTCCAAAATCTCTCATACGAACAGCGGCCTTGAGCCAAACCATCTCCGGCAACGTGAACTTTCGCCAGCCACCATCTCCCTTTACACCCTCGGGGAGCACGCCGGATTGATCCCAGTGGTTGATGACACGATACGCCACGTCCGTTTCCCCAACGGTAAAACGACGGTTGTGCATCAATTCTCTAACCTTTTGAAAACGGTCGTCGTATTGATAATCCAAAAAATCAATATCGAAGCCGTCGCCTCGGGGTATAAACAATTTGCTCATGGTTTTCTTAGCCATGAGCAAATTATACACCTATGTATGTTTTGTGCAATGTCACACCTCTAAGATATCTGGTTTTAACTAAAAACCACGTTAGGATCGTAGACCCATTATCACTTACCTTAGACGGCTAGCAATTCCTTTTTGTGGTTTTTAAACAGTTTCCAATATATATAAACAACGGATAGGGTCAATATTTCTGTTATTACTATAGGCTCCGTTTTTCCGAAATGATCAGCAACGAGCCCAAAGCCGTAGGCAAAGATTGCAAAAAATATATTACCGAAGAGCGAATTAATAGAACCCATCGTAGCTCTTTGTTGATCTGAAAATTCTGCTTGCAAAAGTGAGCTCAGAGCCACCGCGGTAATTGCGTACGGTATTGAAGTGAGCGCGATTAACAGGGGTGACCAAACTCCAACAAAAACCACAGCAAGTATAGTCGTCCCTATACTTGCTAACGTACCCACAATAAGAACTCTAAAAGAAGAGAATCTTTTTAAGATTTTTCCAGCACTTCTCGAACTAAAAAAGGAGCATGTTTTAGCTATTCCTTTCGATATACCGAGTGCCCATACCGGCCATACGGTATTTATGAAAGCTGGCATAAATTGATTTGCAACTTCACCCATGCCAAAACTTAAAATCGATGAAAGGCTTAAGTTACGCAATTTAAAATTAGTTTGGAATTTAACGAAAGCTTCCTTAAGGTTGGCGAAAATATTCCCAGTCATTTTCTCAAAATGAGTTTTTGGTTCAATGATCCAAAAACTCATAATAAGCGCGATTACTTGTGGGATGACCGATAACCACAATACGTACTTAAATGAAATTCCAGCTATAAGACCGCCGATTAATGCAGAAGTACCTATCGCTAATTGAAGCACGGAGTTTATTTTCCCTGTATGTTCACCAAAACTATTCTGTTCTTTTGTTTCACCTAACGAATCATACAGTAAGGCATCGTTATTGCCGCTAAAGAAAGACTCTTGTAAACCTGCAAAAATGGCACCGAGAGCGAGTATCAAAAATGAGCCACCTAATGCGTAGCAAGTTAAAGAAATAACACTAACCAAGGAACCAAGCACGAGCGTTTTCTTTCTGCCAATCATGTCGGAATAGATGCCGGTTGGGATTTCAAAAACTGAAATTGCAATAGAGAATATCGAAAAAATTAATAGAGCACTAGCAAACGATCCTGTGATCTGCGCAAAATAAATAATAATTATCGGAGCGTAGAGTCTAAAGTTCCAGAAAAAATTGAGCCATTTTAATAGTCTTATATTTTTGTGCATATAGTCTGATCTGTTGAGTAGGGCTGAAGCACCTTTACCTAACATCTACAGCTTGGCAACAACCTCATTCGCCCGCGTTAGGAGATGTTTCAACGTCCCTATTCTCGGATAGATTTTGGACTATTTCCTTTTTGCTCATGATTGTAGATTAGCTTAGCACAAATACTGCTTTTTCTTAAAAGGAATATTTCTATTAGGAGTTGTCATACAGCTCGCAACGAAAACCCAAGAACCCAAAAATGCGGATAAGAAACGGTAATGAGACGGTAAGGTTTCTATGCCTCCCAAGACGTTTTTGCCTCAAGATCATCCATTACGAGGCCAATGCGTTGAAGCATCATCGGCTTATCCTGTTCGCGTAGCTCATCCGTGAGCTTGAACATCACGCTGTAAAGCTTGTCTATGGGGAGTTCCGACAAATCACGCTTTTCTATCTCCGCATGCACGGCATTAAACTGTTGGGACAAAACCTGTAATTGATGTTCTTTGGTGAGCTTAAAACGCTCACGTAAGGCCTCCTCATTCACTGCCCGCAGGTTTGCGACCTGTACCTGCATGTCTTTGCTCCACTCAATTAGGGTGGGCTTCGACACATTTAATTCTTCAGCAATCGAAGCAAAACTCTTGCCTTGAGCGCGTAACTCCACGAACCGATCTCTTGTCTCGTTGTCTTTCATACTCTCTTGTAGATAGATTCAATAGCTACCTTGTGTCTCTTAACGGCGATCATCACCCTGCAATTTCAAGGGCTTTTTGAAGGCTCGGACTGCTTTGATAATACTGCCAGAAGCCAGAAAGATAGTCTTTTAGACGGTTCAAAGTATTATCGCTCATGTCCACCAAATTTAAAATCACCACAAACGGTGATTTTAAATTAATCCCGATAAAAATAAAAAATCCATCCGAGATCGTGGATGGTTTCATGAAAGAGCGGACGGAATGTTTGTGGGATCGTAGTTCGGCTGAGCTCGACGCATTTCATCTTGCGTCCATTCAGTTTCCGGAATGACGATTCCACTCGCATCTCGAAGGGCAAGAAAAATAATCATCTTTGGCTTACTCGTCGTATAGTGCCCCACCTTGCTGTCTTGAACAAACTCGCGGGCCACGCGCCCATCATCAAGTCGATATTTATACAAAGGGGACTCATGAGGGATATACCCCGTCTCTCCCCAAACGGGCCCATCATACGCGTAGTCGGCGATAACCGTCCCGCGCTCCCTCGCGAAGACGGATCGATGCATTCTTTTTTTCATCCCAAGCCACTGCTTGGCACGCGCAGTGAGCCAAATCATGGCTTTTGTGTCACGGTACTTCTGGTCTTCACGATACTTCACATCCATCTTGATCTCCTCATCTCATGGGAATGTAAAAAGACTTTATATAAAAATTCTTTCTGAGTCAACTCTCCATCCCCGTACACTATTGACAAACCAGTTTATTTTGATCAACATAGTGTCTGCACTATATTCCCTATAAAGGAGGGAAGGATGTCGAACAGAAGCCAGAGGCTACAACTCATCCAAAGTTTCATGTTGGGTTCCCTCATCGTTTCGCCTGTGCGTCGTGCTCTGGCACAACGCCTTAAGGATCCTGGTCTCAAGATCCATGCGAGCATCTACGTCTCCCGAGAAGCGGATGACCGCAAACGAAGGGACTTCCTCGTCAAGAGATATACACGCTCGATTCCTCATGAGGATGTGTGGCAAAATGACCGGATCATCAGCATGATCGAGTCAGATCCAAATCTGCGACATCCACGGTTTAGGATCTCGTGCGAACGACTCGAGCGCTTGTTCGCCACGATCCCCGCAAGCCTGGTGTCGACTCCGCCAGACCATCTGCAGCAGGAGTTCGATATCATTGTATGGGGTCTGCCGACGCCCGAGGTGAATCAAGCAGCCGCGCTCGTCATCGCGTGCAAGCTCAAACTCCTCACCTTCGACCAGGCGCGCGAACTTGCGATCTCATCTCCGGCCAAGCAAAACAAGCTGTTCCTGAGCTTCGACGGACCTGGGTGGAATCCGGAACTACTGCCTTCGGACCCAGAACTCGATACTCTGCGCCAATCCTACACACCTATCGATGGGATGGTCTGGGTCTGATCGCGTCCATTCCCTCTCTATCGTGATCCTCTCACGATTTTTTTTAAATTATATCAATTCAATTTTTCTTTTTTCCGGAAATACTAGGAACGTTGCGAGTGTGGCCGTGTCATCCTGCTTGCTCGGTACTTGTTTTACCCCTCCTTGCTTCATGGAACATCTGAGGCATCGAGTGATTTCCTCAAGAGAATGCGGGTCTAATTTAGCCAATCGTTCCATACGTATTCTGGAACTGAGAGACTGTCCTGCACCGTTTTTCAATTTTGTAATCAGCGGATGATTGGCATGATAAAATCCCGGCTTGATCATCTGGCGGGCCTTGGCATCAGAAAAAAATTCACACGACATCGCGCGATGAGATTTTTCTACAATGAAAAAATGCATGCCGCGATTAGCTGTGACACACCGATACGTCTGCAACACTTCTTTCCACGAGCGACTTTGCAAAAACCGCGTGCCGATAAAAGAAATGGGCCAGCCGATGTCTGGTTTTGCTCCTGGACGCCATAAACTATTCATGGCGATGGCAAATCCCTGCGCATTCACTCCCACCGCCGCGCCGGGCAACTGACCGGGATATTGAATGCCTTCGAACCAGGGCCCGTGCTTGGGCATATGACGAACTTGCCACAAACGATTTTTCCAGAGAAGCGCCGAATCATCTTCATTGTGTGCGATGAACCAACCATCTTTATTTGAACCCAGAATCGTTGAGCAGTGCTCGCCATAAGACAAGAAGGCCTCCCAAGAAACCAACGGGATTAAAAATTTGAGAGACTGTCCAGACCATTCGCTCATCCCCTGCAAATACAAAAATTCCTGTGGAGCGACTTGCTTCAAATAATTTGTTTGTTGAGAGACAAGCCTAGAACAGCTCTGTGGAATTTTTACCTTTCGAAAAACGGATTTAATATCGTACTGTTGTGCTTGACCAGCCGCTCGCCCCATCTCAAGCCATGTGCCTTTTACTGTTATTTTTTGCATACCTTCATGAGTTCACCTGTACCATCCCTCAGGAAACGCCAAACGATACAATACGCGATTGATGGGCAAATCCCACGTCCCAATCAAATCAACCCGTTCCCCTCCCCAACCAAGTTTAAACCGTGTGATCCCTTCCCAACTTGGTTTATAATAAAAGGCTGCTTTCGATTCCGGATTGCATCCCCACAAATCATAAAAATGGAAATCTTCGGACTTCGCCGTTTTGATCGTGTCCCAATGAAGCGCATACGGTGCCATCAGTTCGCGCGCACTTGATGAAGATGCGCCGTGCAAATAAGTCAGCGTGTCTCCATAGCCAATCTCAAGATTGGCGGCCAAAGGAATTCCATCACGTTCTGCAAAACACACCTGCGCCATACCCGAAGGAGATAAAAAATCCCATAAAGCTTGAAGGTACCTCGCACCATGCGGATCAAATTGATCGCGCTCAGCTGTCTCGTTTAATAAGGTAAGAAATGATGCGAAATCTTGCGAGGTTTTTCCCTCACGCACCATCACCCCATGCTTTTCTGCCACGCGAATGTTATAACGCGTCTTTGGATGCATGGCGACCAGCAATTCTTCTTCAGATTTTTTTAAATCAATAAGAATCGTCGAAGACGGGCTCATCATATGATTGCGTCTCAAACGCCGCGGCATCATTCCATGACCCTGTTTGAGACGAATGGCCGGTTCAAAACGATAAAATAATGTTTGACCGGCGAGTTTTTGTTTTAAAATTTCTTCGAGACAAATACGAAATGATTGACGCAGATCCTGATGTGTATGCGTGGCAAAAATTGGACCGCGTGGTGCAAACCAATATCCAGAAAAACGTTTTTTATATTGAATCAGTTGGATTGCCATCGTAGGGGCAGGGTCTCCCTGCCCGGGGCGGGATAACCCCGCCCCTACCAAAAAAAATCTTTTGACCTTGTGCCCCTGCGATTTCTGAAATTCTCCCCACATCCACGATTGGGTAAACTGGGCCCACGGCTGTGACATCACAAATCCGTCCCAGATCTTTTGATCGGTCATCTCAATAAGGTGCATATCATCGTGACAATCTGCGCAGCGCCTCCCGTACCCGCGCAGAAGTATCAACAATCTCCACAGAAATGCCTTTTAACGCTTCCCTGGCCTGCTGAGAAGAGTAACCAAGCGATAGCAATGCCTCCATCACATCACGATCCGCAGAAGATTCTTCCATCGTTTCGACTAATTGACCCTTGAGTTCCAAAATAATTTTTTGCGCCGTCTTTTTTCCAACCCCAGGCACAGAGGTCAGCGTAGCCAAATCTCCATTCATAATCGCTCGTCGAATGGTGTCCGCCGATCCAACCGACAAAATGGTCATAGCGACTTTTGGTCCAACGCCTGAAATCCCAAGCAATTGTTCAAATAACGCCAGATCCTCACTTGATAAAAATCCGTACAAATCATGCGAGTCCTCCCGCACATGATCGTGAATATAAAAAAAGGCTTCCTGACTAATCTGAAGACTCCCCAAAGCTCCTGGCGAAACCTTTACACGATATCCAATCTGACTCACCTCTAATAATAATGACGTCGGATGAATTTGCAGAACCATGCCACGCAGTGATCCAATCATATATTATTCATCTCAGTGTACGTAACTAGACCAAAAAGAGCAATTTTGTTAGGGTGATCGCGCTTTCGTCCTTCAAACACGAGGTGTGCGATGCAAAAACCGCCCCAAGGAGTTCTTCCGCTCATGCTCATGATGCCCCTCTTCGCCTTTCTCGGTGGCGGGGTGCAACAAGATGCGCCGCTTCTCACCATGGCCTTCTTCATCACAGACGGCTTCATCGCCGCCGCTTGCCTGATCGTCCTTTTATTCCGTAGATCACCCAACCAGAGTCCTGGCAAAACCTTGGCCGCAACTGGCATCCTCGTCGGCTGTGTCGGTCTCAGTTGGTTCCTCGCTCACTGGCTCACAGGAGTTTGATGATGAAGTGGAAAATACATTCCTGGTGGCTTCCCTGCCTGATGGCAGGGCTCATCCTCCTCATCATCGCAAGCGGTCTCAACGCCTGCGGTGCATGGGATAAGCTCTTTCCTCACTAATCTCTCGCTGGAATCCTTCGATCCCCAGCGATTTTTTTTCGTTTTACACAAACGTCACACTCCCCACCCGATCACCCTCTTCTTTAAAACGCATCGATCATCTCCCCTAACAATTTATACGTCTTCACGCGAATGGATTCCTGCGTTTTCCAACCCGCTCGATAAGCAAAAACGTGATTCGGTAACAAGTTATGAATCTTCCAATCTGATAGTTCGTTCATAGATAATCCTAGTACATCTTTTCTTGGTAATCCCGGATACACATCAAGATAAACAAATATTTCATTTTGCTCAGCCCGCTTCATCAGGGCTTTCTGATCAATTGCATTTCCATCCGCTGTGTTGATAAAAATAGCTCTCGACTTCATCAATCCAAAAAGATCTGCCGTCAACAAGCCTTCTGCCTTGTAAGCTGGTACATGCAAAGAAATAACATCAGAAATCCTCATAAGTTCAGGAAGATCTAGATAGGTCAAGCCTCGTTGCTTTTCTAATTCTGGCTGACGTGATTTGGAATAATAAACAACCTCAAAACCAAGCTCCCTTGCTATCCGTGCTACCTGTTGTCCTATCCTTCCCATGCCAATAATCCCAAACTTTTTGCCCTGAAGTTCATAAGAGGCTGCTGGTAATTCTTGAATATTTACTAACTTTCCAGGAAACAGTTCTTCTGCTTTTTTCTGGCACACGGAGTCTAAAATCTCCGAGTCATAAAAAATGACTTCATTCTCAGCTAAAAATTTATAAAATTCAGCACTATCCTGATCCGTGCCTTGAAACGTTTGTGGAATGATTTGAAATGTTCGTATGACATTTTCAAGCTCAGGAGAATCTATATTCAATAAACCCACCCGCTTAAACTGAATGAGACGTTCCGGAATCATCTGATCAAGAGATTTCTTCCCAAAATCCCATTCCACTAATCCCAATTTGTGAAAATGATGTGTAAATTTTCCTGCGCGCGTATATTTTTCATTTGCGCGTAGTTTGCGAAAATAATTGAACAGATATGGCATGACTTGATGCACAATATTTTTCTGCGATTCATCCTTGATCTGATCATTACGTTGAATGAGCTCCCAAAAACCCGCAAAGACAACTTCTGTTACGGCATGGGTCCCATAATCTGGAACGTTGGTGACCCGGATGCCCATATTCTCCGCCAATGTTAAATTCACACGATGCTCTTTCTCATGCGTCCAAAAAATGATGAGTTTAAGTTGAGGATTTAATTTTAAAACCTCATCCGGTATCCCGGTCCAGCAACTTATCACAACATCTGCCCCCTCGATACGATTCATCAGTAATTGAAGTGAATGATCATGGACCGGTAGTTCAGTATAACAACGAATATTTTGAAACAGTTCTGGAGACTGCTCATATTGCTTTTCAAGATTTTCGGGCAAGCTGGACGGATACTCCACAATTTCTTCAGCTAATTCACTTAAGATCCGACGATGTTCGGGATAAAAAATAACCGAATCAAGAATCACAACTTTTTTAAATTTCTTTTTCATATATATAAAATAACATAAAATATACAATTTGTTAATATATTTATATAATAATTTTAAATAAATTGACATAATAGACAATTTTGTATATTATATATATACAAAATACATCATTAAATCATATGCCGAACCAAACAGAAATTAAGCAAAACCTATACAATTCTTTAAAGGAATTGGGATTAAAAAGTCCCGAAATCGAACTCTATATCCTCTCCCTATCACATGGACCAACCTCTCTCGCTACCCTCGCCAAACTCTTGGAGATCTCTCGACCCAATATCTATAAAATCATTACAGAGCTGAAAAAACATGGATTAGCTCAATTTTCCGGAAAAAATCGCTATAGTAAAACGTTTGTCGTGGAATCGCCTAGTATAGTTACCGAACTAATCAGAAACAAACGTGAATCGCTAAACAAACTCGATAAAGAAATGACTTCTGCATTACCAGATCTTCTCATGCTCTATCGCCAAGGCGAATTGCCCTCTTCTGTAAAAATTATTGAAGGGAAAGAACTATTTGAACAAACATTTGATAAAATTTTAGAAGAAACAAAACAACAAACCGAATTTTTTGGATCAGCTCAGGACTTCATCCAATTCGTTTCTTGGGAAAAAGAACAGGCCTGGATTCGTCGAAGAGTGGAGAAAAATATTTTTATGCGCGCCCTTCTTCTTCCAGGATCGGCCACTCAACAATTACAACCAAACGACAAAAGAGAACTGCGAGAGACACGCATTTTAAAAAGCGTTGCACCTTTCGCTTCTTCGTTTCATCTTTTCGCCGATAGAGTGATCCTTTGGCAACCAAAAGCGCCTCTCGCCATTTTAATCGCTGACCAATATATTGTAGAAATGCTTCGCAACATTTTTAATAACCTGTGGGAGCAATCAAAGAAATAGAACTTTACACCCATGTGCGCATCCTCCATCAAAAGATCTGTTATAGATACTTTAAAAACTCTTCTGGATCAACATTCGTTTCTTGAAGGATCGCTTTCAGTAAACTCCGATCGATATCTTCACCTGGATGTATGGAAACGACTGTAGATTTCCCTGTCACCGGATGTTGATAAAAGGCATGACTCCCTTTCTGTCTCATAAAAATAAAGCCGAGCGCACGAAGTACTCGAATCAATTCTTTCGCTTTTAGTATCGGCAAACGCCGTCCCATATTCAGACTCTCACTGCGACTTCTTCGATACCGATAAAACTTGGTTTATACGCCATAAGTTCACGTTTACGACGATAATGCCGATCACCTCGTGCCACCTCTAAACATAATTGAATGGCTTCTTTTATTCGTTCAATGAGCAATTCATGTGTTTTTGCTTGAGTCACACAACCCGGAAGCGTCGGCACTCGCCCAATGTAAAATCCATCCTCCCCTTTTTCAATCAAAACTTTATAGTGTTGTACTCTCGCTATTTTCATACTCACAGAATATCAACCAAGCTTCAAAAGCGTCAATACTTGCTTACACAAACGTCACGCTCCCCACGCGATCCCCTTCTTCTTTAAAACGCATAACCCGAACGCCTTGCGTATCGCGACCGAGTGAAGGAACAGATTTGAATGGAGTCCGAATGACAATGCCTTTTTGCGAAATCAACACCACGTCACGCTCATCATCAGAATTGGAAATAAATGCGCTCACAATCCCTCCGGTTTTGTCCGTGATTTTAGCGGTGCGGATACCAGAGCCGCCACGGCGCTGAACTTTGTATTCGGTTAGATTGGTGCGTTTGCCTAATCCATTCTCGCTGATGGTGAAGAGTTCGAGCATACCTTTTTTGACCAGCGACGGAATAATCACATCCATTCCCACGATCGCGTCGTTTTTCTTTTTCATTTTAATGCCACGCACGCCAGCGGCATTGCGTCCCATGGCGCGCACATCTTTTTCCTGAAAACGAATCGACTGACCCAAACGAGTCACGAGCGAAATCTCATCTGATCCTGAGGATGGTTTGACCCAGGTTAGTTCATCTCCCTCATCCAAGTTGATGGCGATCAGACCGCTCCGGCGCACATTACCGAACTGTTCAAGATCGCATTTTTTGATGGTGCCTTGACTCGTGACCATGATCAAAAATTTCGCACCTTCCGCCTCATCCATAGGCAAAGTCACGGTGACTTTTTCACCTGGGGCAAGCTGGAGGAAATTCACAATGGCTTGGCCTTTAGACGTACGGCTACCTTGCGGAAGATCATAGGCTTTCAAACGAAACACGCGTCCGCGGCTCGTAAAAAACAGGATTTCTGTATGGGTGTTTGTCGTAAACATCTGTTGCACCATATCTTCTTCTTTGGTGGCCAATCCGACGATCCCTTTGCCACCACGGCCTTGCGATTTAAACGTATCCGGCGGCAAACGCTTGATATAACCATCTTCGGTCAGCATGACCATGGTTTCTTCTTGCGGCACCAAATCCTCCATCGAGAACTCCCCGACTGGATGCGGCACAATCTGCGTACGGCGCTCATCCCCGTATTTTTCTTTCAGCTGAGCAACTTCTGTTTTAATAATATTCAAAATTTTCTTTGCGGAAGCTAAGATAGCTTCAAGTTCTGCGATGATTTTTTTCTTTTCGTCATATTCCTGCTCCACACGCAAGCGTTCCAAATTCGCTAACTGTTGCAAACGCATTTCCAAAATGGCCCCCGCCTGAATTTCCGAGAGCTTAAACTTGCTCATCAAGTTTGTCTTGGCTTCATCCTTATCTTTAGACTTTTTAATGGTGACAATCACTTCATCAATCTTCAAAAGGGCAATACGCAACCCTTCCAAAATATGCAAACGCTCTTTGGCTCGATCCAGATCATATTGCGTACGGCGTCGCACCACGATTTTGCGATGGGCGAGGTACTCCTCAAGCAATCCTTTGAGCGTGAGCACACGTGGCTGAATCCCATCGACCAAACACAGTGAATTTACATGAAACGATTCTTGCAACTGCGTCATCTTGAATAGCTGGTTCAGAACTTTTTTCGGATACGCATCTTTTTTTAGCTCGACAACCACTCGAATCCCTTCTTTGTTTGACTCATCACGTAAATCACGAATCCCTTCAATCTTTTTCTCCGTCACGAGCTCCGCGATTTTTTCGACTAACTGGGCTTTATTCACCTGGTAGGGCAATTCGCTCACAATGATCCGGAACGTTCCAGCTTTTTCTTCGACAATCTCCGTTTTCGCGCGCATAACAATTCCGCCGCGGCCCGTGGCATACGCCAACTTGATGGCACTGTGGTCATAGATAATGCCCCCGGTTGGAAAATCTGGTCCGGGAATATGTTTGACCAAATCATCAATCGAAATTTCTGGATTTTCAATCAATGCTTCAATCCCATTGCAAACCTCCGTCAAATTATGCGGCGGAATATTGGTCGCCATGCCGACGGCAATCCCAAGCGTCCCGTTCAACAAAAGATTCGGCAATTTAGCGGGAAGAACTTTTGGCTCCTGATGCGATCCATCGTAGTTGGGACGAAAATCTACTGTTCCTCTTTCGATATCAAACAACATCTCTTCTGCAATGCCTGCAAGCTTGGCTTCAGTATAGCGGTGAGCGGCGGCCGAGTCTCCATCAATCGAACCGAAGTTTCCCTGACCCTTCACAAGGGGATAGCGCAAAGAAAAATCTTGCACCATCCGTACCATAGATTCGTAAACGGCTAAATCACCATGCGGGTGATATTTACCAAGGACATCACCAACCACGTGCGCTGATTTACGAAATTTTGCCGTTGCACGCAACCCTTCATGCCACATGGAATAGAGAATGCGTCGATGCACGGGTTTGAGTCCATCACGCACATCAGGCAGTGCGCGATCGACAATGACCGACATGGCATAGTCCAAAAATGAAGTTTGAATTTCTTCAACGAGCGACTGAGGCTGGATCTTGCCAATGTTTTGACTGATAAGGGGTGGCTGTTCGGACATAATATTTTATTTATTGAGTACTGGTCGTCATGGCTTGAATGTGAGCGGCTGTTTTTTTCAGAGCTTCTGCTTGCAATTCACTCTTCTCATGGATCGTTGAAAGTTTTTCACGCAAATCTTTAATATCTTTTTGCAAACGTTGAACAGATGGGTCTTGCGTTGGCACATGCGTGCGTAAATTTGTGCCCAGCGTCAGCCACCAGCCGGTCACGACGACCAGACAAGACGCAGCAATACCAATGTAATAGCCAAGCCCCCAATCCGGCCGTTCTCCTCGAGCGTTCGCATGCGCCATGATTAGTTTGTGCTTCTCATGCGCAGAGTACAAAGGCTCATCCCCGCGCTGTTTTGCAGGCGGGGTGCGACGTAGTCGCTTGAGAGCGTTAGGACGGATAGGTGACATGAGGTGTTGTGAAGGGATTAAGCTCGTTCCAAAACAGCCACGAGCAGGTCTTCGGCTGGCAAATCTTTTTTACTGATCTTGAGCTTGTTCGAATCCTGTCGCTTGCAAACCCCAAGCTCTTTACAAAACGCATCTGCACTTCCCAACTTTTCTTTCACCCCTTCCACATGATGCCCCAGCGGGATCACGATCCGAGGCTCAACGATCTGAATCGTTTCGACAGCTTGCTTGGCTGTGAGGTGGCCGGCACCTCCGACCGGTAATAATAAAATATCAATATTTTCCAAACGTCCTTGCTCTTCTTCCGTCAGCATCCGATGAAGCCCTCCCAAAAATCCGATC
>SICT01000022.1 GCA_009691315.1 Candidatus Uhrbacteria bacterium | reverse complement strand
GGAGATGGAGGCGGGACGCCGCCACACCTCCCTACTGTATCGGTCACTGCTATTGCAACAAGCGTGGCAGCAGTCCTTCGATGAAGGAGATCTCATATAAGGAAGCCGAAAAAGAAGGGGCGCGATTAATCCACGTGTTCGACCAGCTTATTAAAGGTTCATTAAATGAAAATCAATATGAAAAATCAACAACCGACACAACAAGAACTGATTGAGATTACACCAGCTCAACACTTCGACCTAAAAAATGACCTAGCGTTGATCGCGGTGCCTCTGCCTAAGAAACCTTTGGAGGCTGGTTCGGGGGGATTTGCGATAATCACCTCCGCCAAAGAACGGTTCGATTTTAACGATGTCATGCTGTTTCAGAAGGGGTATGCGACTCAGCGTTACCCCTCCCTCAAACCACGCTGGTCACAGGCTTCTGTGAAGCGTTTTCTTGCCGGTGAAACGCTGGGAACATTATCGGGTGCATATGAGGAGGTCTTGAAGCAGCTTGAATCACACATTGATTTGGAGGCGTGTGAATATCGTGAGGTTCTCGCCCTGTGGATCATCGGTACGTACATGCACAGATATTTTTCGGCATACCCTTACATTCATTTGAGTGGTCATGCTGGAACAGGAAAGACGAAGACTCTTATGCTCACTTCGCTTCTCGCATTCAACGGAAGAATGAGTACGGAGACCACGGCCGCCGCTCTTGTTCGGCTCACCCACGACAATCAATCAACGCTGTGTATGGATGAAATTGAAAAGCTTCAACGTGCCAAGGATGAAATGAGTCAAACCGTTTTAGCGATTTTGAATGTTGGTTATAAGAAAGGAGCTGTCGTTTCGAAGATGGAAATGGGAAGAAACGGAAAAAATTGGGAATTAAAAGAGTTTGATCCATATTGTCCAAAAATCCTTGCTGGTATTAGAGGATTGGATCAGACACTCGCCACTCGTTGTATCCCAATGGTGCTTGTCAAATCCGCCAATCAAGAAATTGTAAACCGTGAGGTGGATATGGAAGCACCGATCTGGGGAGAAATCAGAGATCAAATTTACGAAGGGATCATGTCTGAGTGGCAGGATGTTAGATCGTGTACCGCTGAACTCTGGGACAATGAAATTCAAGGCAGGGACTGGGAGACGTGGAAGCCGCTCCTCGCTATCGCTAAACATCTCGACAAGACATTCGCTGGTTTGTTCGATCGTATGCGAATTTTTGCTTTGGAGATCACCAATCAAAAGAAACAAGCACTCACGGAGGAAAGCTTCGGTGGTAAATTGCTGGTTGCACTGCATTCGTATTTTCAGAAAGGGCATCAGCAACAAAAATTTGTGTCCCTCAAGGAATTACTTGAATATCTCAAGATGTTTTATCCAGAAATGGTCAATGATTCAAGATCAGGGACATTGAACCCGTGGATTACGACTCGATGGCTTGGAGGCGAGCTTCGCAAGACGGGTCTCGTAACGGGGGCGGCTGTACAACGCAGGGTTGGTGAAGAAAATGTTCGTGGATACGAGATTGACTACACCAACATCAAGACGCGAATGCATGTGTATGGTCTTAATCCAGAAGATGGTGTCGTTCTCTAAACTTGGTTACATAGTTACATGGGTTACGAGACACAGCTTTGTTGAACGTCTTGTAACCCTGTAACCGACGTAACCGTGAATCGGATATATGTCAAACAACGAACCAGAGGATTTATTCCATCAAGAAAATGATCGGAAGTGGTGTCCCTCCGAATTTATCCACTATACAATATAAAGTATATGTCACAGTCAAAAATGAAATACTTCGGCTACCTGCGAAAATCAACCACCGGCGACGACGCCCAAGCTTTATCTATCGAGAGCCAAAAAGATAAGCTGTTAGAAATGTTCAAAGATTTGGACATTGAGTTCATCGAAGAGAAGCAGAGCGCGTTTAACCCAGGGCGACCGAAGTTCAATAAGATGATGGAACAGTTAGAGACTGGAAAAGCGGCGGGTCTACTCGCATGGCACCCTGACCGCTTGTCACGAAATGAAGTAGACGCTGGAAGAATTACCTACATGCTCCGTGAAGGTAAACTGAAAGATCTGAAATTTGTTTCTTCTAGATTTGAAAATTCTCCGGAAGGCATCTTAATGCTACAAATGATGCTAAGCCATAGCCAGTATGACTCTGCGAAGAAGGGTAAGGACGTGAAGCGCGGGATGCAAAAAAAGATCAGTATGGGTTGGCAGACCGGTGTTGCGACGATGGGCTACCGGAACACTCCCGATATGGATAAGGGAACAAAGATCATCATTAAAGACACAGAGAGATTCCCTCTGGTAAGAAAAATGTGGGACCTTATGCTCACTGGCGCTTACACGGCTCCTAAGATCGTTGACCTTGCCAACACAGAGTGGGGCTTCCGTACCATTAAGCGTAGGCATCAAGGTGGTAACCCGATGGCACGGAGTAGCATCTATAAAATTTTCACCAGCCGTTTCTATTCTGGATGGCTTGAGGCACCACGCGGAAGTGGTCACTGGATCAAAGGAAGCCACGAGCCGATGGTAACTGATGAAGAGTTTGCAAGAGTTCAACTGATACTAGGCAGAAAAGGTAAGCCAGCTCCACGGACGAGAACGTTTTCGTTTACGGGTCTCATGAAGTGTGGCGAGTGCGGCTGCTCAATAACATGCGAAGAAAAGAACCAGATGATCTGTACAGGATGTAAATACAAGTTCGCCTATGAAAACAAGACCTGTTGCCCGAAGTGCAATACCAGTATGGCAGAGATGAAGAATCCAAAAATTTTAAAATACGTTTTTTATCACTGCACGAAAAAGCGTGGCCTCTGTTCCCAGCCCTGCATCAAACTTGATGACCTGCATGAACAGATCGATCATTACTTGAAAACTATTCAGATCAACCAGAAGTATCTCACCTGGGCTATTAAGCACGTCCGAAAAGCTCATGTCTCTGAGTGTCAGGAACGTGACACTATTTACAAGTCACAAGAGCAGGCAAGCCACGAGGTGACTAAACGATTAGACGAAGTGCTTGAACTCCGAATGGCTGGAGAGCTGACGGCAGAAGAGTACGCTCTAAAGAAATCACAGCTCGTACAAGATAAAGAGCGTTTAGAAGGATTACTCAAAGATACGTCAAAGCGCCAAGACCGATGGTTAGAACTTTGTGAAAAAACATTTAATTTTGCCTGTTACGCGAGGTTCTGGTTTGCTGAAGGTGACCTGCAAAAGAAACGTGAGATATTAACGACACTTGGCTCGAACCTAACATTAAAGGATAAAAAGCTTAGCATTGACGCACCAGAACCGTTTAAGCTTATTGAAATTTTCAACTCTGGCACACCGAAGCCACTCGTCCCGTTAGAACCTGAAAATAATTCAACCCTGGATACACGAGATACAAAAAATCACCTGCTTATGACAAGTGATTTTCCGTGGCTCCGGGACTTGGATTCGAACCAAGATACTCGGCTTCAAAGGCCGATGTCCTACCATTAGACGATCCCGGAAAAAAACATTGGATAACGGCCATCAGCATAACTCTTTACTGTCCTGTAATCAAGATACAAACTAAACACCCCTCCGATATCGAAGGGGTGTTTGAATATTCTGGGCTTATTTCTGCACTGTAAAGGAAAAGCTCTTCTCGCCGAGCGTCTTCCCTTGGACGTCTAGGCCCTTAACAATCATCTTATAGTTTCCGACCGGCAGGGTCTTGGAGATGGTTTCGGCAATCTTGCTGCTATAGGACTTCCCTGCGCCAAGCGTCAGCGGCAATCTCACGGTTTTAATCACTTTGCCTTTGGCATCAACCAATTGACGAGTGACTGTGACCGACTGCGTTCTGGAATCCTTGTTCATGTATTGATATTCCGCGCGCAGAACTTGACCAACCTTAACGGTCATAGCATCGCTCACGCCCTTGAACCCAATTTCCGGTGGAACAGGAGGGGCTGGCGGTTTTGGCGGGGCTGGTTTCTCAAGCTTGAAGTTTATGACATTTTGGTCGAGAACAAGACCTTTCAAATCCAAGATATTGATCACCATCTTATAGACTCCGAGAGCAAGACGGGCAGGCATTGGTTCGCTGACTTTGCCGGCATAAACCTTACCAACACCCAGGGTAACCGGTAATCGAACAGTCTTAAGCACTTTCCCTTTAGCATCTAGCCATTGACGCATGGCAATGATCTTTTGAATCTTCCCAGACTTATTGGTGTATTCGTAGCCAAAGACCAAACTCTTACCTGGGTTAACCACGGGTGATGCACCAACTCCCTTTAAAACAAGGACTGGAGCAGGGCTTGCAGGAACAACTGGAGCAATACCCGGGACAGCTGGGGTGGCTGGGATAGCAGGGCTTGCAGGAGCTTGTGGCGTCAGAACCACGATCGGAGTGAACGGAATTCCGCCTCCACCACCCCCGCCGCCTCCGCCGCCTCCACTACCCCCAGTTGCGGCATAGATAAAGTTCACCGTTCCTGCGCCAGTATCTGCGCTGTGTTGAGCATCAGTATAAGTTGCTGTGCCAATACCTGTCGCTATCACTTCAAACTGATTATTATCGGCTGTGGCAATATTTGATGTGACCAGACTGATGCCAGAACTACGGAAGATGCCTGTTGCAATGCCTGTTTCCGTCAAGGTGAGGGTTTGCGTATCGCTACCGCCGGTAGAATTGACCGCAATAGGAATACTCAGAGTCTCTGCTGTGTCACCCAATAAGTTACGATTCTGATCCTCAACCTGAACGTAGACAGTGGCTGGTGTCGTATAAGACGTCTGTGTCGTGCCGCCTGAGTTAACGAAGACGATGGATTCGGCCGTGTGCTTAATGTTGCCTGCACCCACGGTAATAGTTCCGCTATTACTCATAGTGCTCGACGCGGCCAATACACCTCCTCCGACTTTCGTAGAGCTGGCATTGGTGAAGGCTCCGCTCGTGGTTGCCGTACCTGTGCCAAGATTGAACACACCATTGTTTTGGAAGGTGCCAGAAATACTCATGTTACCGGTTTGAGAACCGAGAGATCCTGTTGAGCTGACCGCTCCGAAGGTCAAGTTTCCAGAAGTGGAGGTCACAACAGCAGCCAGAGGGATAGTTGTCGCACCCACGACGGTAAAGGCATTGCCAACCGCACTCGAACTACTAGATCCGAGAACCGTGAAGACTCCAGTTGCCGTTGTAGAAGCCGTGAGTTGAACCAAAGCCGTGATATTTTGGTTAGTCAAGTTATAGAAGACGGCACCACCAACACGTTGAGGAGCTGCGCCTAAGAATGTCGTGGTTCCTGAATTTTGGGTGAATGTGCCTGAGTTGATGAAGTCAGCCCGGAGATTCCAGATACCTCCTTGTACACGCATCGTGCCTGAAGCGCTGGAAGTCGCATGACCGGTCGTCGTGGCATTACCTGAACCGAAATCAAGGGTACCGTTGTTCTGTAACGTAGAGCTAAAGACGGTTGTTCCTGTTGCATTACCAATAGAGCCGGTAGATGTAACAACGCCACCAAACGTCAGAACTCCTCCACTTGATGTCACAGTTCCACCAAGTAAGATGTCAAGGGTCGCTGAAAGAGTTACATTTCCACCATTGGTTTGAATAGTGCCGGTTGAAGTCACATTGCTACTAAATATCAGATTACCGGAAGTAGAACTGACAGCCGTTCCAGAAGCGATCGTTGAGAGTCCGCTAATCGTTAAGTTGTTAGCTGATGCGAACAAACTTCCAGATATTGTCAGAAGAGTTCCACCAATCGTTCCTCCATTATTGATATGCGCAATCCCAGAATACGCTTCAACATTGTTAAATGAGGTATAAGAACTGACTTGCGTTCCAGCAAAACGAACGGTTCCTGCTTGAGCATTCAATGTACCAAAATTCGTGACTCCCGCAATGAAGACTAATCTGCCAGATCTTCCATTGATAGTGCCTCCGGCATTAACAGCGCCTGTTGTTGTCACTGTTCCCGCGCCCACATCCAGCGTACCAGGATTTTGGAGTGTAGAACTGAACAGCATATCCCCAGTGGCAGATCCAATAGTTCCGGCATTCGTCACCAGTCCTAAGAAATTCAAGGTACCAGAAGTAGAGGTGACTGTGGAACTAAGAGCGATCGTGGAAGATGAAACCACGTTAAACGCGCTTGTGGCCGCAGTCGTTGTACTTGATCCAATCGTTGTAAACGTTCCAGCTGCCGTTGTAGAAGCCGTGAGTTGAACCAAAGCCGTGGTATTTTGGTTAGTCAAGTTATAGAAGACTGCGCCACCAATACGTTGAGCAGCTGCACCTAAGAATGTAGTCGTCCCTGATCCCTGAGTGAAGGTGCCTGAGTTCGTGAAATCACCCATGATAGTCAAGATGCCGCCACTCACGGTCATAGTTCCTGTTGAAGTTGCATGACCAGTCGTTGTGGCATTACCCGAACCAAGAGTCAGGGTGCCTAGAGGATTATTGATCAGGGTGCCAGAAAAGGTCGTGGTTCCTGCTGTTTGAGCAATTGTTCCTGAAGATGTGACAGCACCGGTGAAGATCAAAGCACCGTTGGTTGAGGTGACCGAGTTGCTGGCATTGATCGTAGTTGCACCTGTGATTAAGAGCTGGTTGGTACCGGTTGCATTGATAGAGCCACCTGTTCCAAGCATGTCGAGCGTGCCGTTGATGGTTGAGCTGGCCATGAAGCTCGCAGTACCTGCTGTTTTAATGGATTGGAATTTAGGATAGACCAGATTGGCGAGTAACTGAGCATTTCCACCAGCCACACGGACGTTGCTCGTATTCGCAGTGGTCGTGAGGACACCTCCATCACTAAGGAAATTGGACATTAGAGACAGGGTACCAACTCCGATCATTGTCGTGCTGGCATTTGTGAAGACACCGGTTGTCGTGGCTGTACCACCTCCGACATCGAAGGAACCATTATTTTGGATGGTACTTGAAGCATGAAAGAGTCCTGTACCCGTGCCGATACGTCCCGTGCTCGTCGCGATATCAACCCTGATAATGCCCGAGGTAGAAGTAACAACAGAACTGGTTGCCACAGAAAGAGTCCCCATAACCGTCAAGGTGTTGGCTTGAACGTTAATCCCAAGAGCATTATTACCAATAATGCCAACAGGTCCATAGGTAGCGATACCAACGTCACTGCTAGTGACTGTCAGTGAATTCACGGTAATGTTGGCGGATAGCAAGGTACTCGTGGCACCTATTTGCACATCATCTCCAAATCCAGGCACAGATCCACAGCTCCAATTCCCAGCTGTATTAAAATCAGTACTCTCCGAGCCATTAAAACTACAGGTTGCTGCCTGTACCTTGGGCGCTGTGGCAAAAAATATCCAGCCGATGGCCAAGACAGTTCCGCAGAGGACTGCCAACTGCCAACTCCGACCGGAACACGCAAAGACCGAAAGCGTTTTAGCTTCGTACATATTCAAATATTAAATTATATAATTCATGAGTAAATTTTTTTTATGTGAATAATTATAGATCACTGAAGTGATCTATGCAATCGATCAAGATCGAAAACTGTGGATAAGTTGAATCAAAAAATATCCTATGACTGGATCAACTGACTCAATTGCCGTTTATGCTCATTCATTTTATCTTGGTCAGCGGCTTCTAGAGTCAGACGCAACACTGGCTCGGTGTTAGAAGGTCGCACATTAAACCACCAATCGTTTTCCGGATGATTAAGATCACGAAATTCCATACGCAAACCGTCGAGATAAGAGGTGAAGGCTGGGCATTGAGGATGAAAAAAAGCTTCCAAGCGAGCGATAACGGATTTTGGGTCTTGAACCGTAAAATTAATCTCACCAGAGTGGGCATACCTGACAAGCGGGCGCCAAATTTCAGATAACGGTTTTTGCTCACGCAATAAAATTTTTAATAAAAGAAGAAACGCGTAATCCCCTGATTCATGATTCCATAAATCAGAAAAATAAAAATGCATGGATAACTCTCCAGCAAACAACGCGCCACTCTCGCGCATACTTTTCTTAATATTCGCATGTCCTACTTTACTCATGACTGGTTCACCTCCAGCAGACTGAATGGCGAGTGGTGTACTCCACGATGATCGAATGTCATACAAAACTTTTCCCGGGCCTTTCGCTCGAAGCATTTCTTGTGCAAACAATGCCGTCAGAATATCACCTGGAATCGGCGTGCCCATCTCATCCACAAATCCGACACGATCGCCATCACCATCAAAGGCGGCACCAAAAATACAGGCATTACGCGTTACCTGTTCTTGAAGTTTAACCAAAGTCTCGACTTTGAGCGGATTCGCCTCATGATTCGGAAATGTGCCATCCAAATCCCAAAAAAGTCGAATAAATTCAAATCCAGGCAGACGCCTACATAATTTTGGCAAGACCAAACCATCCATACCATTACCCGCATCAATCGCGATGCGCCAAACAGGAAGACGCGCTGGAAGCGCTGCCAGTCCACAAATACGTTCAATATAACGCTCTAATAATCCTTCATCCTGTTCGACGGATCCAGGCTCTGTCGCATCAAAAAAGGACTCTTCAGATAGCATGGCCTCGCGAATCTCTTCCATGCCGCTTCCCTGGCCAATCGGTAGATGATCCCCTCGCATGAGCTTAAATCCATTGTCTGGACCTGGATTGTGCGAAGCAGTGACCATAATCCCAAGTTGATATTTCCCCTCTGCTTCACCCATCCCCACATAAAACATAGGTGTCGAACACAAACCTACGCGTGTGACAGACACGCCAGAAACGGTCAGCCCTTCGATCAACGCCGCTTCAAGCACCGGAGAGGTTGTGCGCATATCATGCCCAACCAATACATGTTCAGGATGATAAAGATGGGCTAAAACTTTTCCCAAACGCCTGGCAAACGTCTCATCTAGAACACCTGGAGACGTACCGCGAATGTCATATGCTTTAAAAACTTTTGGATCAATCATATGCCGCGCATTATGAATGACGGAAAGATAATTGACCATGGCGTTATTTTGCGCTACGTTGATTCTATATGACTCCATCTTTGATTTTCCTTATCGTCGTTGTTCTCCTCATTCTTTGGCTCATTGTCACTTACAATGGATTGATCCGTAGCCGCACGCAGACGGACGAAGCGTTTGCAGACATTGATGTTCAACTCAAACGTCGGCATGATCTGATTCCGAATTTGATTGCCGCGGTCAAAGGCTATGCCGCGCATGAATCTAACGTGTTCGAAAAAGTGACCCAAGCCCGCCAAGCCGCCATCATGGCAAAAACCCCGCAGGATAAACTTGCCACAGAAAACGTCTTAGCCGGAACGCTCAAAAGTTTGTTTGCCGTGAGCGAAGCCTATCCAGACCTCAAAGCAAATCAAAATTTTCTGAATTTGCAAGATGAATTATCTGATACAGAAAATAAAATCCAAGCCTCACGCCGCTTTTACAACGGCAATGTCCGCAACTTCAATACCAAATTACAAACCTTTCCGACCAACATGATCGGCAATGCCTTGGGTTTTAAAACGCGTGAATTCTTTGAACTGGCTGATGCAAGTGAACGCGCGGTTCCGGAAGTGAAATTTGTCTGAAACATTTCGCCTCCAATAAATATAAAAAATAAACGAGCGGAGACCAGAGACTGTTTCCTACGACCCCCGCAGCAATGCGGGGTGTCTAGGAAATAGGCTCTGGTAGGCCGCGAGACATCCAATCAAAATGTACAAACAAATCGATTCCAACCGCCATAAAAGCTGGCTTCTCATCGCCATTTTTATTGGTGTCTTGGCCGCGGTTGGCTATATCTATGGATATGTGACTGATACCGGATCAAGCGGACTGATCTTTACATTGATTATTTCTCTTGGCATGACCTCCATTTCCTGGTTTTCCGGGGATAAAATCGTGCTGTGGCAATCCGGCGCACAAGAAATAAGTGATCGCGAACAAAATCGTTATCTCTGGAACATGGTGGAAAATTTAGCCATCACGGCTGGCATTCCCAAACCGCGCATCTATCTCGTGAATGATCCTTCTCCCAATGCCTTTGCAACAGGCCGCGATCCTAAACACGCTTCCGTCACGGTCACCACAGGCATCTTAAATCTCCTGACCAACGAAGAGCTGGAAGGGGTGATTGCGCACGAACTTTCGCACGTGAAGAATTTTGATACGCGTATGATGATGCTCGCCGCCGTCTTGGTCGGAGCAATTGTACTCCTGTCAGATATTTTTATTCGCGGAAGTTTGTTTGGTGGACAACGGCGCAGTAACGATCGTGGCTCCGGAAATGGAATATTTATGATCGTAGGAATCATTCTCCTTGTTCTCTCTCCGCTGATCGGACAATTGATTCAATTGGCGGTCAGTCGCAGACGAGAATTTTTGGCTGATGCTGACGGGGCTTTGCTGACGCGCTATCCAGAAGGTCTAGCCCGCGCACTGGCAAAAATCCGTGATGCTCATCAACCCATGACTCGTCCATCACGTGCCACCGCCCATCTGTGGATCGCGAATCCATTTGGAGATGGCCGTATACGCTCACATATCGCCACCCTCTTTTCCACACATCCACCGATTGAAGAACGCATCAAACAGTTACGCCTGATGGAAAGTGCCAAATAACCGTGCTAACCTTAAAGACATGATCGAACCTCAATTCCTCGCGCGTTTTACCACGCATCTCAAAGAAGCATTACAAAAAGGCCTGGCTTTTTCGATTAGCAACGGCCGTGATCTCGTTGAACCAGGCGATCTTTTGGTTGGACTCCTACAAGAAAAAGGCTCGATTGCGTCTGAAATTCTCAATAAATCCAGCATTGTGTTACAAACCACTGAAGAACACTTTCGCGGCTTCCCCGCTCCACACCAGGCTGGTGCGCCTGTGGCCCCGGATCTGTCGCTTGCGGTGAAACGTCTGTTGGAAAAGTGTGTGATGACGGCGCATGTCTATGAACATAAATATGTTGGTACCGAGCATTTGCTTTTTGCTTTGCTCGAAACGCCTCTCGTAGATCTGCATCAATTTTTTGAAGCCCAGGGCATGAATTTGGATCTGGCGAAAGAACAGGTCACGCAAGTCCTAAAATCAACATCCAAATTTCCCGATCTCATCGTAAAACCTCTTGGAGAACACACAGAGAACGAAGCAGGTGTTGCACCACCACTGCAAGTTGACGAACGAACTCGCGCGACGCGAGAGCAAAGACTAAGAGCCCTAGAAATTTTTGCCCGCGAACTGACGGCTCCGGACACCGTCGCTGAACTCGATCCAGTGATTGGCCGGGAAGAAGAGATGGAGCGCGTGGTGCAAATCTTGTGTCGTCGATTCAAAAACAATCCGATCCTTCTGGGTGAACCAGGTGTAGGCAAAACCGCGATTGTGGAAGGATTGGCAACCAAACTCGCCGCTGGAGATGTGCCTGATGTTTTGCAAGGCAAGCGTGTGTTTGCGTTGGATTTGAGTCTGATGGTTGCCGGCACCATGTATCGCGGAGAATTTGAAGCGCGCATGAAGCAACTCCTGGAAGAAGTCCGAACAGATAAAAATATCATATTATTTATTGATGAAATTCATAATTTGGTCGGCGCCGGATCAACCTCAGGCTCACTGGATGCCGCAAATATCTTGAAACCGGCTCTGTCGCGCGGAGAAATCCGCTGTATTGGTGCCACGACGTGGAATGAATATAAAAAGTTTATTGAGCCGGATGCCGCACTGGAACGCCGTTACCAACCGGTCAGCGTTCAAGAACCGTCATCCGAGCTGGCACTCAAAATGCTCCATGGATTAAAAGCACACTATGAAGAACACCATGGCGTACACTTTGAACCTGAGGCTCTGACGGCGGCGATTCGCTTATCTGAACGGTATCTCACCGATCGATTTTTCCCCGACAAAGCCGTGGATCTATTAGATGAGGGAGCGGCGCTCCTCAACGCCGGACGTCGTTCACAAGAACCAATGGAGCGTCTACGTGCGCTCGATATCGCGCTCTCCGTCATGCAAGAAAAAAAAGAACAGGCGGTAAAAAACGGACACTTAGATGAGGCAAGCGCCGCTTTGCAGGATGAGGAACGGCTCATGAAAGAAAAAAAAATGCTCGAACGCACGCTTGAGGAGGCCCGCCAGGCCGAACGGTTGACCGTCACCGCCGATCATATTGCTCAAGTAGTGGCACGCATTGCCCATATACCCGTTTCCATGGTGCTCAGTCGTGAACGGGATCAATTGGCAAATTTAGAGAATCGTTTGGCCGAAACCATCCTGGGACAGACCGAAGCGGTGCGAACGGTGGCTGAGGCGGTGCGTCATGCCCGACTTGGACTATCTGATCCACGACGGCCAAAAGCCAGCTTTCTATTCGTGGGACCATCTGGCGTAGGAAAAACGGCTCTGGCGCGAGCGTTGGCCATGGAAATTTTTGGCCGAGAATCGGCACTCGTCAAACTCGACATGTCTGAATTTTCCGAAGGTCATTCTGTTTCAAAACTGCTTGGCTCTCCCGCTGGCTATGTTGGGTATCGCGAAGGCAATCGGCTGGCTGACACGATTCGGAAGCATCCCCACACCGTGCTCTTATTTGATGAATTTGAAAAAGCCCATCCAGATGTTCAACATATTTTATTGCAAGCTCTCGAAGACGGAAAAATAACGGACGCCGGCGGCCGAGCCATTCCCTTCCACCATAGCTACATGGTTCTCACCTCAAACGTCGGCGCAGACTTTCTGCATCGCGCGCGCTTAGGATTTGATGATCTTTCCACCAAGAAAAGCCAAGTATATGAAACGCTGGTACGTGATCAGCTCTCTGATCGTTTTCGTACCGAACTATTGAATCGCCTGGATCGTATCGTGATTTTTCAACCGCTTGAACGTGATGCACTTAAAGAAATTCTGCGGCGTGAGCTCACGGCCGTGTTTGAACGTTTGCAGGCCACTCAAAAAATCATTTATAGCGTTCAAGAAGAGGTGTTGGAGTGGCTTTTGACACAAGACCTAAAAGCCGAAGAAGGCGCACGAGCCGCCCGGCGTATTGTCGAACGCGAAGTGGCCGCTCTCCTTGGTCGTGCCTTAATCGAACACCCACAAAAACAAAAATGGAATTTACGCGTCGTAAATAAACAACTGTCATTAAAATAGAAAAAATAAATTCGAGTGAGCGGAGACCGCGGTGCGTTCACTGTGACCCCCGATGCAAATCGGGGTGTCCAGGGAATGCACCACGGTAGGCCGCGAGACATCCTTGGTACCTCAGTTGTTGTCTCGCGGCCTACCAGAGCTTATTTCCTGGACATCCCCGTTTGCACGGGGAGTCCACGAAACAATCTCTGGTCTCCGCTCGCTCGAATTTATATTTTAGAATATTTTTCAATACTCGATACTCAATACCCAATACTGTATACTAACCCTATGGCGCCACCGAATGCAGGACAAAATCCGCGCCAGGATTCCGGAGATTCCAATAAAGCTCTCCGTATTTTTCGTGGCCAAAATCAAACACGTAAAACAAACCAAGATCAACCTCCCTCCTCAGATCAAGCGGCTCATCCCGTACGCCGCGTAACTGGGGTGCCAAGTATTCCACAAAAATCCCCACCTGCAACGCCAAAACCTGGGTTGTTAGGAAAATTTAGAAAACTCGCTGGACCCATGGCCTTTGCAGCGGGGCTTGGGGCCATGCAAGCCAGTGATCGCGGACGCGAACGAACAGATCCCGGACAGTTGAGCGATCCGTATAGCGAGAGCATGAATCGAGCGGGTGGCTCTGGATCAGCTCTCGATGCGTCTGCAGCCAAATCGTATGCGGCAAGAAAAACCTCCCCGGCTGAAAAAGAACGAGAGCGGCAAAAACAAATGATGCAAACACAACAAAGTTTTTCTGGTGGACAAGGTGAGGGAGATGACCAAACATCAACTGGAATGGAAGAACAGGATCGTGGCGCTCAAACAGAACCAGATGGATCAGAATCCAGTCAGCCTGAAGAAGAAAATTTTCAGGCACAAGAACAACAGCGAGCACTCATGTATCAGGAACAAATGATGCAACAAGAACTTGGTCGGGGACGACGAGCGCAGGAAGCGTCCCAGAGAGCGCAGGCTGCTGCCCGAGCCGAACAAGAGCGGAAAGATAAAATGATCGAACAAGAACTCAAAATGATGAAAACGGTTTTTGGCCCAACTATTATTGGTTGGTTGGTCATCGCGAACGCTGTCAT